>NZ_AP024718.1:600000-940000 GCF_030294985.1 Methylomarinovum tepidoasis
GATCCACCAGTTCTGCTTCAGGCCGTACAGGCGCCCGGTGGAGGGAATGAACTGCCACAGCCCGGCGGCACGGCGGTGGGAATAGGCATCGGGCTTGAAGGCGCTCTCGACCACCGGCAGCAGCGCCAGTTCTCCGGGCAGATGCTGGCGTTCGATCTCGGTGACGATGGTGTAGAGATACGGCCGGGCCCGGCGCTGCACCCGGTCGACGTATTCCGGATGGGCCAGGTACCAGCGCAGCTCGGCGTCGATGCGCGGATGGTCGATCTCCGGAAGGCGGTACAGCGAGAACAGGCGGCGCCAAAGATCGTCCGGCGCCTGCGCCGCCGCCCCTTCCCCCGCGGCCGCTTCCCTGGCGGGTTCGGCGACCGGCTCGCGCAGAGTGACCCGCAACGGTGGAATCTCAGGTTTCCCGGCAGCAGCAGACGGCGCCGCCGGCTCGGGTTTGATCGCCTGCTGACTGCAGGCGGTCAGCAGCAGGCCGGCACAACCAGCTGCGACAACCCCCAACCTTCTCATCGTAACCTCCCCCGTTCGACGATCGCTTATTTTCAAACGCTTTCCGGGTATTATAGGGTAAACGACTTCCGCCGCCACCTCCGTGCCGAACCAAAATTCCCGTCTCAGCGCCCTGCGCGCCTGGTACCGGGCCCCGCTGGGACGCAAGATCCAGCGCCTGGAAAGCCAGTACCTCAGCCGCGCCATTCAGGTTCCCTACAGCTTCACGCTGGTGCAGCTGGGGGCGACAGGCTGGGAGAAGCGTTATCTGGACAGCGGTTACTGGCGCCGCTTCGTCATCGTCGATGAAGGCGTCTTTCCCCGGACCCCCTTTCGCACCATTGCCGCCCATCTGGACTCCCTGCCGCTGGCGAGCGAATGTGTCGATGTTCTCATCCTTCCCCACACCCTGGAGTTCACCACCGACCAGCACCAGCTCTTGCGCGAGTCCGAACGGGTGTTGAAGCCGGAGGGACAGTTGTTCGTCCTCGGCTTCCACCCCTGGAGCTTCTACCGCCTCTACCGCTGGCTGCCCGGGCGGCGCCACGCGATCCCCTGGAGCGGCCGGGCCATCACCCACCGGCGCTTGCTGGACTGGCTCAGTCTGCTCAATTTCTGCTGCGAGGTCACGGCGTGGTACGATTTCCGCCTATTGCACCCCTGTGAGGAAACGGGCCGCTGGCACAGCCTCGGGGCCCCGCTGTGGGCGGTCGCCTACGCGGTCCGTGCGATCAAACGCACCTACACGGCCATCCCGCTCGAGCCGGCCGCGGAATCCAGCCTCAGCTGGGTTCCCGGTATGGTCGAGCCCACCATCCAGAGAAGGAAGAATGCCCGACGCTGATGCCGAAGTCGTGGAAATCTTCACCGACGGGGCCTGCCGCGGCAACCCCGGCCCCGGCGGCTGGGGCGCGATCCTGCGTTACCGCGGCCGGGAAAAGGAACTCTACGGCGCCGAACCCCACACCACCAACAACCGCATGGAGCTGATGGCGGCGATCCGGGCGCTGGAGGCGCTGAAACGCCCCTGCAAGGTGGTCCTCAGCACCGACTCCCGGTACCTCCAGAAGGGCATCAGTGAGTGGCTGCCCAACTGGGTCCGGCGTAACTGGAAGACCGCCTCCGGCACGCCGGTGAAGAACGTCGACCTGTGGCAGCGCCTGCGGGAGGCGATGGCGCCGCACGAAGTGTGCTGGGAATGGGTCCGCGGCCACAGCGGCCACCCGGAGAACGAGCGTGCCGACCGGCTCGCCAACAAGGCCATCGACGAACTGTTACGGCAAGGAGAATCCCGTGCGCCAGATCGTGCTTGACACCGAAACCACCGGCCTCGATCCCGCCCAGGGCCACCGCATCATCGAGATCGGCTGCGTGGAACTGGTGGACCGCCGCCTGACCGACAACCGTTACCACGTCTATCTCAATCCGGAGCGGGAGATCGACCAGGGGGCCGTCGACGTCCACGGCATCGACAACGCCTTCCTCGCCGACAAGCCTCGATTCGCCGACATCGTCGACGACTTTCTCGCCTTCGTCAAAGACAGCGAGGTCATCATCCACAACGCGCCCTTCGACGTCGGCTTCATCAACGCCGAGCTCGCGCGCCTGGGATCGGACTACGGCCGCCTGGAGGACTACTGCACCATCTTCGACACCCTCACCCTCGCCCGGCGCAAGCACCCCGGCCAGCGCAACAGCCTCGATGCCCTCTGCAAGCGCTACCAGATCGACAACAGCCACCGCGAGCTCCACGGCGCCCTGCTCGACGCCGAGATCCTCGCCGCGGTCTATCTGGCCATGACCGGCGGCCAGGTCACTCTCGGCCTCGACACTCTGCCGGCCGACACCGCCGCTGCGGGCAGCGCTTCCCGGGCCAGCCGCCCGCGGCCGGCTTTGAAACGCGTCACCTGCCCCGAGCCCGAACTGGAAGCCCACCGCCAGCGCCTTCAGGCCATCGACCAGGCCAGCGGGGGCAACTGCCTGTGGCTCAGGTACGGGTGAGACTGGCGCATCCCGGGGGCTTGGGATATGCTTATGTGCGAAATCGGAGAGGTGGCTGAGCGGTTGAAAGCACCGGTCTTGAAAACCGGCGAGGGGAGACCCTCCGTGGGTTCGAATCCCACCCTCTCCGCCAAATAAGAATTACAACTCCTCCATCCCCATGATCAAAGTCATCGTTGCGGACGATCACGAACTGGTCCGCAGCGGCATCGAATACATCCTCGGCGAGGATCCAGAAATCCAGATCGTCGGCAGCGCCGCCACCGGAGAGGAACTACTCCGGCAGGTCAGGGAAAAGGCCCCCGACGTCGTGATCGTCGATGTCAACATGCCCGGCATGGGTGGGGTGGAAGCCTGCCGCCGGATTCGCAGCCATCATCCCGACGTCCGTCTCATCGCCCTCAGCGTCTACACCGGCGGCCCCATTCCCCGTCACCTGATCGAAACCGGCATCGACGGCTACCTCTCCAAGCATTGCCCGCCACAGGAAATGATCCAGGCGGTCAAGAGCGTGTACCGTGGCAAACGCTATCTGAGCGCCGATGTCGCCACCCACCTGGCCCTGGAAAACGCCGACAGCCACCCCTCCCCTTTCAGCCTGTTGTCGAAGCGGGAGATGGAGGTGACGCTTCTGACCCTGCAGGGAAAATCCATCCAGGAGATCGCCGACCTCCTGTCCGTCAGTTCCAAGACCGTCTGCACCTACCGCTACCGCATCTTCGAAAAGCTGGGCATCCGCAACGACGTGGAACTGACCCGCCTGGCGGCCAAATACGGCTTGCTAAACGGCAATAGCGGCTGAAATAATAAACGGTCGCGCCTCGGTGGTGGAATTGGTAGACACACGGGACTTAAAATCCCGAGGGGGCAACCCCGTGCCGGTTCGAGTCCGGCCCGAGGCACCACCGTTTCTCACCAACCAACAAGGACTGACAATCAATGGCAGGTCGTAACCATCTCTACGTTCCCGGCCCCACCAACGTGCCGGATTCCGTCCTCAGCGCCATGCACGTGCCGATGGAGGACCATCGTGCCCCCGATTTCCCCAACCTGGTCAAGCCGCTGCTGGAGGATCTGAAGAAGATCTTCCGCACCGAGACTGGTCAGGCGTTCATCTTCCAGGCCACCGGCACCGCCGGCTGGGAGGTGGCGATGTGCAACACCCTCTCCCCGGGCGACAAGGTGCTTTCCTACCGTTTCGGCCAGTTCAGCCATCTGTGGATCCAGTCGGCCCAGCGTATGGGGCTGGACGTGGAATACCACGAAGTGCCCTGGGGCGAGGGCGTCCCCCTGGATCACCTGGAACAGCGGCTGCGCCAGGACGCGAACCACGAGATCAAGGCCCTGCTGATCTGCCACAACGAGACCGCCACCGGCGTCACCAACGATCTCAAGGCGATCCGCGACGTGCTCGACCGCACCGGCCATCCGGCCCTGTTCATGATCGACGGGGTCAGCGCCATCGGCAGCATCGAATTCCGCATGGACGACTGGGGCATCGACGTGGCCCTGACCGGGTCCCAGAAAGGCATGATGCTGCCGGCCGGCAACGCCTACGTCTGCTTCAGCCAGAAGGCGCTGGAAAAACGGCACGAGGCCAGGCTGCCGCGAAACTTCCTCAACATCGAGGACATGATCCAGCAGAACAAGGACGGCTACTTCCCCTACACGCCCAGCACCCCGATGCTCCACGGCCTGCGCCGGGCCATCGACCTGATGCTGGAAGAAGGACTGGACAACGTTTACGCCCGCCACCACCGTCTGGCCGAAGGGGTGCGCCGCGCGGTGCTCGACGGCTGGGGTTTGGAGCTGTGCGCCCGCGATCCCAAGTGGTATTCCGACACCGTCTCCGCCATCGTCGTCCCCGAGGGCTTCGACGCCCGCGACGTGATGAAGGTGGCCTACTACCGCTACAACCTGTCCCTGGGCGGGGGGCTTTCGGAAGTGGCCGGCAAGGTGTTCCGCATCGGTCACCTGGGGGACGTCAACGAGCTGATGCTGGCCAGCGCCATCGTCGGCGCCGAGATGGCGATGCGCGACGTGGGCATCGACGTCAAGCCCGGCAGCGGCATCGCCGCGGCGATGGAATACTGGCGCGACACCGCCCCGCCGCTGGAGGCATGATGCCGGCCCGATCCTGTCACCGACAAGCCGCCTCGTGCGGCTTGTCTCGCTTTGGGCGACCGTCATGACCCGCATTCTTCTGACCGCCCGCTGGCCACAAGCGGTGGAGGCCGAACTGGCCCGGCGCTTCGAGGTCGCTTTCAATCCGGACGACCATCCCTTCAGCCGCGAGGAACTGAAACAGGCCCTGCAGAACTACGAGATCGTCTGCCCCACGGTGGTCGATCCCCTCGACCGGGAGATGCTGAGCGTCGAGCCGCTGCGCTGCCGCCTGCTGGCCAACTTCGGCGTCGGCGTCAACCACATCGACCTGGAGACGGCCCGGAAACGCGGTATCACGGTCACCAACACCCCCGGCGTGCTGACCGACTGCACCGCCGATCTGGCCATGACCTTGCTGCTGATGACAGCTCGCCGCGCCGGCGAAGGGGAACGCCTGGTGCGCGCCGGGCGCTGGCAAGGCTGGCGTCCCACCCAGCTGCTCGGCACCAATGTCACCGGCAAGACCTTGGGGATCGTCGGCATGGGCCGCATCGGCCGCGCTGTGGCCCGCCGCGCCCGGCACGGCTTCGGCATGCGCATCCTGTACGTCCATCCCCGCCCCCTGGCGCCGGAAGATCTGGCCGGCCTGGAAGCACAGGCCTGCGACAGCCTCGATGCGATGCTGCCCCAGTGCGACTTCGTCTCCATCCACTGTCCCGGTGGGGCCAAAAATTACCACCTGATCGATGCCGACCGCCTGTCGCGGATGAAACCCGGCAGCTTCCTCGTCAACACCGCCCGTGGCGACGTGGTGGACACCGACGCCCTCATCGCCGCTCTCGACCACGGCCCCCTGCGCGGCGCCGGCCTCGACGTTCACGAAAACGAACCCAACGTCGATCCCCGCCTGCTGCAGCGTGAGGATGTGGTCCTCCTGCCCCACCTGGGCAGCGCCACGCAGGAAACCCGCGAGGCCATGGGGAGGCGGGTGCTGGCCAACCTGACGGCCTTCCTCGCCGGCCGCGAGCCCCCGGACCGGGTGGTGTGATACCTATGTGGCCCCCCGACCGCCTGCCCCTGCCGCTTGCGCGTCTGACCGAACTGGCGCGAAGGCTCGAGCCGGTCTTCCGCCGCCGCTGCACCGAGCTACAACTGGAAACCGACCTGACCCCGCAGCTTGGCCCGGTCTATCTACCCCTGGCAGCCTGGATCGCCAAACACCATACCCTGGGTGCGCAGGTGATCGGCATCAACGGCGCCCAGGGAACCGGCAAGTCCACCCTCACCCGGCTGCTGCAGACCCTGCTGGAGGCAGGCTTCGGCCTGCGGGCCGCAGGCCTTTCCATCGACGACATCTATCTGACCCGCGCCGAACGCGAACGCCTGGCCCGCACCGTCCACCCCCTGCTGATCACCCGCGGCGTCCCCGGCACCCACGACGTGGCGCTGGGCATCCGCACCCTCGAGACCCTGAAAAACGCCGGTCCCGGCGACCGGATTCCGATTCCCGCCTTCGACAAAGCCATCGACGACCGCAAACCCCGGGAGCACTGGCTGGTGTGGGAGGGACGGTGCGATCTGGTGCTGTTCGAGGGCTGGTGCGTCGGCGTGGTGCCGGAGCCTGAGGATCGCCTCGAGGAACCCGTCAACGATCTGGAGCGCGAGGAAGACCCGGACGGCCGCTGGCGCCGTTACGTCAACGACCAGCTCAAGGGACCGTACCAGGCGCTTTTCGCCCTGCTCGACCGTCTCATCATGCTCAAGGTGCCGAGCATGGAATGCGTGTTCCGCTGGCGGGCGCAGCAGGAGCGGCAGCTGGCCCAGATGCGCAAAGGCCGGCCGGAAACTGAACTTCGAATCATGGACGAGGCCCGGCTGCGCCGTTTCATCCAGCACTACGAACGGTTGACGCGCTGGATGCTGGCGGAAATGCCGACCCGCGCCGACATCGTCCTGCACCTGGGGGAAGACCATCAGATCCACCGCATTCAACTCAATCGCCCATGAAAGCCCTCAAAGACACCCTGTTCGTCCTGCTCCAATACCTGCTGCCCCACCACGCCCTGTCGCGCCTGGTGGGGAAAATCACCCACTGCCGCTGGCGGCCGCTGAAGAACATCCTGATCCGGTTGTTCATCCGGGCCTACGGCATCGACCTGGAAGAAGCCGCCAGCGCCGACCCGGACGACTATGCCTGCTTCAACGATTTTTTCACCCGGGCCCTGAGATCCGGAGCCCGCCCCCTGCCGGACGATCCCAATGCCGTCGTCAGCCCCGCCGACGGCAGAATCAGCCAGATCGGCCGGCTGACCGGCCAGTGGCTGATCCAGGCCAAGGGCCGGGATTTTTCCGCCGCCGCCCTGCTGGGGGACGAAGCGCTGGGCGCCGCCTTCACCGACGGGGAATTTGCCACCGTCTATCTGTCCCCGCGCGACTACCACCGGGTTCACATACCCTATCGCGGCCGCCTGCGGGAGATGATCCACATTCCCGGACGGCTGTTCTCGGTCAACGACGCCACCGCCGAGGGGATGGATAACCTTTACGCCCGCAACGAGCGGGTGGTGTGCCTGTTCGACACCGACGCCGGTCCCATGGCGGTGGTGCTGGTGGGAGCGCTGCTGGTAGCCAGCATCGAAGTGGTCTGGCACGGGGTGGTGACGCCGCCCACGGGACGTGACATCCGCCGCTGGCGCTACGACGATGAGGAGATCGTCCTGGAACGGGGCGCGGAACTGGGACGGTTCAACATGGGCTCGACGGTGATCGTGCTGTTTCCCCAAGATGCGGTCGAGTGGGTGCGGGAGGCGGGACAGGCCGTCCGCATGGGGGAAATCCTCGGTCGAAGGTGCTGAAAAAAAGCCCCGTCCTGGGACGGGGCTGGAATTTCCGGAGAGGATGACTGGAAAGATCAGAAGGTCAGCTGGGTGCGGACCTGGAAGATGTCCAGATCCTCGGCCTGCTTGATGCGGCTGTTGTTGAGCTGGTGGGTCCAGTCGAACATCAGGCGAATGTTGGGATTCAGGTACCAGTTGAGGGCCATGGTGAAGTCCTGAGCCCGGCCGCCTTTGATGTCCTGATCGTTGAGATCGATCCAGGCGTAACGGGCCGCCAGTTCCCAGGCGCCAAGGCCACCCTGGCTAAGACTGAAGTACCGATGGGGCTTCAAGCGTTTGAACTCGCCATCCTTGAGCTTGTAAGCCGCTGCCCGCGACTCCCCCGTCAAGGACCAGGTGGCCTGGACGTGGAAACCATCGAAATCCAGGTCGCTCAGACCCTTTTTACGTTCCACCATGGCATGGGTATATTCCCCTTCCAGGGCGACCGGACCGTAAACGAACGCCGCCTCGGCGCCCACCAGGGCCGTGTTGTCCACGTTGTCCATCGTTCCGGAATCGACAAGTTTAAGATCGGATTGGTGGGTGCTTTCATAGTTGAAACGCTGTTGACGGTTATCGTTGGGCTCACGATAAGCCCCGCGCACCCCCAGATGCACTACCTTTTCCTGGTCGTGAAGCGGCGCAAGAATAAAGCGTCCCGCGGTTCCCCAGCCTTCGTCATTGCCCTTGCCGATACTCTCGCCATACAAACCGGCCGCGGCAAACCAGTAATGGCCGTGGGTCTGCATACGCACCCCCAGGGCACGGTCGACCACCGCTTCTGCAAAACCGTAATCCAGCGCCCTTTCGATGAAGGGGATGTCGTTGGAACTCATCTCCACTTCCAGGCTGTAAGGCTGTTTCTGGTGACCGAAGCCGATGAAGTCCAGACCATAGGATTTCAGGCCGGTGTAAGCCACCCATAAGTCTTTGATATGGGTCTTGTTGCCGGCGAAGTCGTATTCGGCGGTGTACTTCCAGTCGTGGTAGAGCACCCCTTTGGCATAGAGACGGCCGCGGCGGATTTCCAGACCGTCGTTGGGGTCCACACCATTGACACGCCCCTCATCATGATAGGCGGCCTGGGCGTGAAGCCGTCCACCGATTCTCATCTTGAAATCACCGTCGGCGGTTTTGAACTGCAGCCCTTTTTTCAAGCTGACCTCCACGTCGTTCTTGGTCAGCGGTTCCTGCTTCTTCAACAGGCGGTCGTATTGATCACGGGTAATGGCGCCGTTGGCGAGCAAGATGTCGAGCAGTTCCCGATCCGCCGCCACCGCGCTTTGGCCTGCCAACACCAGTCCCAACATGGCGGTGACCCCGGTTTTCTTCAATCGCATGAAAATCCCCCTGTCGTCGTCGGATAACAAATGCGCGACAAGGATAGGGGGGGATTGTTAAGAACAGGTGACGATCTTGTGACGGTTTTGTGACAACGGCCAGACCGGGCGGCCGCGAATCAAATCATAGGGACATAAAAAACCCCGCGGGCAAAGGGACCAACGGGGTTTTTCCATAGTTTATGGCGGAGAGGGAGGGATTCGAACCCTCGATGGGCTTTTGACCCATACTCCCTTAGCAGGGGAGCGCCTTCAGCCGCTCGGCCACCTCTCCGGGATTGCGTGCGGTTATTCGACTTCCGGACCGGCCTCCAGATCGGAGGAATCGACGTCCGGCGTCTCCGGCTCGGAAGAAGGCGACTGCTGGACAGCGGCTTCCGATCCCTGTTCACGCTTGATGCGTTCGTAGATTTCCTCACGGTGGACGGCGACGTCCCGGGGGGCGTTGACGCCGATACGAACCTGATTGCCTTTGACGCCCAACACGGTGACGGTGATGTTGTCACCGATGACCAGCGTTTCCCCTACTCTGCGGGTCAGTATAAGCATACGGATCGTCCTTTCTGTTGCCTTTGGGCCAGCTCCTGGCGTGACGCGTCCAGCGCGACCGCAGTCCGAAGCCGATTATAACACCGCCATTTTCTACGGCAAGGCCGCTATGCCTGCGCCTTGTCCAATTCGAAGGCATCATGCAAGGTGCGTACCGCCAGTTCCAAGTATTTCTCGTCCAGGACCACGGAAATCTTGATCTCGGACGTGGAGATCATGCGGATGTTGATCCCCTCCTGGGCTAGGGCCCGGAACATCTTGCTGGCGATGCCGGCGTGGGAGCGCATCCCCACCCCCACCAGGGATACCTTGACGATGCGGTCGTCGCCGGTGACCTTGCGGGCGTTCAGGTCTTGCCGCACCCGCTCCAGAATCTCCAGCGCCTTGGGATAGTCGTTGCGGTGCACGGTGAAGGTGAAGTCGGTGGTGTCGTCCTCGGCGACGTTCTGGACGATCATGTCCACCTCGATGTTGGCGTCGGCGACCGGGCCGAGAATAGCGGCGGCGATGCCGGGACGGTCGGGCACGCCCTCCACGGTCAGCTTGGCCTCGTCGCGGTTGAAGGCGATGCCGGAAATCAGGGCCTGTTCCATGTCCTCTTCCTCGTAGGTGATCAGGGTTCCGGGGCCGTCGTCGAAAGTGGACAGCACCCGCAAGGGAACGTTGTACTTGCCGGCGAACTCCACCGCGCGGATTTGCAGCACCTTGGAGCCGAGGCTGGCCATCTCCAGCATCTCCTCGAAGGTGATGCGGTCCAAACGGCGGGCCTTGGGCTCCACCCGCGGATCGGTGGTATAGACGCCGTCCACGTCGGTATAGATGCGGCATTCGTCGGCCTCGAGGGCGGCGGCCAGGGCGACGGCAGTGGTGTCGGAGCCGCCGCGGCCGAGGGTGGTGATGTCCCCTTCTTCGCTCACTCCCTGGAAACCGGCCACCACCACCACCCTGCCCTGGTCGAGATCGCGGCGGATTTTGGCGGTGTCGATGTCGAGAATCCGCGCCTTGGTGTGAGCGGCGTCGGTGAGGATGCGCGCCTGAGCGCCGGTGTAGGACACCGCAGGACAATCACGGGCCTCCAGCGCCATGCACAGCAGGGCGATGGTGACCTGTTCACCAGTGGACAGGAGTACGTCCAGCTCGCGGGGGTTGGGACGTTCCTGCATCTGTTTGGCCAGACCCAGAAGGCGGTCGGTCTCGCCACTCATGGCCGACACCACCACGACGATGTCGTCGCCACTGCGGCGGGCTTGGACGATCTTGTCGGCAACGTGCTGAATCCGCTCCACGGTACCGACGGAGGTGCCGCCGTATTTGTGTACGTACAATGCCATAGGAATCCTTCAGAGCAAGGTCTTGAATGTCTCCACGTCGATGCGTGCTTGCTTGAGAATATGAGCCAGGGTGGAACGTTTGATCGGTTTATGCGCCGGCACGGTCAATCTGAGCACATCACCTTGAATGTGTTTTTGCAACCGGATATGGCTGCCACGCTGACGCACCACGATCCAACCATCGCGCTGCAACGCAGCGATCACCTGCGGGTAGCCCAGGCTGGGCACCTTGGTCATAAGGCAATCTCAGCCACTTCCGCATAGGGATGCTCGAGCCGGTCGTCCTCCAGCGGTTCTAGATACAGCTCGATGGCTTCACGAATGTTTTTCAGGGCTTCTTCCTTGGTCTCGCCTTCACTGATACAGCCGGGCAAGGCAGGTACATAGACGGTATAACCACCTTCCTCACTTGGTTCGAGCACGACTTTCAATTTCATAGCTTTTCCTTGACCCAGTCCACCACGCTCGCTAATGCCTGATCCAGTTTTTCCGGCGCGCTGCCGCCGGCCTGGGCGAAGTCCGGCCGGCCGCCCCCTTTGCCGCCCACCTGGCGGGCGACGAAGTTGACCAGTTCCCCGGCCTTGAAACGGCCGGTCAGGTCCTTGGTGACCCCGGCCACCAGGGTGACCTTGCCGTCCTTCTCCGTCGCCAGGACGACGACCGCCCTGCCGAGCTTGTTCTTGAGCTGATCCAGGGTGTTGCGCAGCGCCTTGGGATCGCCGCCCTCCACCTTGGCGGCCAGCACCTTGACGCCATCGACCTCGACCGCCCGGGAGGCCAGGTCGCCGCCGGCCTGGGCCGCTAGTTTGGCCTGCAGGCGCTCCAGTTCCTTTTCCAGCCGGCGGCTGTGTTCCAGGCTCTGGCGCGCCTTGTCCACCAGCTTGTCCGCCGGGCTGCGGAACAGCTCGCCCAGGGTCTGCAGGGTACGGTCGGCCTGCTGGGCCCAACGCACGGCGTATTCGCCGGTCACCGCCTCGATGCGGCGCACCCCGGCGGCGACCCCACTCTCGCCGGTGATCTTGAAGAAGCCGATGTCGCCGGAGCACTTCGCGTGGGTGCCGCCGCACAGCTCCACCGAGAAGTCGCCGACCTTGAGAACCCGGACCCGGTCGCCGTATTTCTCCCCGAACAGGGCGATGGCGCCGGCGGCGAGCGCGGCATCGTAGGCCATGACCTCGGCGCTCACCTCCAGGTTGCGGCGGATCTGCTGGTTGACCAGGCGCTCGATTTCCTCGAGCTGCGTCCGGGTCAGAGGCTCGAAGTGGGAGAAGTCGAAGCGCAGCCGCTCCGGCTCCACCAGCGACCCCTTCTGCTGCACGTGCCCGCCCAGCAGCCGGCGCAGGGCGGCGTGGAGCAGGTGGGTGGCGGTGTGGTTGAGGGCGGTGGCGTTGCGCGCTTCCTCGTCCACCTCGGCCACCACGGCGGCGCCCCGGCTCAGCGTCCCCTGGACCACGTGGCCGAAGTGGAGCCAGGTGTCGCCCTGCTTTTTGGTGTCCTCGACCCGGAACAGGGTGCCGTCCCCGGCGCGGATCAGGCCCTTGTCGCCTACCTGACCGCCCCCCTCGGCGTAGAACGGGGTGCGGTCGAGGATGACCACCCCCTCGTCGCCGGCCTCGAGCCGCTCGGCCTCGGCATCGTCCTTCAGCAGCGCCAGCACCTTGGCCTCGCAGCGCAGGGTGTCGTAACCGACGAAGCGGGTCTGGGCGTGGATGGGGATGACCTTGTGGTGACCGGCGTCGAAGCCGCTGGCGGCCCGGGCGCGCTGGCGCTGTTTCTCCATTTCGCGCTCGAAGCCTTCCAGATCCAGTTCGAGGCCGTGCTCCAAGGCGAAATCACGGGTCAGATCCACCGGGAAGCCGTAGGTGTCGTAGAGGCGGAAGATCAGCTCGCCGGGAAGGCGTTTGCCCTGAATTTTCCTGAGGCTGTCCTCGAGGATCTTCATGCCCTGTTCCAGGGTTTCGGCAAAACGCGCCTCCTCGCGGCGCAGCACCTGTTCGATCGGGTCGCGTTTTTCCACGATTTCGGGATAGGCGTCTCCCATCACCTCGCCCAGCGGCGCCACCAGTTTGTAAAAGAACAGGTCACGGCAGCCGAGGCGGTAGCCGTGGCGCACCGCGCGGCGGATGATGCGGCGCAGCACGTAGCCGCGGCCTTCGTTGGCGGGCAGGATGCCTTCGGCCACCAAAAAGGTGCTGGCGCGGATGTGGTCGGCGATGACTTTCAGGGAACTGCTGGCAAGGTCGCTGCTGCCGACGATGGCGGCGGCGGCCTCGATCAGGTGGCGGAAAATGTCGATGTCGTAGTTGCTGTGGACACCCTGCAGCACCGCGGCGATGCGCTCCAGCCCCATGCCGGTGTCCACCGAGGGTTTGGGCAGAGGTCGCAAGGTGCCGTCGGCGGCCCGGTCGTACTGCATGAACACCAGGTTCCAGATCTCCACGTAGCGGTCACCGTCGGCCTCGGGCGTTCCGGGCGGCCCGCCGGGGACTTCCGGGCCGTGGTCATAGAAGATCTCGGTGCAGGGGCCGCAGGGGCCGACATCGCCCATGGACCAGAAGTTGTCGTGGACGCCGATGCGCGAAAAGCGCCTGGGGTCGACCCGGATCTCGTCGAGCCAGATCGAAGCCGCCTCGTCGTCCTCCTCGTAGACCGTCACCCACAGCTTCTCCGGCGGGATCTCCAGTTCTTTGGTCAGGAACTCCCAGGCATAACCGATCGCCTCGCGCTTGAAGTAGTCGCCGAAGCTGAAGTTGCCGAGCATCTCGAAGAAGGTGTGATGCCGGGCAGTGTAGCCGACGTTCTCCAGATCGTTGTGCTTGCCGCCGGCGCGCAGGCACTTCTGGCACGAGGCGGCACGGGTGTAGGGCCGGGTCTCGCGCCCGAGAAAGACGTCCTTGAACTGGACCATGCCGGCGTTGGTGAACAGCAGGGTGGGATCGTGCTCCGGCACCAGCGGGCTGGAGGGGACGATGGTGTGGCCCTGGCGGCGGAAATAGTCCAGGAACTGGGTTCGGATCTCGGCTGTTTTCAGAAATTTCATGGTTTGTCCAACACGCTGCGAATCTGCTCGCTGTCGAAGCCGCGCTGGGCCAGAAAACGCCAGCGGCGGGCATACTCGTTGCGGTCCGAAGCCGGCCCGTCACCGAACTTGTGCCGGCAGGCGCGCGCGGCGGCCTCGAACCAGTCGGGGGCCAGCTCGGCCAGCACCGCCTCGATCACGGCGTCGTCCACCCCCTTGCCGCGCAGCTCGAAGCGCACCTTGAGCGGCCCGTGACCACGCTGGAGGCGGCTGCGCACGAAGCTCTCCACGAAACGGGCATCGTCCTGCCAGCCGCGGGCCTGGAGCGCGTCGATGACCTCCCGGGTCAATCCGGCATCGAAGCCCCGCGCCGTCAGCTTCTGCAACAACTCCTGAGCGCTGTGCTCGCGGCGTGCCAGCAGCCTCAGGCAAAGATCGACTATTTTAGCGCGATCCTCGCTTCGACTCAGCCTTCTTTCTCCTCGGCCCGGGCCGCTCCACCGGTTTCGGCAGGCACCCCGAACACCTTCTCGCGGATCTGCCGCTCCAGGGTCTCGGCCAGTTCCGGATGCTCCTTCAGGTACTGACGGGCATTGTCCTTGCCCTGGCCGATGCGTTCCTTGCCGATGCTGTACCAGGCGCCGGACTTCTGCACCAGGCCGTGCTCGACCCCCAGATCGATCAGCTCGCCCAGCTTGGAGATGCCTTCGTTGTAGAGGATCTCGAACTGGGCGGTGCGGAAAGGCGGCGCCACCTTGTTCTTGACCACCTTGACCTTGGTCTCGTTGCCGAGAATCTCATCGCCCTTCTTGACGGCGCCGGTGCGGCGGATGTCGAGGCGCACCGAGGCATAGAACTTGAGGGCGTTGCCGCCGGTGGTGGTTTCCGGGTTGCCGAACATCACGCCGATCTTCATGCGGATCTGGTTGATGAAGATCACCAGGGCGTTGGAGCGCTTGATGTTGGCGGTGAGCTTCCTGAGGGCCTGGGACATCAGCCGCGCCTGCAGCCCCACGTGGGCGTCGCCCATGTCCCCCTCGATCTCGGCCTTGGGGGTCAGCGCCGCCACCGAATCCACCACGATCACGTCCACCGCGCCGGAGCGCACCAGCATGTCGACGATCTCCAGGGCCTGCTCGCCGGTATCGGGCTGGGAGATCAAAAGATCGTCCAGGTTGACGCCCAGGCGCTCAGCGTAAGCCGGATCGAGGGCGTGCTCGGCGTCGACGAAAGCCGCCACCCCGCCCTGCTTCTGGGCCTCGGCGATGGTGGACAGGGCCAGGGTGGTTTTCCCTGAAGATTCAGGACCGTAGATCTCGACGATCCGCCCCTTGGGTAGGCCGCCGATGCCGAGGGCGATGTCCAGGGCCAGGGACCCGGTGGGGATGGCCTCGATGTCGCGCACCAGCCCGGCATCGCCCATGCGCATCACCGACCCCTTGCCGTATTGCTTCTCGATCTGCTGCAAGGCGGCGCTCAGGGCCTTGCGTTTGTTTTCGTCCAGCATGTCAGTCTCCATAGCAGGAAATGGGGGAATTATGGCACAGCCTCGCGGCTGCGGGGCCAGCGGCCGAGGATAGTGTAGCGGGAACCCTGGTCGTCGCGGTCCGATTTGACCAGGACGAAATCGCGCACCGGCCAGCGGACCGGTTCGATCTGCCGTTCCCCCACCCGGCGTCGCACCTTGCGCGCCAGGGTCAGATGGGGGCGGAAGGGACGCTTCTCCGGTTTGAACCCCAGCTTGCGCACGCCGCGTTTGAGCTGGTTCACCAGTTCGGCCACCGGCTCCGGCACCTCGGAGGCGGTCAGACATAGGACGGCGGGGCGGACCCAATGTTCCAGGCGGTCGAGGACGATTTCGCAGGACGCCAAGGCAAGGCGGTCGGCCAGGGCCTTGAGGTCATCGAGGGTCTCGTCGGGGACGTCTCCCAGAAACAGCAGGGTGATGTGCAAGTTCTCCTGCGGCACCGGCCGCCCCTGATCCAACCCCAGCTCCCCGCGCATCCGCTCGACCGCCTCAATCACCGCCTCGTCGGGCCAGAGGGCGAAGAACAGGCGGTTTTTGGAGGGTTTATTCGCTTCGGCAGACATCCAGAATGCCCTGCAAGGCGGTCGCTACCGCCTGGCGGCGCACCGCCTCACGGTCACCGTTGAAATGATACCAACGGGCTACCGGTGCCTGTCCCTTCATCTGCCAGGCCAGCCATACCGTGCCCACCGGCTTGTCCGGCGTCCCCCCCGAAGGTCCCGCGATCCCGCTGACCGCCACCGCCACTCCAGCGCAGCTGTAGGCCAGCGCTCCGGCGGCCATCTCCCGCACCGTCTCCTCGCTCACCGCCCCGAAACGTCCCAGCGTCTCCGCCCTCACGCCCAGCATCTCCATTTTGGCCGCGTTGCTGTAGGTGACGAAACCGCGGTCGAACCAGCCGGAGCTGCCGGGCACGTCGGTGATGCACTTGGCGATCCAGCCGCCGCTGCAGGACTCGGCCGTGGCCAACAGCAATCCTCGGCCGCGCAGCCGCTCCCCCACCAGCCGGGAAAGTTCGGAAAGGTTCATTACCCACAAACACTATGAAACGAAAAGCAAGGTAGAATGGTACATCTAGGTTAACAAATCTTGAACCGATCTTATGAAGCATCTCCTCCTTGCTTTCTGCCTGCTCATGCCCCTGTTCACACAAGCGGACGAATCCATTTATCCCGCGCGGACTTATCCATTGGCACCCCCCCCGGCTGCCCAGCAGCATACGGACCGCCACGACACCAACGTCGCCACCGAGCTCCTTGCCGGCTTTGCTAGCTTTCTGGTCACGCCGGTCTATGGGGCGTTCAAGCTTACCTTCGCCGGGCTGGGGGCGTTGACCGGCGGACTGGCCTGGGCCTTCACCGGCGGGGATGAGCGGGTCGCCCGGGAAATCTGGCAAACCACCATGGGCGGCACCTACGTCATCACCCCCGATCATCTGGCCGGGCGCAAACCGGTGCGTTTTATCGGTGATCCCTGAGCTCTCTTCCCGGCAAATGGAACGCTAGACTTATGGTTTTGTGTCCGGCCAGACAAGTTCTGTGACCGATGAGCTCTTCCGTTCTCGACCTGTATGACAGACTCCGCACCGCCCCCAACGATGAGGCGCGGGCCAGGATCATTGCCGAGGCCTTCGAGGCGCTGGAGGAGCGTTATCCCCATCTTGGGGACATGGCCACCCGCACCGATCTGGGCAAAACGGAACTGCGCCTGGTCAAGGAGATCGAGCAGGTGCGACTGGAGACGGAGACGATCCGTTCCGAACTGAAGGAAACCGAGCTGCGCCTGATCAAGGAAATCGAACAGGTGCGCACGGAAACGGAGACGGTCCGTTCCGAACTGAAAGAAACCGAGCTGCGCCTGATCAAGGAAATCGAGCAGGTGCGTGCGGAAACGGAGGCGGTCCGCTCCGAACTGAAGGAAACCGAGCTGCGCCTGATCAAGGAAATCGAGCAGGTGCGTGCGGAAACGGAGGCGGTCCGCTCCGAACTGAAGGAAACCGAGCTGCGCCTGATCAAGGAAATCGAACAGGTGCGCGCGGAGCTGAAGGTGGACATCGCCAACAGTCACACGGCCTGGTTGAAATGGAGTTTCCTGTTCTGGCTGAGCCAGTTCGGCGCCATCGTGTTGCTGCTGTGGCGGATATGGCCACGGTGAGTTCCGATTCTTAGCCGTCCGGGCGCATGACCCCGACCCTTCCCCTCGAACGCCATACCCCCATGATGCAGCAGTACCTCCGCCTCAAGGCGGCGTACCCCGACACGCTGCTGTTGTACCGTATGGGGGACTTCTACGAGCTGTTTTTCGACGATGCGGTCAAGGCCGCCCGCCTGTTGGATCTGACCCTGACCTCCCGGGGCGAATCCGCCGGCCAGCGGGTACCGATGGCCGGGATTCCCTATCACGCTCTGGAGAACTACCTGGCCCGCCTGCTGAAACTGGGCGAGTCGGCGGCGATCTGCGAACAGATCGGCGATCCGGCCAAATCGAAGGGGCCGGTGGAACGCAAGGTGGTGCGGGTGGTGACGCCGGGCACCGCCACCGACGAGGCCCTGCTGGAGGAGCGCCGCGACAATCTGCTGCTGGCCGTCGCCCCCGCCGGGAACGGCATCGGCTTGGCCCACCTGGAACTGAGCTGCGGCCGCTTCGCCGTGCAGCAGGTGGAAAACGAGGCGGCCCTGGCGGCGGAACTGGAGCGTCTGGATCCGGCGGAAATCCTGGTGCCGGAGGACTGGAACCTGCCCGCCTGTCTGGCCGAACGCAGCGGCATCACCCGCCGCCCGCCGTGGCACTTCGACCCCGCAGGCAGCCGCCGCCTGCTGCTGGCGCAGTTCAAAACCCGCGATCTGGCCGGCTTCGGCTGCGAAGGGCTGGATCTGGCGGTGGCCGCCGCCGGCGCCCTGCTGCAGTACGTGCAGGAAACCCAGCGCAGCGCTCTGCCGCATCTCACCGGACTGCAGGTGGAAAGCGCCGCCGACACCATCGGCCTGGACGCAGCCAGCCGCCGCAACCTGGAACTGGACCGGCATCCCTCGGGCAAACGGGAATTCACCCTGCTGGGAGTGCTCGACGCCACCGTCACCGCCGCCGGCGGCCGTCTGCTGAAGCGCTGGCTCCACCGCCCCCTGCGCGACCGCGCCGCCATCGAGGCCCGTCTGGACGCGGTCGAAATCCTGATCGAAACCGAGCGCTACGAGACCCTACGCGAAGCGCTGCGCCGGACCGGCGACATCGAACGGGCGGCGGCCCGGATCGCCCTGGGAACCGCCCGCCCCCGGGATCTGGTGCTGATCCGCCAGACCCTGGAGACCCTGCCGGACCTGCGCAGCCTGCTGGCCGACTCCGACCCCACCCGCCTGCACCAGCTGCGGGCTGAGTTGGTAGATCTTCCGGAAGTGCAAACGCTGCTGGAACGGGCCCTCGTCGCCGAACCGCCGGCCCTGATCCGCGACGGCGGCGTCATCGCCCCCGGCTACGACGCCGAGCTCGACGAGCTGCGGCGCCTGAGCCAACACGGCGACGACTGGTTGCTGGAACTGGAGCGGCGCGAACGCGAACGTTCCGGCATCGCCAGTCTCAAGCTGCGCTACAACAAGGTCCACGGCTATTATCTGGAAATTCCCCGTACCCAGAGCGAGCGGGTGCCGGCCGACTACGTCCGCCGCCAGACCCTCAAGAACGTCGAACGCTTCATCACCCCGGAGCTGAAAGCCTTCGAGGACAAGGTCCTGAGCGCCCGGGAGAAAGCGTTGGCGCTGGAAAAGGCCCTGTACGAACGGCTGCTGCAGACCCTGGCGCCCCAGGTGCCGGCCATCCAGGCCCGCGCCCGTGCCCTGGCGGAGCTGGACGTGCTCGCCAACCTGGCCGAACGGGCCGTCGCCTGCGACTGGCACCGGCCCCAGCTGACGGAGACACCGGGCATCCACATCGAAGCCGGCCGCCATCCGGTAGTGGAACGCCAGGTAGAGAATTTCGTGCCCAACGACCTGGAACTGAATCCCCAGCGCCGCCTGCACATCGTTACCGGCCCGAACATGGGCGGGAAGTCCACATATATGCGCCAGAACGCCCTCATCGTGCTGATGGCGCACCTGGGCAGCTTCGTCCCCGCCGGGCGGGCGCTCATCGGCCCGGTGGACCGCATCTTCACCCGCATCGGCGCTTCCGACGATCTGGCCTCGGGACGTTCCACCTTCATGGTGGAGATGACCGAAACCGCCAACATCCTTCACAACGCCACCGAGCACAGCCTGGTGCTGCTGGACGAGATCGGCCGTGGCACCAGCACCTTCGACGGCCTGTCGCTGGCGTGGGCGGTGGCCGAAAGGCTCTTGGGAAAAAACCGGGCCTTGACCCTGTTCGCCACCCACTATTTCGAACTCACCGCCCTGGCCGGGCAGCTGGAAGGCGCCGTCAACGTCCACCTGGAGGCGGCCGAATACGACGGCCACATCGTGTTTCTCCACAGCGTGCGCGAGGGCCCGGCGAGCCAGAGCTACGGCCTGCAGGTGGCGGCCCTGGCCGGAGTGCCGCAGGATGTGATCGAGCGGGCGCGGCGCAAACTGGCAGCGCTGGAAAACCGACGTGGCGATACGGCAACCCCACCGCCGCAGCTGGATCTTTTCACCCAGCCGGTGGACGCCTGGCTCAGCGAGCAGCTGCGACGGCTCGACCCGGACGACCTGACCCCGCGTCAGGCTCTGCAGCTGTTGTACGAATGGAAAGAAAGGCTGGAGAAAACCGCCGGCGCCCGTTCCTGACGAGCGCCGGGATCTGGAGAATCAGCGCCGCCGGGTGCGTTTGGTCTTGTTGGCGCGCTGGCGGTTCAGATGGCTCAATTGCGCTTCGGCCTCCTCGGCCAGCTCCTCGATCACTTCTTCTTCCGCCTCGGCTGCAGCGGCTTCGGCCTCCGGATCGGCAGCCGCCTCCGTCTCGCCTTCTTCAAGGGCTTCTTCCGCCTCGACCGGCGCTTCGCCAGCCTGCGCTTCCTCGCGCCGCGACCACCAGAAAGCCAGGGCGATGGCCCCCAGGGCGATCAACAGGGCGGTGTAAGGCGGGGAAACGTCGCCCGGCGTGCCCTGGGGACGGGGCGTGCGCTGCGCTACCCGTTCCCCGGAGGCTTTAGGTGCTGCGGGTGTCACCGGCGCCGCCGGGGTTTCCTGCACCATCTGAGGTCCGACCTTTTCGATCAACTCCGGGTCCTGATAGATCACTTGCGGCGTGAACGTGGCCGCCGGATAGTCGGGATCGGCTTCGGTGGCGGGGGCAACGGGCCCGGCCGCGGCCGTTTCCGCCTGGTAGATCACTTCGGGTTCGAAATGGGCCGCTGGGTATTCCCCTTCGGCCGCCATCGACGGCGAACCTGCGACGAGCAGGGCCGCCAAACACAGGATCTCGTGACGCATGAATTCGTTCTCCTTGTGTCTTGGTCTTTATCGTTATCGACATCCCAAGGATAAGCTCCCCAACGCCCGGACGCAACGCCGGCAGGCGGCGGATTTTGGACTACACTTGCCAGTAAACGCCTTTTCAAGGGAGAGCAATCACGATGCGCGAACGACCGACCCCCAAAAACCACGAGATCAAACTCGGGGAAGAGGAATTCATCGTCAGCAAGACCGATACCAGCGGCAAGATCACCTACGCCAACCGGGTGTTCATGGAGATCTGCGGCTATAGCGAGCGGGAGCTTTTGGGGGTGCAGCACAACATCATCCGCCACCCCGACATGCCGCGGGCGGTGTTCCGGCTGCTGTGGGACACCCTCAAGGAAAAGAAGGAGTTCTTCGGCTTCGTCAAGAATCTGTGCAAAGACGGTTCCTACTACTGGGTGTTCGCCAACGTCACCCCCGACATCGATAACAACGGCCAAGTGGTGGGTTACTACTCGGTGCGGCGTCAGCCGCCGATTTCCGCCATCCGCACCGTCGAGCCCATCTATCAGGAAATGCTGCGGATCGAGAAAAGCGCCGGCGGCATCAAGCAGGGTATCGTCAAGGCCCAGGCCTATCTGCAAGACCTGCTTGCCGCCAAGGACACCGATTATGAAAAATTCGCTCTGGAACTCTACGGTTGAAGGAAAAGCCATGACCGACAAAAGCCAACGTTACCAATACCAACCGTTTCTGCGGACCCAGATCGCCTTGCTGAGTGCGGCCGTCGTGCTGCTGCCGCTCGTCTTTGCGATCTGGCAGGGATTCAGCCGGGGCTGGGACTGGACACTGGCGCTGCTGCCGCTCGCCATGGCGGCCGTCGCCTGGTTCTGCCATCGCACCATCAAACGTTATCTAGATGCCATCATTCAAGTTCATCAGATATTGAAGCGCTGCCGTCGGGGTGAATTTCATCACCGCGTCACTCACGTCCATGCCCTGGGAGAGGTGGGGCAGATGGCCTGGGAACTGAACGAGTTCCTCGACCTGTGCGAGGCCTATTTCCGCGAGATGACCACCGTGTTCACCCGTGCCGGCAACGGCGATTTCCACCGCCGCGCCTTCGGCCACGGGCTGCCGGGACAGATGCGCCGGAGCCTGAAGTACGCCAACCTGGCGCTGGAGACGATGCAGAAGAACCACGAGCACCAGCTGGCCACCCGCCTGTCCCATAATCTCCACGACCTCAACACCGGCAATCTGGTCAGCAACCTCAAACTGTGTCAGAACGACATGGTCCAGGTCACCCAGATCCTCGAAGACGTGGTGAAGATCGCCGACGAGAACGCCACCGCCGCTTCCGAGAGCAAGGCGGGGGTGGACGAGGTGCGCGAAGCGGTGGGCAACATTGCCGGCAAGGTGGCCTCCGCCGCCCGCATCATCAACGACCTGAGCGAGAACAGCAAACAGGTGATCAACTCCCTGTCGATCATCACCGAAATCGCCGACCAGACCAGCCTGCTGGCCCTCAACGCCTCCATCGAAGCCGCCCGCGCCGGCGAATACGGCCGCGGTTTCGCCGTCGTCGCCGACGAGGTCAAGGCGCTGTCCAACCGCACCAAAGAAGCGGCAGTGGAGATTTCCAAGATCCTGCAGAGCTTCGGCACCAGCGTGGAGGCGATTTCTAGGGAAGCGAGCGAGTCGGTCTCCCTGGCCGAACGAATGCAGCCCTTGGTGGAGGCTTTCAGCACCCGCTTCGGCGAGTTCGAACAAGCCTCGCACCGCACCATCATCCAGGCCACCAACGCCCAGGAAACCGCTTTCAGCACTCTGGTGAAGGTGGACCACATCATCTACAAGCAGAACGCCTACCTTGCCGTCTCCGATCCGGAAACCAACGTCAACGAGTGCAAGGCCATCGCCGTGGACAATCACTCCTGCCGCCTCGGCAAATGGTACTACGAGGGAGTCGGCAAGGAGCGTTTCAGCAGCCTGCCGAGCTACAAGAAGTTGGAAGCGCCCCACGAAGGCGTGCATACCTCCGCCCACCGGGCGCTGGCGCTGGCCCGCCAGGACTGGAAGGCCAATCCTCACCTCATCGACGAGATCACTGCCATGATGGAGAAGATGGAAAAGAGCAGTCTGGGCGTGGTGGAAGTGCTCAATCAGATGAACGCCGAATCCATCGCCCGCCGCGAACAGCAGGAACAACGCCTGCAACAGGAGGCAGCCTGAAGCTCAGGCCGGGCAGGCTGACGCGAATGGGACCTCAAAATTCGATCCCCTGCTCGGCCTCGATTCCCTGACGGTAGGCATGCTTGACCAGCCGCATCTCGGTGACGGTATCGGCCACCTCAATCACCTCGGGAGGGGCGTTGCGGCCGGTGAGGATCAGATGCAGCCAGGCGGGCTTGCGCTCGTGGATGAAGGCGGCGATCTCCTGACCGGAAATCCAGCCGTAACCGCAGCAGTAGTTGATCTCGTCGAGGACGACGAGATCGTATTTTTCGCTGAGGATCTTTTCTTGGGCGAAGTCCCAGGCCGCCCGGGCGACGTCCCGGTCGCGTTGCGGGTTCTTGGTGTCCCAGGTGAAGCCCTCGCCCCTGACGTGCCATTCGATGTTGTCGAAGCGGGCCGCGGCGCGCTGTTCGCCGGTCTGCCAGCGGCCTTTGATGAACTGGATCACGCAGACCTGCATCCCCCAGCCAGCGGCGCGGAACGCCACCCCGAAGGCGCCGGAAGACTTGCCCTTACCCTCGCCGGTGTGTACCAGCACCCGGCCGTGACGACGGTAGCGGGGTTTCATTGCCCCCCGGCTTCCTCCAGATGCCGCGCCAAGGTGTTCGGTGGCACGTAGCCCGGCAGGATCTCGCCGGTTTCGGTGACGATCATGGGCGTGCCGGTGATCCCGAACTGCTGGGCCAGGGCCATATGCTGATCCACCGGATGGTCACAGGTTTTGAGTTCGATTTCCCTGCCCTGCTTGGCCTCCGTCAGTGCCTTGCGGCGGTCCTTGGCGCACCAGACCGCGATGGCCTTGTCGTAGGAATGGGATCCCTTGCCGGCGCGGGGGAAGAACAGGTAGCGCACCCGGATGCCCCTGGCCAGATACTGGTCGATCTGGGAATGGAGGCGGCGGCAGTAGCCGCAGTCAACATCGGTGAACACGGTGATGGTGTGCTTCGGGTGCTCGGGAGCGAAGATGATCATCCTGTCCTCACCCAACGCTTCCAGCGCTTTCAGGCGGGCCTTGGCCTGCTTGGCCTCGGTCAGGTCGGTGCGGGTTTCGAGGTCGATCAGATGGCCGCGCAGGAGATAGCGGCCGTCTTTGGAAACGTAATAAATGTGCGGGCCGATGACCACCTCGTAAAGGCCGGGCACCGGGGTTTCCCGGATGGCGTCGATGGTCGCTCCCGGCAGTTGCCGGCCCAGGGCCTGGCGCAGGGTGTCCGGCGGGGTCTCGGCGCCGGCGGTGACGGCCAACAACAGCAGGGGCAGGAGGATTTTCTTCATGGGAACCTCAGTGGAACAGGCGTTGGATGTCGAGGAAGATCGCCAGGGTCATCAGCGCCAGCAGAATGGCTATACCGATCTGCTGAGCCATCGCCATGGCCTCGTCGGACAGGGGCCGGCCGCGCACCGCTTCGATCAGGTAGAACAGCAGGTGGCCACCGTCGAGCACCGGGATCGGCAGCAGGTTCAACACCCCCAGGCTGATGCTGACGATGGCGATGAACTTGAGGAAGGCGTCCATCCCCAACGCCGCCGACTGGCCCGCATACTGAGCGATGCTGATGGGGCCGGACAGATTCTTGACCGAAGCCTGGCCCACCAGCATCTTGCCGATCATCTTCAGGGTCAGCCAGGCGTATTCGAAGGTCTTGCCGACGGCGGCCGGAATCGCCGCCAGCGGCCCGAGGCGATAGGTGACCTTGAGGCGCTCGAAGGCTTCGGCGGGGATTTTGACCCCGGCGCCGATCCTGCCGAGCTGCTTGCCATCCGCTCCCGGCGTCGATTCGGGAATGACCGTGACCTCGACCTCCAGACCGGCGCGCTCGAGCGTCAGGGTCAAGGGTTTTCCGGGGCTGTCGCGCACGAGCTCGACCAGCTCGCGCCAGTCGTCGATGGGCCGGCCGTTGACGGCCACGATCCGGTCCCCCGGCTGGAGGCCGGCCTGGTCCGCCGGGCTGCCCGGCTGGACGGTGGCGATGACCGGCGGAATCGGCGGCTGCCAGGGAACCAGGCCGAGCTTTCCGCCGAGTTGATTGGGATTCTGCGCCAGTTCCTCGGGAATCTCCAGAATGCGGATCTCGCGGTCGCCGCCGGGACGGCGCACCTCGATGCGCAGCTTGCGCTTTTCCAGCATCTCCGCCGTCAGCTTGCTGATGACCAGGCTCCAGGTGGGCGTGCGTTCGCCCTCCACGGCGATGATCTCGTCCCCGGGCTCGAAGCCGGCGGCAGCCGCCAGGGTGTCGGGGGGCACCTCGCCCACGACGGGTTTGAGGCCGGTCTCCCCGGTCACCAGCACCACCCAGTAGAGAAGCACCGCCAGCAGCAGATTGAACAGCGGCCCGGCGGCGACGATGGCGATCCGCTTGGCGAGCGGCTGCCGGTTGAAGGCGCGGGGCAGATCTTCCGGTTTCACCTCACCCTCGCGCTCGTCCACCATCTTGACGTACCCCCCCAGGGGCAGGGCGCAGATGACGAACTCGGTGTCCTCCGGGGAACGTCGCCAGCGCCACAGCGGGGGGCCGAAGCCCACGGCGAAGCGGATCACCTTGACCCCCACGCGGCGGGCGACCCAGAAGTGGCCGAATTCGTGGAAGGTGATCAGGACCCCGATGGCGACGATGAAGAAGAAAATGTTATGGGCGATGTCCATGATCCACCTCGGCGGATTGGGTTAGCGGGCGATCAGGCTTTCCGCATGACGGCGCGCCTCGGCGTCGGCCGCCAGGACGCTGTCGAGATCGGTGGCGGTGCTGGCGGGGATGGCGTCCAGGGTGTCGGCGATGACCTCGGCGATGGCGGTGAAAGGGATGCGGCGCTCCAGGAAGGCGGCCACCGCCACCTCGTTGGCGGCGTTGAGCAGGGCCGGGGCGGTGCCGCCGGCGCGGGCGGCCTCGAAGGCCAGTCTGAGACAGGGGAAACGGCCGAAATCCGGCTCGCGGAAGTCCAGCCGCGCCACCTCGAACAGATCCAGCGGCTCGACCCCGGAATCGATCCGCTCCGGCCAGGCCAAACCGTAGGCGATGGGGATGCGCATGTCGGGGTTGCCCAGCTCGGCCAGCACCGAGCCGTCGTCGTAATCCACCAGGGAGTGGATCACGCTCTGGGGGTGGATCACCACCTGGATGCGCTCCGGGGGCAGGTCGAAAAGCAGACAGGCCTCGATGACCTCCAGGCCCTTGTTCATCATGGTGGCCGAATCCACCGAGATTTTCCTGCCCATGTCCCACTTGGGATGGGCCACCGCCTGTTCCGGGGTGACGTGGGCCAGGCGCTCCAGCGGGGTGTCGAGGAACGGCCCGCCCGAAGCGGTCAGCAGGATCCGGCGCACCGCCGCCGGGGGATGTCCGGCGCGGTAGCCAGCGGGCATGCACTGGAAGATGGCGTTGTGCTCGCTGTCGATGGGCAGCAGCTCCGCGTCCGCCTCCCGCACCGCCTCCATGAACACCGGCCCGGAAACCACCAGCGCCTCCTTGTTGGCCAGCAGAACGCGCTTGCCGGCCCGGGCCGCCGCCAGCGTCGGCAGCAAGCCAGCGGCGCCGACGATGGCGGCCATGACGTAATCGACCTCGGGCAGGGTGGCCACGGCGGTCAGCCCCACCTGACCGTGCAACACTTGGGTGTCCAGCCCGGCCTCACCTAAACGCTGCCGCAGCGCGGCGGCATCGTCTTCCTCGCCTACCACGGCATAGGCGGGGCGGTGCTGCAGGCACTGGTGGTAAAGGTCTTCGACACGGCGGTGGCCGGTCAACGCCACCACCCGGTAACGCTCCGGATGGCGTGCCACCACGTCGAGGGTGCTGACCCCGATCGAGCCGGTGGCGCCAAGGATGCACAACCCTTTCACCAGAACATCTCCCGTCCGTAGAAACCGGCATAGAGTACACAGCCGGCCGCCAGCAGGCTGTCGATGCGGTCGAGCAACCCACCGTGTCCCGGCAGCAACCGGCCGGAATCCTTGACCCCGGCCCAGCGCTTGTACAGGCTCACCAGCAGGTCACCGCAGATGGAAACCAGCACCACGATCAGCGCCAGCAGGGTGAAGTCGAGCACATCCTTGATGGAAAACTCTAGGAAGAAATAGCCGATCCCGGCGGCGAACAGGGCGCAGGCCAACAGGGCGCCATAGACGCCTTCCAGGGTCTTGCCCGGGCTGATGGCCGGGGCCAGCGCCGTCCGCCCCCACTTGCGGCCGGCGAAATAGGCGGCGCTGTCGGCGATCCACACCAGCAGCAGCAGATAGAGGATGGACGCGTTGCCGAAATTGGCCCGCAGGCGCGCCATGATCAGCCAGGCGGTACAGAGGACGAACCAGGCGACGAAGACCCGCAGCCCACGGGACCAGACCTGTTTCACCAGCCGCTCCGGCCAGGTGCGCAGATAGAAACCGAACCCGAGCCAGAACAGCAGCGTCGGCCAGACGATGTGATCGAGGGCCAGCACCGCCTTCATCAGCCACGGCTGCCCCGTGGTCGCCGCCAGCCAGCCGACCAGTCTGGGCCAGTACCAGGCCAATATCTGGAACGCCAGCACCAAGGCGACGAAAACGATCCTTCCCGGAACTTTGCGGATTCCCGCCAGGGCGCTCCATTCCCAAGCGGCGGCGAGGATGACCACGCCCCAGGCGATGAGAAAGCCTTTGACCGGCAGATAGTAGACCGCCCCCAGCACTAGGGGAATCAGCACCGCGGCGGTGGCGAGCCGCAACGTCAGATTGCGGTTCCAGAGGGGGGATGGGGAGGTGGTGGTTTCAGCCATGGGCTCGTATCTTGGTTTTCGTTATCGTTGTGGTTCAGGCGCTCGATGCCGACAGCCTGCGCGCCAGTTGTTCGCTGGTGTGACCGAAACGGCGCTCGCGGCGGGCGTATTCGGCCAGGGCCTTGTCCAGTTCGGCCTCGTCGAAGTCCGGCCACAGCACCTTGGTGAAGTACAGTTCGGTGTAGGCCAGCTGCCACAGCAGGAAATTGCTGATCCGCAGCTCGCCCCCGGTGCGGATGAACAGGTCCGGCTCCGGCAGACCGGCGAAGGACAGATGGGCGGCCAGCTTCTCCTCGTCGATCTCGTCGGGCGCGAGCCGACCTGCCGCCACCTCGCGGGCCAGCTTCCGGGCCGCCTGGGCGATGTCCCAGCGGCCGCCGTAGTTAGCGGCGATGAGCAGGGTCATGCGGTCGTTGCCTGCAGTCAGCGCCTCGGCCTCGGCGATCTTCGCCTGCAGCGCGGGGGAAAAGGCGCTACGGTCACCGATGATGCGCAGGCGGATGCCGTTCTCGTCGAGCTTGCGGGCCTCGCGGGCCAGGGTCATTTCGAACAGCCGCATCAGGACGCTGACCTCCTCCGCAGGCCGGCGCCAGTTCTCGCTGCTGAAGGCGAACAGGGTCAGGGCTTGGATGCCGCGCCTGGCGCAATACTCCACCGTCTTGCGGACCGCAGTCACCCCTGCTTGGTGGCCGGCGGTCCGGGGCAGATGGCGGCGGCGCGCCCAGCGGCCGTTGCCATCCATGATGATGGCGACATGGCGGGGCAGCGTGGATTCCTCTGGCAGGGGTTGGGTCATGCAGAATGGCTACAGCGACAGCAGGTCTTTTTCCTTCTCCGCCAGGATGGCGTCGATCTTCTTGATGTAGTCGTCGGTCAGCTTCTGGATCTGCTCTTCGGCGCGGCGCGCCTCGTCCTCGGTGACGAGCTTTTCCTTGAGCGCTTCTTTCAGTTCCTGATTGGCCTCGCGGCGGATGTTGCGGATGGCGATGCGGCCCTGTTCGGCCTCGTGTCGGGCGACCTTGACCAGCTCCTTGCGGCGCTCCTCGGTCAGCGCCGGCAGCGGCACCCGGATGACGGTTCCGGCGGTCATGGGGTTGATACCCAGATCCGATTCCATGATCGCCTTCTCGATCACCGCCACCATGTTGCGCTCCCATGGCGTGATGGTCAGGGTGCGGGCATCCTCCACGGCGACGTTGGCCACCTGGCTGATGGGCACCTCGCTGCCGTAGTAGCTCACCTTGATGTGATCGAGCAGGCTGGGATGGGCGCGGCCGGTGCGGATCTTGGCCAGCTCCTGCTTGATGGCCGCGACGGTCTTCTCCATCTTGGCCTTGGCTTCTTTGCGTATGTCCTCAATCATCAATGCCTCCCCGTATCGATGAGTGAACCGATGTCCTCGCCTTGGACCAGCCGCAGGATCGCCCCCGGTTCGAACACGTTCATCACCCGCAGGGGCAGGTCGTGATCGCGGCACAGCACCAGCGCGGTGGTGTCCATCACCGCCAGCCGGCGCTGGAGAGCCTCGTCGTAGGTCAGATAGGGAATCTTCTCCGCGGCCGGATCCTTGAAAGGATCGGCGCTATAGACGCCGTCCACCTTGGTGGCCTTGATCAGCAGATCGGCGTCGATCTCGATGGCCCGCAGGCTGGCGGCAGAATCGGTGGTGAAGAAGGGATTGCCGAGTCCGGCGGCGAAGATCACCACCCGCCCTTTTTCCAGATGGCGCACGGCGCGGCGGCGGATGTAGTCCTCGCACACCTGGTTGATCTTCAGGGCCGACATCACCCGCACCGGCTGCCCCAGATGCTCGATGGCGTCCTGCATCGCCAGGGCGTTGATGACCGTAGCCAGCATGCCCATGTGGTCGCCGGTGACCCGATCGAGCCCCTCGGAGGCCAGCTGGGCGCCGCGGATGATGTTGCCGCCGCCGATCACCAGGCCGATTTCGACGCCGATGCCGCGCAGCTGCACGATTTCCCTGGCCAGACGGTGGACGGGGCCGGCATCGAGGCCGGACTCCCGTTCCCCCATCAGCGCTTCACCGCTGAGCTTCAGTAAGATCCGGCGGTAGCGCGGTTCCATGTCAGTCGCCGCGAACCTGGGCCATCACTTCCTCGGCGAAGTCGGCCTGCTGCTTCTCGATGCCTTCGCCGACCTCGAAGCGGACGAAACGGACCACCCTGGCACCCTTCTGCTTCAGAAGCTGGGCGACGCTCAGATCCGTGTCCTTGACGAAAGGCTGGCCCAACAGGGTGATTTCCTTGAGGAACTTGCGCAGGCGGCCTTCCACCATCTTCTCGACGATGTTGGCCGGCTTGCCACTGGCCTCGGCTTGGGCGGTGAAGATTTCCTTTTCCTTCTCCAGGGTTTCGGCCGGCACGTCCTGCTCTTCCACGCACACCGGCTTGCTGGCGGCGATGTGCATGGCGATGTCCTTGGCCAATTCGTCGTCGCCGCCTTCCATCTCCACTACTACGCCGATGCGGTTGCCGTGGAGATAGCAGGCCAGCTTGCCGGCCTCGGTCTCGAACTTCATCAGGCGGCGGATGGCGATGTTCTCGCCCAGCTTGGCCACTAGCTCGCGACGGGACTCCTCGATGGTGGGACCGCCTTCCTCGATCGGGGTTTCGAGCAGTTGCTCGACGGTTTCGACGCCGGTTTCCAGGGCGCGCTGGGCAACCTTGTCGACGAACTTGAGGAAATCCTCGTTCTTGGCGACGAAATCGGTTTCGCTGTTGACCTCCAGGATCACGGCGCGCTTGCCGTCGTCGGACACCTTGATGGCGATCTTGCCTTCGGCGGCGGTGCGGCCGGCCTTCTTGTCGGCCTTGGCCAACCCGGCCTTGCGCATGTGTTCGATGGCGGCCTCGATGTCGCCGCCGGTTTCCACCAGGGCCTTCTTGCATTCCATCATGCCGGCGCCGGTACGCTCACGCAGCGCCTTGACCATGGCAGCGGTAATATTGCTCATCTCTCGCTTCTACCTCTTGCTTGGATTTCAGTCCTGAGCGGCGGTTTCCGCCGCGTTTTCTTCCGGCGCCTCGACGAACTCGTCGGCGGCTGCGACCATCTCCACCTGACTGGCCTTGCCTTCCAGGATCGCCGTCGCCGCCAGACGGCAGTACAGCTGAAGGGCGCGGATGGAGTCGTCGTTGCCGGGAATGATGTAATCGATGCCGGTGGGATCGTTGTTGGTGTCCACCACGCCGACCACCGGAATGCCCAGCTTCTTCGCCTCCTTGACGGCGATGTACTCCTGGCCGACGTCGAGGACGAACAGCACGTCGGGCAGGTCGTTCATGTCCTTGATGCCGCCGAGGCTGCGCTCGAGCTTCTCCAGCTCCCGCATCAGCTCCAGGGCCTCACGTTTGCTGAAGCGCTGCAGACTGCCGTCGTCACGCATGGCCTCCAGCTCTTTCAGGCGCTTGACCGACTGGCGAATGGTCTTGAAATTGGTCAGGGTGCCGCCGAGCCAGCGGTGGTTCACGTAGGGCATGCCGCAGCGCGTCGCCTCTTCCTGCACCGCCTTCTGGGCGGTCTTCTTGGTGCCCACGAACAGCACCACGCCCTTGTTGGCGGCGGTGTCCTCGAGGAAGTTCATCGCCTGCCTGAGCAGCGGCAGGGTCTTTTCCAGGTTGATGATGTGGATGCCGGCGCGGACCCCATAGATGTAGGGGGCCATTTTGGGGTTCCAATAGCGCTTTTGATGGCCGAAATGCACGCCTGCCTCGAGCAGCTCGCGCATGGTGACGTCTACCATGGATTCACTCCTGATTGTCGGTTGGGGTTAAGCCTCCACCCATCCCGCCCGGCGACCCGTCCCGTCTGTCGGAACGAGCACCCCGCCGGCCGTGTCGATAGGTGTGTGGATTGCTGTTAAAATAGCCGAAGTTTATATCACGAAACCCGATCTCACGACAACGCCTTATGCAACACGGACCCCTGCGCCGCCGGCGCCGCGACTTTCACCTCAAGACCCCGGAAGAGCTGGAAAAGATGCGCGTCGCGGGCCGACTCGCCGCCGAGGTGCTCGATTTCATCGCCCCCTACGTCAAACCCGGGGTGACCACGGAGAAACTGGACCGGCTGTGCCACGAATACATCGTCGAAGCGCAGAAAGCGATCCCGGCGCCGCTCAACTACCGCGGCTTTCCCAAGTCCATCTGCACCTCGGTGAACCACCAGGTGTGCCACGGCATCCCCGGCAACAAACGGCTCAAGAACGGCGACATCGTCAATATCGACATCACCGTCATCAAGGACGGCTGGCACGGGGACACCAGCAAGATGTTCTTCGTCGGCGAGCCCTCGCTGAAGGCCAGAAGACTGGTGAACGTGGCCCAGGAGGCGCTGTACCGCGGCATCCGCGAGGTCCGTCCCGGCGTGGACCTGGGCCAGATCGGCCACGTGATCCAGAAATACGTCGAGTCCCAGGGCTATTCGGTGGTGCGGGAGTTCTGCGGCCACGGCATCGGCCGCGAGTTCCACGAGGAGCCCCAGGTGCTCCACTACGGCAAGCCGGATACCGGCATCATCCTGGAGCCGGGCATGACCTTCACCATCGAACCGATGGTCAACGCCGGCAAGCGCCAGGTGAAGGTGCTGCCCGACGGCTGGACCGTGGTGACCAAGGACCGCAGCCTCTCGGCCCAGTGGGAGCACACTCTGGCGGTGACCGAAGACGGGGTCGAGGTCCTGACCCTGCGCGACGAGGAGGACTTCCCCCGCACCCTACGCGGCGAATGACCGATCTGGCCGCGCTGAAACATGCCCTGCAGGCCTTTCACGACGAGCTGGCCCAGCGCTTCCGGGCCGGCGCCCCCATCGAATCCCTGATCCACGCCCGCGCCGATTTCGTCGATGCCCTGCTGCGCGGCTGCTGGCGGCGTCTGGGCGATCATGCTGCCACCGCCGCCCTGGTGGCGGTGGGCGGCTATGGGCGCCGGGAACTCCATCCGCATTCGGACATCGACCTGCTGGTGCTGGTGCCGGAGGCGCCGCCGCCGGCGCTGACGGAAAAGCTCGGCCGCCTGTTCACCCTGCTGTGGGACATCGGCCTCAAACCAGGCCACAGCGTGCGCACCGTGCCCCAGTGCCTGGAAGCGGCCGCCACCGACCAGACCGTGGTCACCAATCTGATGGACGCCCGCCGTCTCGACGGCGACCCCGACTTGTTCGCCGCCATGAAAGCAGGCATCGCCCCGCAACGTCTGTGGCCTTCTGACGCTTTCTTCCGTGCCAAGCTCGCCGAACAGGAAGCCCGCTACGCCAAGTACCACGACACCGCCTACAACCTCGAACCCAACCTCAAGGAAGGCCCCGGCGGCCTGCGCGACATCCAGACCGTCGCCTGGGTCATCAAGCGCCATTTCGACACCGCCACCCTGCGGGAGCTGGTGGCGCGCGGTTTCCTCGACGAGGCCGAATACGCCGAACTGCGACGCGCCCTGCATCATCTTTGGCGGGTCCGCTTCGCCCTCCATCTGCTCGCCGGCCGCTGCGAGGACCGGCTGCTGTTCGACTACCAGCGTGATCTGGCCCGTCAGTTCGGCCACCGGGGCGACGGCAACGCGCCGGTAGAAGCGTTCATGCAGGATTACTTCCGCACCGCCCGCAGCGTCCAGTGTCTCAACGAGATCCTGCTGCAGCGGCTGGGCGAGGCGCTGAACCCCGGTTTCCGGGCCGAAGCGCAAATCCTCGACGACCGTTTCCAGATCGTCAACGGCTATCTGGAGATCCGCCGTCCCGAGCTTTTCCGGCAAGACCCCCTGACACTGCTGGAAGTCTTCCTGCAGCTGCAGCGCCACCCCGAGCTCAAGGGCATCCGTGCCGATACCGTCCGCGCCATCCGCCGCCACCTGCATCTGATCGACGACCGTTTCCGCGCCGATCCCAAAGCCTGCCGTTTGTTTCTGGAAATCTTCCGCCAGCCCGCCGGGGTCACCCACCAACTGCGGCGCATGAACCGCTACGGCGTGCTGGCGGCCTATCTGCCGGAATTCGCTCGCATCGTCGGCAGGATGCAGTACGATCTGTTCCACAGTTATACCGTGGATGCGCACATCCTCTTCACCGTCCGCAATCTGCGCCGCCTGGGGCTGCCCCGGCACCGCGACGAGGTGCCCTTCGCCGCCGCCGTGTTTCCCCAGCTTTCCAGGCCGGAGATCCTCTATCTGGCCGGACTGTACCACGATATGGGCAAGGGCTGGGGAGGCGATCATTCCGTGATCGGCGAGCGGCTGGCGCGCGCCTTCTGCCGCCGCCACGGGTTGGATGAACACGACACCGAGCTGATCTGCTGGCTGGTGCGCCATCATCTGCTGATGTCGGTCACCGCCCAGCGCAAGGACATCCAGGATCCGGACGTGGTGGCGGAATTCGCCTGCCAGGTGGGCAACGAGGAACGTCTCGACCACCTGTACCTGCTGACCGTGGCCGACATCCGTGCCACCAATCCCACCCTGTGGAACTCGTGGCGCGACAGTCTGTTGCAGGAGCTTTACCTAGCCACCCGCCGAGTCCTGCGCCAGGGAAAACAGCCAATCGACGCACGGGCCCGCATCGACGGACGGCGGGAAGCCGCCATCGAGCAGCTGCGACAGCTGGGATTGGATACCGAAGCCGTGCGGCCTGTCTGGAACACCTTCAGCCACGACTATTTCCTCCGCTGCCACCCGGACGAGTGCGTCTGGCACACCGTCGCCATCGCCGCCACTGCGGATGACGATCTGCCTCTGGTGATGATCCGCCCCCACGACCACCGCGGCAGCACCGACGTCTTCATCTACATGCGTGACCGGGACGGCATCTTCGCTCACACCGTCGCCCTGCTCGACCGCCTGGGGCTCACCATTCTCACCGCCCGCCTCGACACCACCGACGACGGCTACGCGGTCAACAGCTTTCGGGTGCTGGAACGGGACGGCACCCCCATCACCGAGCTGGCGCGGGAACAACAGATCGCGCAGCAGCTGAAACGCTGCCTCAAGACCCCTACCCCCCATTGTTTCCGGATCACCCGCAGGCCGGGGCGCCAGTTGCGTCATTTCAGCCTGCCCACCCAGGTCCGCTTCAGCGAGGACGCCAAGGGACATACGGTGATGGAACTGGTCGCCGCCGACCGTCCCGGCCTGCTGGCGGCGGTGGCCAAGGTATTCGACGAATTCGGCCTGCGCCTGCACGAGGCCCGGATCTCGACCCTGGGACAGCGGGCCGAAGACGTCTTCCATCTGACCGACCGCTGCAACCTGCCCCTGGCCGAAGACCGTCGCCGGCAACTGGCGGCGCGCCTGACTGCAGCGTTAGGGGGGAGTTGAGGGTCTGGCGGCGGTGTTGAGGAGCACGCGCTCGACCTCGACCACGTCGCTCTGCAGCGGATCGGCGTAGCTGAGACCGATACAGTAGCGGTCGCGCGAGAGACGGCGCACGAAGACGATGCGGCAGCGAAGCTGCAGCGGCTGGCTTTCCGGCTGAAAGCAGACATCCACCTCGATCGGACGCCCGTGGCGGTCGAGACAGTCCCCGCCTGGGGCGATGATCTCGCTGTCCAGGGCGTCGCAGTGGATTTGTAACCCCCCGCCGGAGACGTCGAACACCCGTACCGGCAGCTCCATCCCCGAGGCCAGCTTGACGGTTCCGGGCAAATCGACGTGAATGCGAAGAAAACGCCTGCGATCCATAACCATTCAGGCCGCGCGCCACTTTTCCCAATAGGGCACAGGGTGCAACCGTTCGGCGAGAAAATCAAGAAAAGTGCGCACCTTGGCCGACAGATGGCGGCGGTGAGGATAGACCGCGTAGATATCCATCGGCGCCATTTCGTAATCTTCCAATACCGTCTCCAAGCGCTTCTTCTCCAGATCCTGGCCGACGATGTAGGTGGGCAGCACTACCAGCCCCAGGCCGTGGATCGCCGCCAGGCGCAGAGGATCGGCGGTATTGGCTTGAAGATTGCCGGCGACCTTGACGGTGATGGTTTCACCGTCAGGATCGGTGAAACGCCAATAGTCGTGAGGCTCGAAACCCCAGTTGACGAGGCAGTTGTGCTGTCTGAGGTCATGGGGATGACGCGGCCAACCGTGTTTTTTGAAGTATTCCGGAGCGCCGCACACCACCCGCGGCGAACTGGCGAGCCGCCGGGCGATGAGACTGGAATCAGGCTGCTCCCCCAGCCGGATCGCCAGATCCAGTCCTTCCGCCACCACGTCCACCAGGCCACCGCGCACCACCAGATCGACCCGCACCTTGGGATACTGTTTCAGGTAGGCGGCGATGGTGGGGGCTAGATGGAAGGTGCCGAAAAAAGGCGGCGTGGAGATGCGCAGCAGGCCCTGGGGCTCGGTGTGGAGCTGGCTCACCGCCAGCTCGGTTTCCTCGATGTCCTCGAGAATCTGCTGGCAGCGTTCCAGATAGGCGGCACCCGCCTCGGTGAGGCTGATCTTGCGGGTGGTGCGGTTGAGCAACCGCACCCCCAAGCTGTTTTCCAGGTGCATCACATGCTTGGTGGCCATCGCCCGGGAGATGCCCAGTTCCTTGGCGGCGGCGGCGAAGCTGCCGTGCTTGGCCACCCTGGCGAACACCTTCATGCTGGTGAGTTTATCCATCGGTCTCCTGGAGTCGTTGGTGATAGACCCGCCAAGCGAATTTCAGATCCTCCCACGCCTGGCGCTTGGCCGCCGGGTTGCGCAGCAGATAGGCCGGATGATAGATCACGATCAGGGGAATGCCGTCGTAATCGTGCACCTTGCCCCTGAGACGCGCCAGCGGTGCCTTGGTCCTGAGCAGGGCCTGGGCGGCGATCCGCCCCACCGCCAGGATGATTCTGGGCCGGACCAAGGCGATCTGGCGCTGCAGGAACGGCTCACAGGCGGCCACCTCCTCCGGCCTGGGATCGCGGTTGCCGGGAGGGCGGCATTTCACGACATTACAGAGATACACCTGCTCGCGCCGGTAACCCAGAGCCCGGATCATCTCGTCGAGCAGCTTGCCGGCGCGGCCGACGAAGGGCTCGCCCTTCAGGTCTTCCTGCTCTCCCGGCCCCTCACCGATGAGCATCCAGTCGGCGTGGCGGTCGCCGGTGCCGGGGACGGTGTGGGTGCGGGTCTTGTGCAGGTCGCAGGCGGTGCAGCGGGCGATCTCGTCGATCAACCGACGCCACAGTTCGTCCTCGTCCGCCGGGGCGGCGTTCGAATCGGCCTCGCCCACGGGCTGGCGCAACTCCCATGCCTCGATGCCCATCGCCTGCAGGTATCTGAGCCGCACCGGGTCCACCGCCGTCTCAGACGTCCGCCGCCTGCGGATGTTTGCGGGCCTCGGGGCTCAGCAGACGGTTGACCGCATGGACGTAGGCCTTGGCCGAGGCGATGACGATGTCGGTGTCGGCCCCCTGGCCGTTGACGATACGGCCGGCCTTCTCCAGACGCACGGTCACCTCCCCCTGGGCGTCGGTGCCGGTGGTGATGGCGTTGACCGAATACAGCAGCAAGGTCGCGCCGGTGTTCAGAACCGACTCGATCGCCTTGAAGGTGGCGTCCACCACCCCGCTGCCCTCGGCCTCACCGGTCTTTTCCTCACCGTCGACCTTGAGGACCACCTTCGCCCTGGGGGTTTCCCCGGTGTCGGCGCAGACGTGCAGGGCGATCAGCTTCACCCGTTCCGCCTCGGCGTCGAGGATCTGTTCGGAGATCAGCGCCTGTAGGTCCTCGTCGAAGATCTCGTGTTTCTTGTCCGCCAGATCCTTGAAGCGGGCGAAGGCTTCATTGAGGGCTTCCTCGGTGTCGAATTCGATGCCCAGCTCCTTCATGCGGGTGCGGAAGGCGTTGCGTCCCGAATGCTTGCCCAGCACCATGCGGTTGGCTTTCCAACCCACGTCCTCGGCGCGCATGATCTCGTAGGTCTCGCGGTGCTTGAGGACACCGTCCTGATGGATGCCGGACTCGTGGGCGAAGGCATTGGCGCCGACGATGGCCTTGTTGGGCTGCACCGGAAAACCGGTGATCGAGGCCACCAGCTTGGAACAGGGCACGATTTCACGAGTGTTGATGCGGGTGTCGCAGGGGAACACGTCCTGGCGGGTGCGCACCGCCATCACCACCTCCTCCAGCGCCGCATTGCCGGCCCGTTCCCCCAGGCCGTTGATGGTGCATTCCACCTGACGGGCGCCCCCCAGAACCGCCGCCAGGGAATTGGCCACCGCCAGCCCCAGGTCGTTGTGGCAGTGGACCGAAAAGACGGCCCGGTCGGCATTGGGGATGCGCTCGATCAAGCGGGCGATCAGAGCGCCGAACTCGTGCGGCAGGGTATAACCGACGGTATCGGGGATGTTGATGGTGGTAGCCCCGGCGGCGATCACCGCCTCGATGACGCGGCAGAGAAAATCCTCCTCGCTGCGGCCGGCGTCCTCGGGGGAAAATTCCACGTCGTCGGTGTAGCGGCGGGCGTGTTTGACCGCCGCCACCGCCCGTTCCACCACCTGGTCCGGGGTCATGCGCAGCTTGCGCTCCATGTGGATCGGCGAGGTGGCGATGAAGGTATGGATGCGCGGCTGCCTGGCAGCCTTCAGGGCTTCGCCGGCGCGGTCGATGTCCTGCTCCAGCGCCCGGGCCAAACCGCAAACGCGACAGTCGTCCACGGCGCTTGCCACCGCCTGCACCGCCTCGAAATCGCCGGGGCTGGCGGCGGGGAAACCGGCTTCGATCACGTCCACCCGCAGGCGCTCGAGGGCCTTGGCGATGCGGACCTTCTCCTCACGGTTCATGGAAGCGCCCGGACTCTGCTCGCCGTCGCGCAGGGTGGTGTCGAAGATTATCAACGGGTCTTTGTTCATGCTGCTGGCTCCTGAAAAGTGTCGCGGTGACTGCGGGTACGGAATGGAGGATGATGGTTCATGCCCCTAACGGGGCAGACGCAGTACCGCTAGCCGGCAGGAACGGAAACCGGGGGACGGGAAGGGAATGGTCTTGGATTTTCTATCTTGAATGTTCATGGCCTTGAAACAATCCGTTCCGACGGGGAAATATACCCTGAGACGGCGCAATTGCCAAGCTGCAGGCTAGGACGATCAGCCACGCCAGGGATCGATCACCGGTACCGGCAATCCCCGGAAGTCTCTGGCATTCCAGGTGACGACCGTCAGTCCGGGCATGATGGCAGTGGAGTTGCCCCGTTCGTTTTCGCGGACACCTGAAGATTCGAGAGGAGGTGTCTGGAAATGGGCAAGATGAGAAAACCGTATCCGCCGGAGTTCCGGCAACAGATGGTCGAGCTGGTGCGGGCTGGACGGACGCCGGAGTCGCTGGCCCGCCAATTTGAACCGACGGCGGAAAACATCCGCAACTGGGTCAGGCAGGCTGATCGCAACGAGGCCGGCCGGCGCCGGACCTGGTGAAGCAGGATTTACCACCGAGCCCCCGAACCGAATGTGGAACTGTCCACTGAAGCGGGGTAACTCCACTCCCACAGCTTACTTTCGAAGCCCAGGTTGGCGCCGTTGTTGGTTTTCGCCATGTTGCCTCCCGAGACAGGTCATTTTCAGGGGGTGTCGAACAAATCCGGCGTCGTGTTTTCCGGCGGCGTCAGGCCGAAATGCAGATACGCCCGGGGGGTCGCCATGCGCCCGCGGGGGGTGCGCATCAGGTAACCCTGCTGGATCAGGTAGGGTTCGAGCACGTCCTCGATGGTGCCGCGTTCCTCGCCGATGGCGGCGGCGAGGCTGTCGAGGCCGACGGGGCCGCCGTCGAACTTGCCGATCAGGGTCTTGAGGAGCTGGCGGTCGAGGGGATCGAAGCCGCAGGGATCGACCTTGAGCATTTCCAGGGCGGCGGCGGCGATCTCGCGGCTGACCCGGCCGTCGCTTTTCACCTGGGCGTAGTCGCGCACCCGCCGCAGCAGGCGGTTGGCGATGCGGGGCGTGCCGCGGGCACGGCGGGCGATCTCCTCGGCGCCGCCCGCGTCGATCTCCAACCCCAGGATGCGGGCGGAACGGGTGACGATTCTGCCCAGATCGGCGACCGAATAGAACTCCAGACGCTGGACGATGCCGAAGCGGTCGCGCAGGGGCGAGGTCAGCAATCCGGCGCGAGTGGTGGCGCCCACCAGGGTGAAGGGCGGCAGATCCAGCTTGATGGAACGGGCCGCCGGGCCCTCGCCGATGACGATGTCGAGCTGGAAGTCCTCCATCGCCGGATACAGCACTTCCTCCACCACCGGGCTGAGGCGGTGGATCTCGTCGATGAACAGCACGTCGTGGGATTCCAGGTTGGTGAGAATGGCGGCCAGATCGCCGGGTTTCTCCAGCACCGGCCCGGAGGTCTGGCGCAGGTTGACCCCCATCTCGGCGGCGATGATGTGGGCCAGGGTGGTCTTGCCCAGCCCCGGCGGGCCGAAGATCAGCACGTGGTCGAGGGCCTCGCCGCGCCCCCGGGCGGCCTCGATGAAGATCGCCAGCTGCTCCTTGAGCTGGGGCTGGCCGATGTAGTCTTCCAGCCGGCGGGGGCGGATGGCACGGTCGAGGGCAGCCTCGTCGCGGCTTTGGACGGGGGTGACGAGGCGCTCCGCGGTCATCGGCTCCCCACCTGCTTCAACGCCAACCGGATCAGTTCCTCCACCGAATCGGCCTCGCCTGCCACCTGCTTCAGCAACCGCCCGGCTTCGGCAGGTTTGAAGCCGAGGGCCACCAGCGCCTCGATGGCCTCGGCCACCGGATCGGCGGCTGTGCCGGCGGGCAGGGTGACGATGGCGTCGGACGGTTGCGGGAGGCGGTCGCGCATTTCGACGATGAGGCGCTCGGCGGTCTTCTTGCCGATGCCGGGAAGGCGCTGGAGGGTGGCGGCGTCGCCGAATTCGATGCAGCGGTGGAAGTCCTCGCAGCTCAAACCGGAGAGGATCGCCAGGGCCATCTTGGCACCCACGCCGTTGACCCGGATCAGGGCGCGGAACAGGGCACGTTCGGCCTCGGTGGCGAAACCGAACAGGGTGTGGGCCTCCTCGCGCACCACCAGATGGGTGTAGAGCATCACCTCTTCGCCGGTTTCCGGCAACTGGTAGAAAGTGGACATGGGGGCGTCCACCTCGTAACCCACGCCGCCCACGTCGAGCAGCAGGGAGGGCGGTTGCTTGAGGGCCAGACGGCCACGGAGGAAACCGATCATGGGGATGGGCTCCAAAAAAGGCGGAGGGGATGTCCAGCTGCAGGGCGTACCCGGCCTGGATGGCCGGGTATCGAGCTTACAGGGACGTACTGGCAGCGTCCCGGAAGCTGGACATTCCCTCCGCCTTTCCTCATCGTTCCGACACCGCCAGCCGCTGCCGGGTCTGTTGATAATGGGCGTGGCACAGAGCCACGGCCAGAGCGTCGCTGGCGTCCAGGGCCAGTTCGCCGCGGAAGTTGAGCAGCAGCTTCACCATGTACTGCACCTGCTGCTTGTCCGCCCCGCCCCTGCCCACCACCGCCTGCTTGACCTGGCGGGTGGCGTATTCGTGCACCGGCAGGCTCCTTGCCAGACCGGCGCAAATGGCCGCCCCGCGGGCCTGGCCCAGCTTCAGGGCGGAATCGGCGTTCTTGTGCATGAAGACCTGCTCCACCGCCACCACCTCCGGCCGCCAGGTCTCCACCACCTCCAGGATGCCGTCGTAGATCGCCTTGAGGCGGGCGGGAAAATGCCTGGCTGCTGTGGTCACACAGCCGGCCGCCACCAATCGCAGCCGGGCGCCTTCGGCGTCGACGATGCCGTAGCCGGTGATCCGGGAGCCGGGATCGACGCCGAGAATCCGTACCATCTAGGCGATCTTTTCCAGCACGTCCTCGCTGATGTCGGCGTTGGAATAGACCTGCTGCACGTCGTCCAGATCCTCCAGCCGCTCCAGCAGGCGGATCATCTTCTCCGCATCCCCGGCATCGAGGTGAACGGTGGTGCTGGCGCGCATGGTCACTTCCGCCGACTCCGGCTTCAGACCGGCGTTTTCCAAGGCTTTTTTGACCGCCTCGAAGTCTTCCGGCGCGGTCAACACTTCGATGCTACCATCGTCGTGGGTGATGACATCCTCGGCCCCGGCCTCCAGCGCCGCTTCCATGATGGCGTCCTCGTCGCTGCCGGCGGGAAAGTTGATCACCCCGGCCTTGCTGAACAGATAAGCCACCGAACCGTCGGTGCCCAGATTGCCGCCCGCCTTGGTAAAGGCGTGGCGCACCTCGGCCACGGTGCGGTTGCGGTTGTCGGTCAGGCAATCGACCATCACCGCCACCCCGCCGGGCCCGTAACCCTCGTAGCGGACCTCTTCGTAGTTGCTGTCGTCACCGGCGCCGGTGCCCTTGTTGATGGCCCGCTGGATGGTGTCCTTGGGCATGTTGTGGGACAGGGCCTTGTCGATGGCGGCGCGAAGGCGCGGATTGTTGGCCGGATCGCCCCCGCCCATGCGGGCGGCCACGGTCAGCTCGCGGATCAGCTTGGTGAAGATCTTGCCGCGCTTGGCGTCCTGCGCGCTCTTGCGATGGCGAATGTTCGCCCATTTGCTGTGTCCTGCCATAGTCTCTCGTCACGGTTGGTCAAATCGCTTCATTATACCCACTCAGCCGAGCCAGTGACCGAAGCGGTCGCGCCAGCGCGTCAGCCACCGGGCCAGATTGCGAGGCCAGAGGCGGATGGCGGCGGGACCGTCGCGCACCACCAGATCACCGCCGTACAACGGCCCCTGATGCCGCCCCAGATAGGCTTCCAGGGACCACAGCAGCTGATCCTTCTCGCGCCCGGAAAGGCCGCCGAGGGGATCGGGGCGATCTTCCGCCTGAGCGGTTTCGGGATCGCGCATCGCCGCCACCTCGGCCTCCCGCCGTGCCTCGGCCGCTTCTCTGAGACGGGCCTGACGGGCCAGACGTTCCTGCTCCAGTTCCGCCTCCCGGCGCTGGCGCTCGGCCCGCAGGGCCAGTTCCGCCTCCCAGGCGCGGCGGCTGTCCTCGGTTTCGGCCGCGGTCCGCGCCTGTTCCGCCTCCCGCCGCAGCTGCCACACGTTTCGTTCGTGCTCCAGACGCGCCTCTTCCAGAGCCTGGCGCCGGGCGTCGTGTTGCCGCTGGGCGGCCAGACGGCGCTGATGCAGTATCTGGCAGACCCGCTCGTACAGCATTCCCGTCTGAGCCGGCACGTCCTCGGTGAACCGCAGTTGCAGGCGGCACAGGGCGCGGCACTGAAGATGATGGCGGGTCAGGGTTTCGTTGACGGCGGCGGCGATGGCTCCGGCGGCCTTGCCCGGCGCCTCCCCCAGCCATTCCTGCGCCTCCAGGGCGAAAACCTCACGCTCGACCACGTCGGTGACGAGCGTCATCAGCTGCTCCGGGACATGGGCATCCGGCGCCGCCAGAAATTCGGGATGACGGCGCACGTATTCGAGCGTGACCTGATAATGCAGCGTCAGCCGCACCCCCAGGCGGCACAAACCGTCGTACAGCGCATGTTCGAACGCGGTGGACCAGCGGCATACCGGCAGCGGCTGAAGGCGGTGATAGAAGCGCGGGCGGAATCCGGGCGGCCGCAGATACAGCCGCTCCCAGGGACCGACCCGCACCCGGACCAGACAACGGCCGGGTTCGAAATCCGGCTCCCATACCGCCGGCTCCGGGTCTTCCCGCGTCAGCTGATCGAACCAATCGCTCATGAAGGCTCCCCGGTATCCGCTTTCTCCTTGTGGCGGTGTTTCTTCAGGTGGCGGGACAGCTCTTCCGCCAGCAGCGAATACAGCCCCGGAGCGAACTCCACCCGCTGACGGTCCACTCGCCGCAGCAGTCCGCGCTGGAGCAGCAGGCCGATGGCGAACAGCCGCGGGCCGTCGTCGATCCGGCGCGCCCGGGCGACCGGATCCTGGCGCAGATCCAGCTCCAGCTCCCCGTTGCGGTTGATTCGAAAGCCGCGGAACTGGGTCAGGAGGCGCAGCGCCAGATGCTTCTCGTCCTCGCTCATGGGCGCCGGCACGCTCAATTCCAGCCGGTAGGACAACAGCACGGTGAACAGGTCCACCATCGCCGCGCACAGAAACGCGAACCAGGAAAACGACTGCCACATCGCCAGCGACGGCTGCGGCTTCTCCGTGATGCGGCTGAAGGGCGGCAGATGCGGTTCGGCCAGGGTCCGGCCGCCGAAACGGGCGGAGACGGCGTTGAACCGCACCTGCAACTGGTGCAGCCGGTCCATCACCTGGCGGTAAACATTCCGGTCGGGACGGTCACCGTCGAGCCGGCCGAGCAGCGTCTGTAACCGGACGATGGCAGCCTGAACCGGCTCCAGCGCCTGCTGCAACGATTGCAGCCGCGCCTGCTGGCGGTCGGCCGCCGCCTGATACTGACGCCAGAACGGTCCCTTGCCGACGAGCCCCCGGTAGCGCGGCGGGATCACCGGGTGGGTGCCGAAATAGGCCGCCCGCGCTTCCTCCTCCGCCCGGGCCACGGCCTGGCGCTGTTTCTCCAGCAGGGCTCCCGAAGCCTGCTGCAATCCCGCCAGCCAGTCCTCCACCTGGCGCCGCACCTGATCGAGGCGTTCGGTGCGGAGACGGCTCTGATGGGCGATCTCGTAAAATTTGAAGTAGGAGAAGGAAACCGACACCGCCAGGGCGATAAGCAGCGACAGGCCGATCGCCAGGGCCCGCAGGGGATCGGCGCGCCAATGCACCGAGGCCAGCTCCAGGGAACAGATGACGACGATGGACTGCACCGCCACGGTGATGATGAAGGCGATCCAGGGGGTGATGAACCCCGCCATGCCGTAATAGGTGGTGAACCCGGATGCCAGACTCAGCCCCAGAACGATGGGGATGGTCCACAGGCGCAGCAGGCTGACGAACACCGTCTGGGTCTGATCGATCTTGTGGGCGAGCCAGCCGGTCATGATGCAACCGTGAGGCAATGAAACGGAAATCCATTCTACCCCGCACCGATTGCGCTTGCATGTCACCTGCCGATGGGCTATCAATCCCGAAACCGAAGCCAATTTCCGACTGAAGGAGTCCGTTATGCGCATCTGGCCATTGTTCCTGTTGCTGCTCGCCGTGCTGAGCCCGGCGCTGCCGGCCGCCGATCTGACCCGCCAGCAGGTCATCGCCCTGCTGCGCCAGGCCACGCCCGACAGACCGGCGGACCTGCGGCGCAAGGATCTGAAGAATGTCGATCTTTCCAGCCTGGATCTACGCCATGCCGATCTGTGGGGGGCCGATCTGCGTTACGCCGATCTGTCCCACGCCAACCTCCAGGGCCAGAACCTGGATCTGACGGTGATGCGCGGGACCAAGCTGGTGGGCGCCAATCTGGAGGGGGCGAGCATCTTCGGCGTCATCATGATCGACGCCGATCTTACCGGGGCCAACCTGAGGAACACCCGGGTCGTGGCCACCCTGGACCGGGCCAAGCTGGTGGAGGCGGACCTCGAAAACGCCTACTGGGGTGCCGACATGAAAAACCAGAGCATGGGCCTGATGCGCGCCAGCTGCAACAAGGCGGATTTCACCGGCGCCAATCTCAAAAACGCCGACTTCAACCGCGTCCTGCTGCGCTTCGCCAGACTCGACAAGGCCGGAATGGAAAACATCGATCTATTCCGCGCCGATCTTTCCGGCGCCAGCCTGCGCCAGGCCCGCCTCCAAAATGCCGACCTGCGCGAGGCCCACCTGGACAACGCCGACTTCACCGGGGCGGATCTGCACGGCGCCAGACTCGACGGCGCCCTGGGGCTGGACAGCGCCGCCGGCCTGAAACGGCCGTTTCCGAAAATCGTGATTCACTGACCCTGCCGATCCGCCAGCAGCTGCGCCTGGGCTGAGAACGGCCTGCCCCGGCGCCGCACCCGGCGGTATTCGCCATCGGAACGCAGCTCCCAGGCGCCGGCGGTGTCACGCAGGTAATAGCGCAGCGCCTCGCGGATCGCCTGGCGCTTGAGGGGGCGGGGCTGGATGGGGAAGGCAACCTCGACCCGGCGGTGCAGGTTGCGGATCAGCCAGTCGGCGCTGGAGCCGTACACCACCGGATCGCCGTCGTTGCCGAAGTAAAACACCCGGCTGTGCTCCAGGAAGCGGCCGAGGACCGAGCGCACCCGGATGTTCTCCGACAGTCCCTCGACGCCGGGCCGCAGGCAACAGATGCCACGGACGATGAGGTCGATGCGCACCCCCGCCTGAGAGGCGGCGTAGAGGGCGTCGATGAGCTCCGGGTCCTCCAGACCGTTCATGCGCGCGATGATGCGCCCCTTGCGGCCTTGGCGCGCCAGATCCGTTTCCTGTTGGATGCGGTCGAGGAGGAAGCGGTGGAGGCCGAAAGGCGCCTGGACCAGCTTGTTGAGCGCCACCGCGTGGCCCAGACCGGTGAGCTGGAGAAACACCCGCTGCACGTCCTCGGCCAGCACCGGATCGGCGCTGAGCAGGCCGATGTCGGTGTAGAAACGGGCGGTGATCTCGTGATAGTTGCCGGTGCCCAAATGGATGTAACGGCGTACCCCCTCCCCTTCGCGGCGCACGATCAGCAGCATCTTGGCGTGGGTCTTGTAACCCACCACTCCGTAAACCACGTGGACACCGGCCTGATACAGGCGTTCGGCGAGACGGATGTTGTCGGCCTCGTCGAAGCGGGCCCGCAGCTCGATCACCGCGGTCACCTCCTTGCCGTTCCCGGCCGCCTGCACCAGGGCGTCGGCGATGGCCGAGCGTGAGGCGGTGCGGTACAGGGTCTGGCGGATGGCGAGCACGTCCGGATCGGCGGCGGCCTGGCGCAGCAGATCCACCACTGGGGTGAAGGCGTCGTAAGGATGGTGCAGCAGCACCTCGCCGCGGCGCAGGACGGCGAAATAATCCTCCTCGTCTTCCAATCGCGCCGGCAGCGCCGGGGTGAAATCGGGAAACTTGAGATCGGGACGGGGAACCTCGTCATAGACCGATTCGAGCCGGTGCAGATTGACCGGCCCGTTGACCCGGTACAGGTCTTCCGCTTCCACCTGCAGCTGACGGCACAGGTATTCCGCCACGGCCTCGGGGCAGTTGTCCGCCACCTCCAGGCGCACCGCACGGCCGAAGCGGCGCTGCTGTTCCAGCCGTCCCTGGAGCTCGCGCTTGAGGTCCTCCATTTCCTCCTCGTCGATGTAAAGCTCGGTGTCGCGGGTGACGCGGAACTGATAGCAGCCTTCCACCGTCAGCCCTGGAAACAGCTCGCCGACGAAGGCGTGGATCACCGAGGACAGGAACACGAAGGCGATGCCCTCTTCGGCCACCTCGTCAGGCAGCTTCACCAGCCGCGGCAGGGTGCGGGGAATGGGAATCAAAGCGTAGCGGTGGCTGCGCCCGAAGGCGTCCTTGCCGTGGAGGCTGACGATGAAATGCAGGTTCTTGTTGGCGATGCGCGGGAACGGATGGGCCGGATCGATGCTCAGGGGCGTCACCACCGGCAGCACCCACTGGCGCATGTAATCGGCCAGCCAGGCGCGCTGCCGCTCGTTCCAGTGGTCCCGGCGGAGGAAGTAAATGTCCTCGCCGGCCAGGGCTGGAATCAAATCCGCATTGAGTAGGCGATACTGGTCGTCGATCATCGCCCGCACCCGGGAGCGCAATGCTTGCAGCAAGGCGACCGGATCGGCCTTGTCCACCCCGGTTTCGCGCACCTTGAGCGCGATCTTCTGCTTCACCGCGGCCACCCGCACCTCGAAGAACTCGTCCAGATTGGAGCTGGAGATACACAGAAAGCGCAGCCGCTCCAGCAGCGGCAGGGACTCATCCTCGGCCATCGCCAGCACCCGGCGATGGAAGGCCAGCAGGCTCAGCTCACGGTTGAGATAGCGGGGTTCGGACATCGGGGCTCCTGGTTGCGGTGGACGGCGCCAAGTTTAACCGATGTTGGCGAACCTCTCCGTTTCCTGGTTTGCCAGACGGGTGTCATAGTAACGACTTGTCCATGAGTGACGACAATCCGCGCTGGATACAGAACCTTCCCTACAAATCAACCTACAAATCAATGCTTTATGTGTTTAAGTTGGTGCTTATACGGCACGAATCCCCACAGGGAAAGACGAAAGCGGTTTTCCAATACTGGGTCCATACAGAATCCAGCATGAACGCTTTTGACCGGTGGAGAAACATCAGCCTGGATTTGGGAACGAAACAGATCTATGGCTTCCTGGAGGGAAAAACCGGCACCCACTGTATCCAAAACCGTTGTAAACAGTTCGACGTCAAGGCCAGCAATATCGGTTGAAATCACATAATAGGCAGATTGAAATGCGGCGACATCATAACCACAGTCTTTAATATGGGGCAAAACGGTGGTTTCCCAAAAATCCGGAAAAGATTGCCCTACTTCACTGAGACAAGAAACATAAGCCAATCCGAAAGGCATGGAAGGGATTCCATCAAAGAAGAAATCCGGATTTGAATTTAGGAAATATGTTCCCAGAGTCACCGGTTCATATTGGACCTTCACCATATCGAGCAGCGTTTGCATCAGCTCGGTAGGGCGTTCGTACTGTCCTGACAATTCGAAACCGACCTTGGGTTCCGAGTCATCCGACTTAGAATCAAGGTCGGCCAGAAAACAATAAATAGCACTAAGCAGATGTTCTATATGCGACTTGAATGTGTTAGGATCTCTTGTAAGAGGTTTTTTATTTTTCATGCGATCTTTACATAATTTATTTTATGGTTTTTGCATTCCCTCTTTATTCAATTGTTTATTATTTTCAACCCTTTATCAGCAGAAAACCGCCAAATAATAATATCCACCACATGTCTTGAAAGATTATATCTTTCACTTAAAAAACCCACTAATTCATTTACTGTCGTATCACAATTTCTAGCTGCGCGCTCCAACCAAACATCCGGTTTTGCAGAATCCAATAGACCTATATTTTTAGCCAAATGGTACTTGGTTATCTTTCCTATGCCAGGAAGATGTTCTAAGATATCAACACCTTCTTCCTTTAGACGCTTCTTAAAATTAGAAAATCCCTCTTCATATACCATCTTAGCCCCGGATAAAAAATTTCTTGCCTTTCTCTCATTATTAAAAACTCGCAGTACTGGCTTAATAGAACGCATCCTATATAATCTATCGGGGTCAAAATTCTTGAAAGCGCGAGCTAAGCTTTCAAACCTACCGTCCAGAACGTCTGCACTAAAACCACTCGTATAAACAACCCAACAATACTCAGATAAAAATCTTTTGAATCTCAAGTTTCTAAATGTTTGACTATCTATTGAAGAAGCCCACTCAATTAAATCTGGGTATTTATCTTCACAGTATGCTCTTGCCACTTCAAACAACTCTATAGCTTTATCCTGGCGCATTAGCTTCCCCATAGATAATCCTGATCATCAAGCCCCGTGAGTTATATAAAATTTCTTTGGAAACTCCTGGATAGGAGTCATATAACCCACATCCACACGATACTATCTATCTGCAATCATAGAATCTCTACCTGTTGGGTCCCGTGTGATCATATCCCCAAAAGGAGCTATCCTTTGTTCCGTGCCTGGGATGTTCTGAACGAGCTGATGGCAGAGGCTCAGGCCGGAAAGAAGGTTCAAGTTTGACGGAGAAGGAGGAAGCCATGGTCATCCGTCTTCACAAGAAAGCCCGCACCACCCCTGAGATCCGCCGGGAGATCCAGAATTCCGATCTGCCGGCCACGGTCCTGGCCAAGAAATACGGCGTTCATCGTCACACCATCCGCAAGTGGCGCCAGCGCGATTCGGTCGAGGACGCCTCGCACCGGCCCCATCGCATCCATGCCACCCTGACCCCGCAGCAGGAAGCGATCGTCGTCTGTCTGCGCGAAACCCTGCTGTTGCCCCTGGATGACCTGCTGGCGGTCGTTCATCGCTTCATCTATCCCGAGATGTCCCGCTCGGCTCTGGACCGGCTGCTGCGCCGCCATGGGGTCTCCAATCTCAAGGCCCTGATCGCCGCCCGGGAAGGGGAAGATGCCCCCTCCAAGGGCAAAAAGAAGGGTTTCAAGGACTACGAGCCCGGGTTTGTCCACATCGACATCAAGTACCTGCCCAAGATGCCCGATGAGAGCCGGGGCCGTTACCTCTTCGTCGCCATCGACCGGGCCAGTCGTTGGGTCTACCTGGAGATCCATCCCACCAAGGAAGCCAAGGTCGCTGCCGGCTTCCTGAACCGCCTGATCGCCAAGGCTCCCTTCAAAATCACCAAGGTCCTGACCGACAACGGCAAAGAGTTCACCGACCGCTTCTGCGCCACCGGGGAGCGCGAACCGACCGGCCGTCACCTTTTCGACCAGGGCTGCCAACGCCATGGCATCGAGCACCGCCTCATCCCACCCAAACGCCCGCAGACCAACGGCATGGTCGAACGTTTCAACGGTCGGATCGCCGAGATCCTCAAAACCACCCGCTTCCAAAGCAGCCAGGATCTGGAACGGACCTTGATGCAGTATGCCAGTGTCTACAACCATCAGATCCCCCAGAAGGCCCTGGGACACATCTCACCAGTACAGGCCCTCAAAGACTGGCAGAAGAAACGACCGGAACTCTTCAAAAAACGTGTACATAATCTCACGGGGCTTGACATCTACCGGGCAGATTCAACCTAGCCGTCAGAGTCCTTCAAGATAACGCCGAACCCAACCGTACCCCACCCGCTCCTGCTCCAGCCGCACCCGTTTGCCGAGGCGGTCGCGGCGCAGATCTTCGTAAAGGGCGCATTCCTCCGGCGTCAGCCGCGCCAGCGCCGCTGCCGTCGGGCTCAGTTCTTCCACCCAGGCGTGGCGGTAGGCCAGCAGGGTGGCGCGATCCATGAGCAGGCTGTGGACCTGGGGCAGGTGGGCGCGCAGCCGGTTGAGGATGGCAAAACCGTGGGTGTCAATGTCGCCCCAGTAGAAGAGGTCCCGCCGCCGCAGCCAGGGGATTTCCCCCAGCACCGCGACGTTGAAGCCGCGACCAAAGATCACCAGCCCCCGCGCGACCGGCGGGAAGGCGAGGAAGTTGACCTCGTTCTCGGTGACGAATATCCGTTCCGCCCGAAGTTCCAGCCGGGCGAATTCCGCCAGGGGCACGGACAGATCGGACAGGCCGTGCAAATACAAAGCCGGATCCAGCAACCGGAAACGGAGCAGGACCGGCTTGGGACGCAGGCCGTAACGGGCCTCGAAGGCGGCGGCGCCGCGATGGCGCTCGTCGATGGCTTCCGACAGCAGCACCTGGTCGAGCAGGTCCATGAACAGCTTCCTGCGGGATTCGATGAACTTGGTGTCCGCTCCGGCGATGTCGAGCTGGCGCAGGTACAGGCCGCTACGGGGATGGCTCTTGAACCAGTCGAGGACGGCGAGCACTTTGTCCCAGTGCGCCGCCTCTTTGAGGACGGTGAACGGATGGCGCTGGAGCCAGTCGGCCAGCTCGGGGAAACGCGCCAGGGTTTCGGCCCTCAAAGCCTCGAAACGGCGGGTGTCCTGCTCCGCCTGCCGCCCCAGGAAACGGAGCAGCCGCACCCGGTCGGCGAACACCACCGCCGTCGGCAGCCTTTGGCTTCCGATGGCGGCACGGACGCTGCGCCATTCCAGTTCCAGGCGCCCTTCCTGCGCCTGCCAAGCCCGCACCCAGGCGCGCACCGCCTCGAACTGTCCGGTCACCGCCGCCGCCGGCGGCCCTTTCAGGGGCAGGCGCAGGGGGAAGGCTACCGCGCCGGCGAGAAAATCCCCCCGCCGCCAGCGTTTTTGCAGGCGCTGGCGCAGATTGGCGGGGGTGGTCCAGGATGCTGCCGTCATTCTCCTATCGATTGCCGAGCGTCACGCTCGGCCCGGTAGGCCTCCACCGTCAGCTGGCGCAGCAGCGACTGGCGGCCCTCGCGGTTGAAGACGAAACCCACCGCCGCCACGTAGGGTTCGATGACGTGGATCTTCTGCAGCGGGGTGACGATCAAAAGCTGCAGCCCGAGGCGCTGGAACAGCGCCAGGCCGTAGCGGGCCGACTCGTCGGAGCCGCGGCCGAAGGCCTCGTCGATGACCACCAGGCGGAAACTGCGGGGGCGGTGGGGATCGGTGGCCAAGCCGAACTGATAGGCGAGGCTGGCGGCGAGGACGGTGTAGGCGAGCTTCTCCTTCTGGCCGCCGGACTTGCCGCTGGAGTCGGCGTAGTGCTCGTGTTCGCTGTCGTCCTCGCGCCAGCGCTCGGAGGCGGCGAACACGAACCAGTTGCGCACGTCGGTGACCTGGGCGGTCCAACGGCGGTCGCTCTCGGCGCTGCCCTCACGCCCACGGAAGCGCTCGATCAGGGCCTTGACCCGCAGGAAACGCGCCTCGGCCTCGGCGGGATCATCGCCGGCGGTGAGGGCCCCTTCGGTGCACAGGCGCAGCTCGCGGCGGAAATCGCGAATGTCGGGATCGACATTGTCGCGGGCCTCGAGGCGGATGTAGCGGCCGGGATTGTAGTCGATGCCGTGGAGGGCCTGGTTGATGGCGTCGATGCGCTCGCGGATGGCCTGGCGCTCCTTGTATAGATGGGCCTGGAAGTTGGCCACCTCGCGCAGGGTGTTCTCGTTGAGCAGGGCGCGGAAGCGGGCCTCGAAGCGCGGCAGGTCGTCCCGCTCCAGGGTTTCCAGCATGGCCCGGTAGTCGGCGGCGGCGGCCGGGTCGGCGTCCACCTCCCGGGTGTCGGCGGGATAGGCGTGGCGGTAGTCGGTCATGGCGCGGACGATGCGCTCGCGCAGGCGGCCGATCCGCTTGTCGAGGCGGTCGATGGCGGCCCCGAGCCAGGCGCGGTAGTCGCGCTCGCGGGCATCGCAGGTTTCCAGGATCAGGCGGGCGTCCCCAAGGGCCTCGGCCTGCCACTGGCGCAGGTCGGCCAGGGCGGCCTCGGTTTCCGCAGGACAGTCGGCCAGCAGCGTCTCGCACTCGGCCAGCTGCGCCCGGCACTGGTCGATCTGCACCGCCTTGGCCTGGATGTCGCCAAGGCAGTCGTCGCGCTGCTTCTCCACCGCCTTCAGTTCCGCCTCCAGCGCTTCCAGCTGGGCCTGGAGGGTGCGGAGCACGTCCGAGGCGGCCTTCAAGGCCTCGAACTGGCGTTGCAGCGCTTCGAGCTCCAGGGCCAGGGGCTGCCAGTCCAGAAGCTGGAAGTCGTCAAACTGGGCCAGCCGGGTCAAGGCATCCTGGCGCGTCTCCAGATCACGCCGTTCCCGCTCCAGGGCGGCGATATTGTCGGCGGTCTGCTGGATCTGGGTTTCCAGGGCCTCACGGTCCTGACGCAGGGCGGCGAGCTTGGCGGCGTTGCTCCAGCCCAGGACGTAGTGGCGGCGGTCGCCGATGCGGTGGCGGTCGTCCTTCTCGTGGCGGTCGCCGCCGCTTTTGATCTGGCCGCTGACCGTAACGGCGCGGTCGGCGCGGCGGAAGTCCGCCAGATCGTCGCAGCAGCGGTAGTCGAAGCGGTGGGACAGTTCCCGCTCCAGCCAGGGGTAGAAGGCCGAGTCGGGCTTGATCTCCAGCTTGTCCACCAGGCTGTCGGGCTGGGTCCGTTTGCGGGGGCCGACCTGCTCCCGCACCCGGTAATAGACCAGACGCCCGTCCAGGTGGGTGCGGTCCACCCAGGCGCTGACCGCCGCATAATGGGCGTCGGGCACCAGCAGGGAAAGGCCGAACTGGTGCAGCAGTCGCTCGGCGGCGCCCTCCCAGGCGCGCTCGTCCTCGCGCACCTGGAGCAGCTCGCCGGCGAAGGGCAGTTCGTCCTCGGCCAGTTCCAGTGCCTGGCACAACGCCTGACGCAGCCGCTGCATCCGCGCCGGGATGTTGGAGCGGCGCTGTTCCAGGGATTCGATCTCCGCGCTCAGCTCCCGGTGTCGTTCGTTGAGACGGCGGAATTCGACGCTGGCGTCGGTATAGCGGTTCTGCAATTCGGCGCGGCGGTCCTCCAGCGCTTCGCGTTCGGCCGCGACGGCTTTGCGGTTGGCGACGAAAGTAGCCGCATCCAGCCGGGACGGCAGCCCTAGGGCGGCGGCCAGCTTGGCGTAGTTTTCGGACTGCCTGCGGCGCTGTTGGCATTCCCGCTCTTTCTGACCGATGTCGTGTTCCAGGCGCGCCAGCCGGTCGCCGCCCTGCGCGGCAATGGCTTGGCGCAGTTCGTCGCGGCGGGCCTGCAATTCGCCGCGGCGGCGGTCGAACTCCGCCAGCTGCAGCTGGCACCGGTCGCGTTCACCCGCCAGTTTCTCCAGGCGCTTCGCCAGTAGCTCGCGCTTGAGGGCGGCGAAATGGAAACCCAACGCCTCGCGGGCCTGGCGCAGCCGGTCGGCCTCAACTTCCAGCTGCTGGTGGCGGTCGCAGTCGGCCACCAGGGGCTTGAGGCGCCCGATCTGGTCCCGGGCCTTGAGGATGGCCTGGTGGGCGCGGGTGAGGTCGTCGAAGTGGGCGACCAAAGCTTCGATGCGGCGCTGCACCTGGGGCGGTTCCAGCATGTGGCGACGGACGAAGCCGGTCAGGTTGCCCACCGATTTCATCGACACGGTCTGGTGGAACAGCTCCAGGGCCAGCTCCGAGGGGATGCCGAGGCGGCGGCGGAAGGCCCCGGCATAGGCGCTGAAGCTGTCGAACAGCTCGCAGCCGGACTGGCGCAGGCGCTTTTTGAGACGGCCGATCTCGCCGCCGAATCCGCCGAAATGTTCGGCGATGGCGAGCGCCCGCTCGGCCAGGACGTAGAAACGCGCCGGCTGGCCCGCCGGATCGCGGAACCAGAACACCTGCGCCAGGGTGAGATCCTGGTCCAGATCCTCGCTGCGGAAGTGGGCGAGAATGACGCTGTAGCAGCTGGCGTCGCGCAGCGAAACCGGTTTGGCCCCTCTGGCCCCGGTCTCCTCCTCGCTGCGGGCCGACTTGTAGTAGCCGAGCACGTAGCTTCTGAAATCGCGCTCCCTGGCCTCGGCCCCGGCGGCACGGTTGTAGGCCAGCTTCTGGGGCGGCACCAGCAGGGTGGTCAGGGCGTCCACCAGGGTGGACTTGCCGGAACCGATATCGCCGGTGAGCAGCAGATCGGCCCCGGCCGGTTCCAGTTTCCAGACCTTGTCGTGGAAGGTGCCCCAGTTGCACACCTCCAGGCGGTGGAGCCGGAAACCGGGGCGGTCGCCGGCGGCGAAGGGAAGGAGTTCGATTTGAGCGGCCATGGTGGTTTTGCCTCGCTCAAGGAAAATTGAAGTATCTGCAAATCATCATATTCTGGATAATTATGTGGATCACTGATGGTACGCGGCTGCCGACAGATGCGCACGGACTTACACAATCCCTGGCTGTCATTTCGACCGCAGGGAGAAATCTTCATGTCTTGGTTTCGATCGGGCTCAATCGCAAGATTTCTCGCTACGCCCGAAATGACAAGGGCAGCGGTTTGAAATGACAGTGCGTAACATCAGTGGATCACATATATTCAGGTCTCAACGGCGATCTTGATCTGGCTCTCAATGGGGGTATAGAGGTCAATATTAACTTGTGGTGCGCGAATGGAAACCAGCAGCGAATAAGGTGCCCGCTGCTTGTATCGCTCCAAGCTTGGCCGAGTCTTCCACCAGCCACTCACCGGATAGACCGCCAACACGCCCCGGCTGGCCAGATCAGCGGCAGGGCCTTTCCAAATGTCAGAATGCACGCTGCCCCGGTGGCGATTTTGGGTACCCAAGACCCAGTGTGGATCGTTACCGGTATGGGCACTGGTGCCCTCTTCTGCGTCTCTGGCGGCGAGATTTACTCGATGACGAAACTCCTCATCCGACTCGTGCGGGCGTTTCACATCGAAACGCAACCCGTGTGACTCATAGCGATAACGGGATTTGACACCGCGCGCAGAGGGATTCGGCTCGATGAAGTAGGACAGCGTGACCCGCATTTCCACCTCGGTCTCACCCAGCGTTTCCAGTTCCTCCAGGGGCCAGGGCAATCGATGCAGGTTCATATCACGGAGCTTTGGCTCTTTACCCTGCTCCCGCATGAACGGCTGCAGACTGTCCTCGCAGATCAGGGTCAGCGAGTTCTCGACACTCCATAATGCTCGGGAAAGATCCGGCTGCCCAAAGCCGCAGTGACGGACCAGACACGCCACCTCGCTCTTGCTGGGATTGGCCGGATTGGAAAGAAACTGCTGTTTCATGGCCGGCGTCCACTCTGCGGAATGGACCATCAGGCCGCGGATCGTCTCCGACCGCAGCTCTGGATAGGCAGCCATCAGCTGCGCCGTCATGCGGGCGGCCAGTGCAGAGGCGGCACTGGTGGCATTGGTTGTCGTGAACAGCCGACTGGTTATGTCCGCATTTGTTGTCAGCAGACTGAGACTGGGCATCCACACCGCACCTGTCTCATCCTTAGCGGCATTGCCCCCTTCAAAAACCACATCAGGCTTGAATGGCCAATGGCCTTGCCAAGTTTGCGACGTCGTGCTGAAAGGACTTAAGCCACCAGCCGGAGCGACAGGTTGATAATCACCTGTATCCGGTTCGGTGATATGCACCAGCTCCGTGCTGGCACCCACAGTCAGCACATTCCATGCCTGGCCTGGATCATGGATTCCATCCGAGGTATTACTGGCAGGATACTCCGCCCAGGCATTGGGGTCATCGACATTGCCCGCAGCGACCACAAACAACCTTGGCGTTTCACCCTGGTTTTCGTAATCGACCGCCAATCGATCCAGCGTGGCCGACCAGGCGGAAGGCCTGCCCCGGTCCCTGGCATCCCGCGCCGTGATCGCCATGCTGAACACCCGTCGACGTTCGGGCGCGGTGATCTCTGGGTGGCTCACCGCCTGAATGGTGAGATAGCCGTGGTGCTCAGGATCGCTAGTGTTCCCGTGATTGCGGTGCAGCAGTTTCACCGACTCCAAACGGTGACCCACCGCGACAGGTCCTGAACCATCGAGAAGGGACGTCAGGTTGCCCAATAGCGCCAGCCCCGCCATTTCGGTGCCGTGCCCTTCCTGGTCATTGGTTCCCCAGACCGGATCCACCGTGTGGGTGTCCTTTGCCCGAATGGCCGGAGCAAGCAGCGGATGCGCAATGTTGACGCCGGTGTCCAACAAGCAGACGTGCGGCACTGCCGTCCCTTCGTTTGGTAGTGTCATGCGCTGAAGCAGTTCATCTGCCCATTCCGGCTGCTCCTCCGGCGGCAGCGAATCGAAGAAATCGGCGGTTTCCTTTGCACGTCGCAGTTCGGCGATGCTGTTCAAGGTCAGCACCGAACGCTGCATCTGATCCAGGGTGCCGTAGACCAACAGAACCGTGCGTTCCGGGAATTCGATCCAACCTTCGGCCACGCGAAAATCCAGCCCTTTGGCCATTTGCCTGAACTGCTCGACCACTTTCAACCGGTCGCCGCGCACCGGCAGCCACACTTCCCACCAGAAGGCCTCGTTGGGTTCGGAGGGAAAGACTTCGGGGTCGTCGGTCCAAAGGGAACGGATACTGGCCACCCGTATGCTGCGGATGGCATCGATCAGCTTCTGGTGTTTTGGTTCACCCTTGGGTGTGTCCTTTTCCAGATAAGCCTTGATCTTATTTTCAAGGATATGCAGTTTACCGTCGGGTACAAACACAGAAGCCAAGGTCTTGTTCTCTTCATGCCGCACATTCAGCAGCTCGATACCTGAGCGCTCCGCGGCCAGTGATTCGAAGGCCAGCTCGATGTCTGGAAAGCTTTCGAATTCGATCTGCAAGCCGAACCCTTCTTCCATTCCGTTTTGTTGCTGAATGGTCTTGGCCTGTTCCAGGTCTGACTTCAGCCCTTCGACCTGTTGCAGTAGTGCGCTGCCATGCGCTTGCCGGTTTCGGTGTGGCACTGCCTGGCCACCGCCGCCAGCGCCCGGGCGTCGAAACGGCTCCGGGGTGGCCGTGTCGCTGAGAATGAAGTGTCGTTTGGGCTGAGAGACTTCTTCTGCCATGAGTGATCAGGCCCTGCCAGCTCGTTTATCGAAATGCGCCTTGGCGTAGGCGCGTTCTTCTATGGCGCGCCGAATATCGGATTCGCCGAGAGACTCCTTTTGATCGATCACCGCCTCTTTCAGGGCCTCGTCACAGACACGCACGATCTCGGCATAACTCAGTCCGTTTGCTTTCGCGGCCAGCCGCTTCCAGGACACCCCTTTGCGCGCCTTGCGACCCAGGCGGGCCTTCAGCAAGGCGGCGATCTGCACCTCATCAGGCAGACCATAGTGCAGGATGTCATCGAAGCGGCGGAACAGAGCCTGGTCGAGTATCTCGGGGTGATTGGTGGCCGCCACGATCAGGCTATGGGACTCGTCCTGCTCGATCATCTGCAGGAAGCTGTTGAGAATGCGCCGCACCTCGCCCACGTCGTTGGCCAAGCCGCGCTGCGAACCGATGGCATCGAACTCGTCGAAGAAATAGACGCCCCTTGTGCGCTCGGTAGCTTCGAACACTTGGCGCAGCTTGGCGGCGGTCTCGCCCATGTACTTGGTGATCAGGCCGTCCAGCCGCACCTGAAACAGCGGCAGCCCCAGTTCACCGGCCAGCACCGCTGCCGTCAGGGTCTTGCCGGTGCCCGGCGGCCCCACCAGCAGCAGCTTACGCCGGGGAGCAAGGCCATGAGAGAGCAAGCGCCCGGCTTGGCGTTGCTCCCGAATCACCCGCTTGAGCTGATACTCGAGGTTCCCATCCAGCACCATCTCGCCCAACCGGTTCTTGGGGAAAGAGCCTCCCAGCAGCTCGGCCAGCTCGCCCCGTGGCCGCCCAATGGGCACGGCCTTTTCGGTATCCTTGGGCGGCAGCCCGCGCCGTGCTTTGGCCTGGCCCACCAGCGCCCGCAGCTCCTCCGCCAATTTGCCGTGGCCGATCTTTGCTTCGTGGGCAGCCAGCTGCATGGCGACGGAGTAGAACCGCTCATCATCCCCTTCTAGATGGGATTTCAATAAGGCGATCAACTGGTTAGCGCTGGCCATAGTGGTCTCCTCCGGCGCTCATCATACCCTGAACACCTTCATCACCTCATCCCCCAGGTGGTTGATGACCTTCACGGCAATGCGACCGGAGGCGGGCTTGGGGAAGGGGCGGGAGACATTGCTGTTGAGGCTGGCCCAGGCTTCTTCGTCGATCTCGGCTTTGAGGGTGGTCTTGAGGGCTTTGTAAGGATCGCCGGCGCCGAGGAAGTAGGCGTGGCGGACGAAGAAGGATTCCTGATTGTAGTCGGTGTCGATGAACCAGCAGGCGATGCCCTCGGGGCCGTCGGAGCGGACTTCGCCGGTCTGGGGGTGGAAGACGTCCACGCCGTTGATCCTGACCTGAATCCTGCCGTCGCCGGTTTCGAGGATGTCGATGTCGGGCTCGCCGAAGATGACGAACAGGTTGCCCTTGCCGGTGTTCTTGAGGTCGGCAGCCATGTGCAGGTCGGCGTTCATCCGCGCCTGGAGTATGGGCAGCCTGCCCAGCTTGTTCAGCCCGCCGCACTGGGCGTCGTAGCTGAAGGCGCAGGCGATGAGCACGTCGAAGCCGGCATCGGCGGCCTCGCGGGCGGCTTCGACCAGATCGGGGCGGGAGACGGTGCCGAACTCGGGGCCGACGAAGATGGCGGCGCGGACTTCCTTGCCGGCCTCGTCCTCGTACTTGCCCTCGGCGCAGATGAGATCGCCGGGCCAGGGCACGAGGGAGACGAAGTCGATCTTGTCCTCCTTGTGGGCCTGCTGCACGCCGGCGGTGCGCAGATGATCGAGGATCATCTCGACGAAGCCCACCTCCTCGCCGTAGGCGCCGCGCCCTTCGCAGGTCTGATCCACCAACTCGTCGTTTTCGTCCACCGTCAGCACCCGGTGGGGCGAGAGGCTCTCCACGGTGAAAGGCCCGGCCACGCGCACCCTGGACTTGTCCTCGTAGGGTTTGTCGTAGAGGTACTCGAAATCGGCCTTGGCGGCGATGGAGGCGTCGATCTCCTTCTGGCGGGCGATGCGCAGTTCCCAGAACTGCTCGTGCAACGCCCTGGCTGCTTCCGACCAGCTCTCGGGGAACTCGCGCGGGATTTCCCACTCCTGAATCTCCGGCGGCACTTCCACGTCGTACTGCTGCCTCTTGCGGTAGTCGGCCAGCCAGCCGTCGGGCAGGTGCCGGGTCAGTTCCTCGCGCAGGGGCTTGAGCTGCGCCTCGAAGCGCTCCCAGATGACGTCGATCTCGGCGTTGTTGGCGATGGATTTGAGGGTGATATGGGGAACGCGCTGATAGACGAAGCCGTGGCGGATGTCGCCGTGGGTGGGCTTGCTGGAGGGCGCGCTGCGGGTGATCTCCGCCTCCTTCCGCTGCCCCTCGGGGCTGTCGGCCAGCAGGTAGTAGGGATAGCGGGCGCCCATGATGCGGGCGCGGGCCAGGGCCAGGGCGACGCGGGAGGTGTCGATGGTGATCCAGCGTCGACCCCACTGCTCGGCCACGTAGGCGGTGGTGCCGGACCCGCAGGTGGGGTCCAGGACCAGGTCGCCGGGGTCGGTGGTCATGAGCAGGCATCTTTCGATGACCCGTCTTGCAGTTTGAACGACATAGACCTTATATTCACTCCAACCAGCAATTGCGGTGTCATCCCAATAGTTACCCAGCGGGATTGCAGGGTAATCTTTCAGAAATCGAACATAATTCAGAGACGTGCGGCGAATATAGAGGCGATCCGCCTTTTCCAACCGCTCCATGCCAACTCGATTCGTCTTCCAACCACCAGATCCCGGCCAAAACCGACGGCCTTGATGCTCGTAACGGAAACGTGTCGTTTCACCACCAGACTGTGATGTCAGATTATCGATCCGCAAAGTGGCATTGGTTTTCTTCTCGTCAGACAAATCCGTCTTCGTAAGCCTAAACACATCTCCTGGAAACCTTCGAGTATACATATACTCTCCAGCTCCCTGAGTCTGATGAGACTTCTCTCGCATGAGCTGTCTGTACTTTAGAGAGCTTTGATTCCTGGCGTACCAAAGTACGATGTCATAAATGCTTGGGATGTACGCAGAGGTCGCGCTTGATGTTTTCGCAAATGCGATTTCGCCAATAAAATTCTCATCCCCAAACACCTCATCCATCAGCGCCCGCACTCGGTGCACATTCTCATCCCCGATCTGCACGAAGATGGAACCGGAGTCGGTCAGTAAGTCGCGGCACACGGTGAGCCTGTCACGCAAGTAGGTCAAATAAGAATGAATACCGTCGCGCCAGGTGTCGCGGAAGGCTTTGACCTGCTCCGGCTCGCGGGTGATGTGTTCGGGCTTGCCGTCCTTGACGTCGCGGCTGGTGGTGGACCACTGGAAGTTGGAGTTGAACTTGATGCCGTAGGGCGGGTCGAGGTAGATGCACTGCACCTTGCCGCGCAGCCCCTCGCGCTCGGCCAGACTGGCCATCACCTGTAATGAATCGCCCAGGATCAGGCGGTTGGTCCAGTGGGCCTCGTGCTGGTAGAACTCGGTTTTGGCCGCTTCGTTGTCGATGCCGTTGAAGTCGGCGAACAGGTCAGGCTGCGGATCGGCTGACTGCTCCCTGGCCTCGGTGCGGCGCATCAGATCGTCGATCAACGCCTTGGGGTGAATCTTCTCCTGGATGTAGAGCGGCGGGGCCTGCACCACCAGGTCGGACCAGTCCTGCTCGTCCTTGCCGCGCCACACCAGTTGCGGGTCGAGATCACGGTTGCGGTTGGCTTTTTCTTCCTCCAGGCCGCTCACGCCGCGCGGGTAGCGCACCGCCTTGGGCTTCTCCACCTCCTCCGGCACCACCGACTGATACTCGGCGGTGGGGATGTTCTTGCGCGTGGCCTCGTCGTGGGTGAAGGTTTCAATGCGCTTGTGAATGGACTTTTTGGTGCGTTTAGCCATGCCGTTTCTCCATTGCTTCCACCGCGCCCGTTACCGCATCGAGCATCCTGTTGAACGCCTCTTCCACTTTTTCTTCGAAGTCGTCCTGCATTTCATACACGTCGGTGAACTCGGCAAAGGCCCAGCGGCCATACTGGCCGTGGTTGTTGACGCCGGGCACCCAGTAGTTCTCCATGGTGGCTTTCTTTTCTTTGGCGTCTTCGCGGCGGTAGCCCTTGATTTCTACGATCAGATTGAGGGGATCGTCCGGGCCGCGGCCATCGTCGATTCTCACGATGAAGTCCGGGAGGTAGGTGCGGGTTTCGGATCCATAGCGATAAGGCACCTCCAGCCCCAGGCCGTGGTTCTTCACGTAGGCGAGCACCTGCGGGTGGCACTCGGCCACGCGGCAGAATTCGGCCTCCCAGCCGGAATCGAGGATCACCCAGTTGATATGGCATTTCTCGGGATCGGTCTCCCAGCGGAGGGTCTTCGAGGTGGTGAAGTTGACATGGGCGGTGGAGCCCACCGGGTTGTAGGGGTCGAACACCGCCTTGACCGGACGCTCGCCCACCAGGGCGCGGGTGATGGCGGCGGTGATACGCTCGCAGGCCATGTCGGCCAGCTCTGGGTACATGAGCTGGGCGGGCCAGGTGCCGCCCTTGCAGACCAGGCACTCGTCCAGCCACTTCCGGGTGATGCGCTTGAGCTGGCCGAACAGGTGCAGGGGCGGATCGGCGCCGGGGTCGCGCCATTTGGTGTAGAGCAGGCGCTGGGTGAGCTGGAAAACCAGCGAGGCGCGGCGCATGTCCTTGAGGTGTTCCAGGCTCAGGTCCACCCCTTCGCCGATGATGCCCTGATTCCGGGTGATGGAGGGGCCGACCAGCTCGGGGGTGAGCTCCAGCACCGAATCCTCGTTGAACCGGGCGGTGAGGCGCTCCTGCGGCAGCTCCACCCGATAGCCGGCGACGCGGGGGAAGCGGATCTCCAGATGGTCGCGCTCGGGGCGCACGGCCTTGACCTGCACCGTCTCGCGCGGCGGCTGGGGCGGCGAGACCACCGGCTTGGCGGTGAAGTCGAAGGGGATGCCGAGCACGTCGGCGTATTCGACGTTGAACAGGCCTTCCTCGTTGAGATCGTAGGACTGGCGGCGCAGGGCGCGACCGATCACCTGTTCGCAGAGCAGTTGGGTGCCGAAGGCGCGGACGCCCAGCACGTGGGTGACGGTGTTGGCGTCCCAGCCTTCGGTGAGCATGGAGACCGAGACCACGCAGCGCACCGACTCGCCTAGCGTTCCGGGCTTGCCGACGGTGTTCATCACCTCGCGTAGCAGGGTGGCGTCGTCGATCTCCTTGCCGGCGCGGATTTGGTCGGCCAGCGCGCCGCCGCGTTCGAGGGCTTCGCGCTTGAAGCGCTCGATCTCGTCGGCGGCCATTTCGCGGAAATTCTTGTCCAGGGCCTCGCCGGATTCCAGCTGCTCGCTGTCGATCAGCAGGGTGCGCGGGCGGGGCAAGGGGTCGCCGTGGTCGTCGAAATTGCGAAACAGCGGCAGGCGGCCGTTTATCAGGGTGGTGGAACCGTCCTCGTTCTCGCGGTGGAAACCGGAGATGTAGTCGTAAACCAGTTTGGAGGTGGCGGTGTTGTTGCAGACCACGATGAAGCAGGGCGGAATGCGCAGGCCCGCCTGCTTCCACAGTTCGAAGGTCTTTTCGTAGTGGCCGTAGAGGGCTTCGAGGGCGGTCTTGAGGGGGGCGGGCAGCGCCAGCGGGTCGAGGGTCTTGGCCTTGCCCCGCCCCTTCTTAGGCATGTCCTTGCGGATGTGCTCCCAGAGATTGCGGAACATGGGCATTTCGTTGCCGGGGATGTTGTCGGCCACCGGCACGCGCGGCAGCTTGACGATGCCGCACTCGATGGCGTCCATCAGCGAAAAGTCGCTCATGGTCCAGGGAAACAGGGTGCCCTCGGCGTAGCCTGAGCCGCTGAGGAAAAAAGGCGTGGCGGAAAGGTCGATCACCCGTGCCACGCCCAGCTTGCGGTTGGCCGCCTCCAGGCCGGAGATCCATAGCCGGGCCGCCTCCCGGTTCTTCTCGGCCTCTTTTCTGTCGTCGCCGGTCTTTTTCTCTTCGTCCGGCTCGCCAGGCTTTTCCCGGTAGCAGTGGTGGGCCTCGTCGTTGATGACCAGAATGCGCTTCATGCCCATCAGCTCGGGCATCACCCGCTGCAGCATCTGGCCCTCGGATTCGGTAGTCTGCAGCGGCTCGCCATGGCCTTGCAGCAGGGCGCGCCCGCCCTTGGAAAGCTCCAGGCGCTCGCGCCGCTTGAAGGCGTGGTAGTTGGTGATGACGATCTTGGCCCGCTCCAGGTCTGGAAGCATGTCGGCAGGCGCCAGCTCGCGGCTCTGGTAGTAGCTGTCGGGATCGTTGGGCTGCAGCACCCGCAGGCGGTCGCGGATGGTGAGGCCGGGCGTCACGACCAAAAAGCCCCGGGTGAAACGCTTGCTCTGGGGATGACGGACGGCGTTGACGGTCTGCCAGGCGATGAGCATCGCCATGACGGTGGTCTTGCCCGCGCCGGTGGCGAGCTTGAGGGCAAGGCGCATCAGCTCCGGGTTGGCCTCGGCGTTGGCGTTGGCCAGGTGGTCCAGATATTTCTGGCCGGTCTTGCCCAGCTGCGGGGCGACCTCGGTCAGCCAGATGGCGGTCTCGACCGCTTCGACCTGACAAAAGAACGGGCGGATGCCGCTGAAATCGTGGCAGCGCCAGTGTCGCAGCAGCCGAGCGGTCTCCGGCGTGACCCGCCATTGGGATTGGGGAAGCGCCCGCCACCGAGTCACTTCCTCGCGCACGCCGTTGATGATGGAAGCGTGGTATTGCTGCGCCTGAGTGGATAGATCGTCGAACAACAGCGCGTCCTGCGTGGGCGCGCCTTTGCGCTGTTTGGGTCTGGGGATGGGGGTGAGGAACTGGGCCGGTCTGCGCGATTCGACGATCTTCCCGGTCGGCTGGCCGTTTTCGTCCAGTTCCCAATGGCGCGCCGGATAGGCGTAAGGAGAATTGAGGATCGGGCGGTCGAAAAAGGGGTTGGCCATGGGCGTCGTTTTCGCTAGGGAATTTGCGATTTATGATAACGGTTCAGAGGCCGATAATGGTGAAATCCATGCCCGAGAATGCGCCCTGTCCGCCCTTAGGCAGTTGGCCCGAGGAAAAGCCGGTGCCGCTCGATCATCCCGAACTGCCCGGGCCGGTGCGGGAAGCGGTCCAAGCGCTCTGGCAGCCCGGCGACTCGCTGCACCGCGTCCCTTGCCGAAGGGTAGTCGAATGGTGGCTGCTCGACGTCGATGGCAACTTGGTGGAGGCGTTCTGGCTTGAAGACCGCTGAGCTGCTCCCGCTCCCCCTGCAGGAGGAACGTTACGCCTTTGCCTCGTGGCCGGCGGGGCTGCATTGCTTCCGTATCGTGGGGGAGGACCGTCCGCCGCGGCGGGTGTGTTTCTCCAAACTGCTGCTCGACCCCAAGCCGCCCCACGGGCTGTCGTCGATTCTCGAAACCGTGCTTGAAATCGCGGGCGACCAGCAGGACATCCGTCGTCAGATCGCCCGCCGCGACCGCATCCCACCGCCTCCGGCGGTGGATTATGCGGCGCTGATCGAAGCGTGGCATGCGTGGGCGGACGGCATTCCCGCATCCTGCCGCCATCTCGCCGCCGTTTTGCCCAAGCGTTACCAATACGCCGCCCTGGAAAGCATGCGCCACGTGCCGGAATTTCGTGAATTTCTGGCCCAGGAGCAGGACAGCGGCGGTTTGTGGTTTCCGGTGATCCTTTGGGCCTTGGGGCGGGTGACACAGCGTTCTTTTGCAGAACGGCTGGAACTGAGCCGGCGCTGTTGCGGCACCTGCGGCGCTTCGCCCTGGAAGACCTCGACAGCGAGGTCTTCTGGATGCTGGTGGAGGTGCTCGCCCATCCCCCGGGGCCGACGGCGCTAGCCACTGTGGAACGGCTGGATCCGCCGTTGCTGCGCGCGCTGCACGCATTGCCCGCGTGGCTGTTTTCTACCGGTCTTGCCTGCGCGCTGGCGCAGATCATCGACAAGGACACCCCCCCTGCAAGTGGGAGATCGAAATCTTCGTCGCCCGCGACGCTCCCTGAGCGCTTTCCTTATCTTTCAAGCGCCGCCGTCTTCCTCCAAATGCTTGCGGTACGCCGCCAGCCGTTCATTGAACTCCCCCAGCCACTGGGCATCGACGAAGCTCTTGAGAATCCGCTGCACCTCGAACAGGTGCTCCTGCCCCTTGAGGCGGCGCAGGAAGCCCAGTTCCTCGATGCGCTTGAGGTCGCGGTCGAGGCGGTCGAGCAGTTTGGCCTCGTTGCTGGATTCGGGCAGGAACACCCGCACCATTTCGGCGATGTCGTCGCGGTGCAGCACCAGGCGGGTGTCGCCGCCGCTCTGGTCGAATTCCAGCAGGCGGCGGCGCAGCAGTGCCAACAGCAGGCTCACCAGAAAGCTCAGGGGCCGGCGCGGCACCAAGCGCGGCAGCGGCGTTTCCTCCGCGGCGAATTCCCGCTGGCGCAGGAAGGCGTGGCCCTCGGCCTCGTCGATGATCAGCTCCAGGCCCATGAGGGCCGCCACCTCGCGGATCCTCGCCTGGAGATCCAAAAGCTTCTGCCAGCGGGGCGGGTCGGCTTCGGCATAGATCACCCCCTTGAGCAGCGGGATCAGCACCTGGGGCAACGGGTCTTCCATTCGCTTCCTCAGCGGCAGTACAGAATCAAAGGTACACGGGCGCGGCGGACGACGCCGTCGCTGCCGGTCCATTCGATGGTTTCGCTGCGGGCATCGTCCACCACCGCCCTGGGATCGGCCTCGGCCAGTTCCAGATAGGTCAGCAGTTCCGCCAATCCTTCCGCCAGGGGACGGGCCGCCACCACCCGCGCCAGGGAGACCTGGGGCTGGGACCGGAGCAGGTGGCGGATGTGGTCCGCCAGCGCCTCGCGATCGACGAAGCGCTGCTTGAACAGGGCCTCGTCGAGGGTTTTGGCCTCCCCTTCCACCACCACCCGGTCCTCGATGCGGATGCGGGCGGAAGGCTGGAACAGGGGGCGCTCCATCACCAGTTCGATGGCCGGGGCGGTGGCGTCCACGGTCATGAAATCCCCCGGGGGCAGGCGGTCGCGGACGGCGATGGCGTGCTGCTCGATGTCGCGCAGCAGGGCCATGATGCGGCGGTTCTCCAGCCAGGTCTGGTCGTCGAGCCAGCGGCGCAGCTGCTGGGACAGCCGGGCGACGGTACGCTGGGTGGCCTCGCCGGCTTCGAGCCAGTCGTAGTGGATGCGGCGCAGGCGCGGGTCGGGGCGAAGCTGGCGGACCGGTTCCAGCGCCAGGATCTTTTCCAGCAGGCCGGTCAGCTCCTCCTGGCGCCGCGGGTCCATGAGGAAATCCCAGAAGGCGCGGAAGCTGCGGCCCTCGTCGGAATCGGCGATAGCGTCGGTGTGGCCAAACACTTCCGCCAACAGCTCCCCCTTGCCGCCCTCCCAGGTGGCGATGCGCTCGCGCACCCGGCGGTCGAGGTCGCGGAAGTTCTGTTCCACGGCACGGAAATCGGCCAGCAGGCGGCGGGCGGTGTCCTGCATCTGCAGGAAGCGGTCGCGCAGGCGGGTCGGGTCCATCAGTTCCAATTCGCCGCCGCGGATGCGCGCGATCTCAGCATCGATTTCGCCCCGGCGGCGTTCCAGCTCGGCGATGCGGGCCTCCGGGTCGGTCTCGCTGCCCTCGGCCATCTGCCGCAGCAGCTCGAAGACCAGCAGCAGACGCGATTCGGTGCCGACGAACTCGCGCCGCTGCAACCCGGTCACCCACTCCAGCGCCTGCACCGCCGCCGGGGTCAGATCGTAGTGGGGCTCATCGCTGTCCTCCGGATAGTACTTGCGCAGCCAGCCCTTATCGTCGCCGGCCCAGTCGTCCAGATAGGCGGCCGCCGGTTTGGGAAAGGCGTCCCCGCCCTCCTGCTGGCGCAGGTCGAAAAGCAGGTCGTCGAGGATGGCGATCAACTGCTGGCGGGGCAGGGCGCGGCGGTTGGGGGCGATGAAGACGGCGTGCAGCAGGGTGAGCACCAGGGGCGCGTGGGCGGCGGCCAGCAGGCGCCAGGCCGGATGCTGCTGGCGCAGCAGAACCAGGTCGTGGTAATCGGGAAAACGGCTGAAATCGGGTGACAAAGGCGGAAGACTGAAACCGGTGAAATCGGCATTCTACCCGAATCCCCTAGCGGGCGACAGCTCACCCTTGTGCTACCATACGGAGTCGAATCTCTAAAAATAGCAGCGGCCGTCATGCCTTCCGTCATCGATCTTTACGAGCGCCTTTCCAGCGCGCCGGACGACAAAACCCGCGCCAAGATCATCGCCGAGGCGTTCGAGGCGCTGGAGGAACGCTATCCCAACCTGGGGGACATGGCCACCCGCCAGGATCTGCGGGAAACCGAATTGAAGCTGATCAAGGAAATCGAGCAGGTCAAGGCGGAGCTCCGAGTGGAAATCGAACAAGTCCGCACCGACCTCACCAAAGAGATCGAGAAAGTCCGCGCCGATCTCACCAAGGAAATCGAACAAGTCCGGGCCGATCTCAAAGTGGAGATTGAACAGGTCCGCGCCGATCTCACCAAGGAAATCGAGCAAGTTCGGGCCGATCTCAAGGTGGAAATCGAACAGGTGCGGGCCGATCTCACCAAGGAAATCGAAAAAGTCCGGTTGGAGACCGAAAAGGTGAGGTCCGAGCTCAAAGTGGAAATCGCCCGGCTGCGGGTGGATTTGAATTCCGACATCTCCCGGGCTCAGCTCACCTGGCTCAAATGGAGCTTTGTGTTCTGGATCTCCCAGCTCGGCGCCATTTTGCTGCTGCTGTGGCGGGTGTGGCCGAGATGAAGACCGAAGCCTTCGTCCTCGCGGTCACCGCCAGAGACCGTCCCGGCATCATCGCCGCCATCACCGAAGCGGTGTTCGCGCTGGGCGGCAACGTCACCGAGCTGAGCCAGACGGTAATGGGCGGCTACTTCACCCTGATCCTGCGCGCCGACCTGCCGGCGGGGCTGGACCCGGCCCGAATCAAGCAGGCCGTGGAACAGGCAAGGCCGGAACTGGGACTTGCGGTCCACGTGCGCCGCTATCGGCCCGAACCGCTGTTCCGGCCGGCAGAGGGCGCCCAAGTCTACTTCCTCACCGTCCAGGGACCGGACCGGCCGGGGCTGATCGCCGCGGTCACCCGGTTTCTGGCCGAGCATGACGTCAACATCGAGGATCTCTACACCCGCAGCGAGACTGGGAACATCACCATGATCTTCCAGATCCATCCCCGCGATGCCGGTGCCCTCGAGGGCCTGCGCGCCGGGTTGCCGGCACTGGCGGAACGGCTCGGTGTCGATCTCCACCTGCTCCACCGGGACATCCTCCGCACCACCAGCGAGGTGGGCGCCATCCGCCGCCTGGTGCAGCCATGATGCGCATCGAGGACATCCTCATGACCCTGCGCATGTTCCAGGACGAGAACTGCGACGTGCGCACCGTGACCTTGGGGATCAACCTGATGGACTGCGCCGATCCGGACGTGGCCGCCTGCTGCGGCAAGGTCCGGGACAAGCTCCAGCGCCTCGCCGGCCGGCTGGTGACGGAGGGACGGGCGGTCTCGGCCCGCTACGGCATCCCCATCGTCAACTACCGCATCGCCGTCACCCCGGTGGCCTGGTGGGCCGCCGGTCACGACCACAACGGGCTGGTGCGCATCGCCCGGACGCTGGACCAGGTGGCGGCGGACATCGGCGTCGATTTCATCGGCGGCTTCTCCGCCCTGGTGGAAAAGGGGGAAACCGAGGCCGACCGCCGCCTCATCGCCGCCCTTCCCGAGGCCCTGGGGACCACCTCGCGGGTGTGCGGCTCGGTCAACGTGGCCTCCTCGCGCGCCGGCATCAACATGGATGCGATCCTGGCGGTCAGCCGTTCGCTTCTGGAACTGGCCCGGCGCACCGCCGAGGCCGACGGCTTCGGCTGCGCCAAGCTGGTGGTGTTCGCCAACGTCCCCGACGACAATCCTTTCATGGCCGGGGCCTTGCACGGGGCCGGAGAGCCGGAATGCGTCGTCAACGTCGGCGTCTCCGGTCCCGGCGTGGTCAAGCGGGCGGTGGAGCGGTTGCGGGCGCATACCGCGCACCCCGATCTGGGGGAAATCGCCGAGGAGATCAAGCACACCGCCTTCCGCATCACCCGCATCGGCGAGCTCATCGGCACCGCCCTGGCCCAGCGCCTGGAGGTGTCTTTCGGCATCGTCGATCTGTCCCTGGCGCCGACCCCCAAGATCGGCGACTCGGTGGGGGAGATTCTCCAGGCCATGGGAATCGAAAACATCGGCGCCGCCGGCTCCACCGCCGCCCTGGCCCTGCTCACCGACGCGGTCAAGAAGGGCGGGGCCTTCGCCTCCTCGTCGGTGGGCGGGCTGTCGGGGGCCTTCATTCCGGTGAGCGAGGACACGGTGCTGGCCCAGGCGGCCGCCGCCGGTCATCTCTCCATCGAGAAGCTGGAGGCCATAACCGCCATCTGCTCGGTGGGGCTGGACATGGTGTGCATCCCCGGCGACACCGCCGCCGAAACCCTCGCCGGCGTCATCGCCGACGAATGCGCCATCGGGGTCATGAACCACAAGACCACCGCCTGCCGCCTGATCCCCGTCCCCGGCAAGGGGCCGGGGGAGGTGGCGGTGTTCGGCGGCCTGTTCGGCGAGGCGCCGGTGATGCCGGTGCGCGCTGGCGGCGAGGGCTTCATCCGCCTCGGCGGGCGCATCCCGGCGCCGATCCACGCCCTGCGCAACTGATGCCGCGGACCGCGCTGCGCGCCATTCCCACCAATCTGGTCATGGGATTTCTGGGAGTGGGCAAGACCACCGCCATCCTGCACCTTCTGGCCCACAAACCGGAAAACGAGCGCTGGGCGGTACTGGTGAACGAGTTCGGTGCCGTGGGGATCGATGGCGCCATCCTCGGCGGATGCGGGGCCGTGGTCCGGGAGGTGCCCGGCGGGTGCATGTGTTGTGCCGCAGGCGTCCCCCTGCAGGTAGCGGTAAACCGGCTGCTGCGGTCAGCCCGGCCGGACCGGTTGCTGATCGAGCCTTCCGGGCTGGGCCATCCGCGCCGGGTACTGGCCACGCTAGCAGGCGAGCATTTCCGCACCGTCCTCGATCTACGCGCCGCCTTGTGCCTGGTCGATCCCCGCAAGCTGGCCGATCCCCGTTACCGGGAGCACGAACATTTCGTGGATCAGATCCAGCTGGCGGACGTGCTGGTCGCCAACAAGACCGACCTGGCCGACGCCGAGGATTTGCGGCGTTTCGCGCGTTGGGCCAACCGCTGCACGCCCGCCAAGGCCGTGGTCGCCCACGTCACCCACGGGCGGGTCGATCCCGCCTGGATCGATCTGCCCCGCCATCCCCACCGCCCCCCCGTCACCACGGCGGCGCCCGAAGACAGCGGCTATCACAGTCAGGGCTGGACCTTTCCGGCCGCTGCCGTCTTCGACCACAGCCGCCTGTGCGCCTGGATCGGGGAAACGGCGCCGCAGCGGCTCAAGGGGGTGGTCCGGACCGAGCAGGGCTGGTTCGTGTTCAATTACAGCGACGGCCGTCTGCACGTCACCGCAACCCGACCCCGGGACGACAGCCGGCTCGAGCGGCTAGACCGCACGGAACCCGCCGCCTCCTTCGAGGCAGGACTGCTGGCGTGCCGTCGAGACGCTCCCGGCACCGACTAGGCTGCGACGCCGGCGATCCGCTCCAGCGCCTTTTCCAGATTCTCCATGCTGGTGGCGATGGAAATGCGCACGTGCCCCGGCGCCCCGAAGGCCGAGCCGGGCACCAGGGCCACACCCGCCTGCTCGATCAGGTATTCCGCCAGGGCCACGTCGTCCTCGACGCCGTCGAGAGCGGCGATCATGCCTTCCACATTGGGGAAGACGTAGAAGGTGCCGTCGGTGGCCAGACAGTCGATGCCGGGGATGCGGTTGAGTCGTTCCACCACGAAGTCGTGGCGCTGTTTGAAGGCCTTAAGCATTTCCGCGATGCAGGACTGATCGCCCTCCAGGGCCGCCTGGGCGGCGGCCTGGGAGATGGAGGTGGGATTGGAGGTGCTCTGGGACTGGATCTTCTTCATCGCCTGGATGACTTCCTTAGGTCCCCCGGCGTAGCCGATGCGCCAGCCGGTCATGGAATAAGCCTTGGAGACGCCATTGAGCACCAGGGTACGGTCGTACAGCTCGGGGCAGACGTTGAGGATGTTACAGAAGCTGCCCTCCTCCCAGACGATGTGCTCGTACATATCGTCGCTGGCGATGACCACCTGGGGATGCCGCAGCAGCACTTCGGCCAGCCCCTTAAGCTCCTCGCGGCTGTAGGCCTGGCCTGTGGGATTGGAGGGGCTGTTGAGGACGAACAGGCAGGTTTTCGGGGTGATGGCCGCCTCCAGCTGGGCGGGGGTGATCTTGAACTTCTGGTCCTGTCCTGCGGCGACGATCACCGGCTTGGCGTCGGCCAGCAGCACCATGTCGGGATAGGACACCCAATAGGGGGCGGGGATGATCACCTCGTCGCCCGCATCCAGCAGCGCCTGGGCCAGGTTGTAGAAGCTCTGCTTGCCGCCGCAGGACACCAGAATCTGATCCGGCTGGTATTCCAGGCCGTTGTTGCGGCGGAACTTGGCGATCACCGCCTGTTTCAAAGAGGGAATCCCGTCCACGGGAGTATACTTGGTCATCCCCGCCCTGATGGCCTCGATGGCCGCCCGCTTGATATGCTCGGGGGTGTCGAAATCCGGCTCCCCGGCCCCGAGGCCGATGACGTCTCTGCCTGCGGCGCGCATGGCCGCAGCGCGGGCGGTGACGGCGAGAGTGGGTGACGGCTTGATCCGCTGGACACGCTGGGACAGTGGGATGGTCATAGGCTTGGCCCTGAATCGTGACTGGAGTTGAACAGATGAAATCCCCGGAAATCGGTTCCCGCCGCTCGGTTTACCGCAAGGTACTGGATAAAACGCGGGAACAAAGCGACAACATGATACCCGATGACGCTCGGGTGCTGAATCCCAAAACCGGCAAGTCCTTCAAACTCCACAGTCCCTACCAGCCGGCTGGCGATCAGCCCGAGGCGATCCGCCGGCTGGTGGCGGGACTGCGCCACGGCGAGCTGCATCAGACCCTGTTAGGAGTCACGGGATCGGGGAAAACGCACACCATGGCCAGAGTCATCGCCGAGATGCAGCGCCCGGCCCTGATCCTGGCCCCCAACAAGACCCTGGCGGCCCAGCTCTACGGGGAGATGAAGCAGTTCTTCCCGGAGAACGCGGTGGAGTACTTCGTCTCCTACTACGACTACTACCAGCCGGAGGCGTATCTGCCGGCCTCGGACACCTACATCGAAAAGGACGCCTCCCTCAACGAGCACATCGAGCAGATGCGCCTGTCGGCCACCAAGGCGCTGCTGGAGCGGCGCGACGTGGTCATCGTCGCCACCGTCTCCTCCATCTACGGCCTGGGGGAACCGGCGGCCTACTTCGAGATGGTGCTGCACCTGCGCCGCGGCGACCTCATCGACCAGCGTTCGATCCTGCGCCGCCTGGCGGAAATGCAGTACACCCGCAATGACACGGAGCTTAGGCGCGGCACCTTCCGGGTCCGCGGCGACGTCATCGACATCTTCCCGGCCGAATCCGAAACCGAAGCCCTGCGGGTGGAGCTGTTCGACGACGAGGTCGAACGCCTGAGCCTGTTCGATCCTTTGACCGGCGAGGTGCTGAGTCCGGTGGCGCGCTACACCGTCTATCCCAAGACCCACTACGTCACCCCGCGCCAGACCCTGCTCAAGGCCGTGGACGCCATCAAGGCCGAACTGCACCAGCGCCTCGAGGAACTGCGCCGCGACGGCAAGCTGGTGGAGGCCCAGCGCCTGGAGCAGCGCACCCGCTTCGACCTGGAGATGATCCTGGAGGTGGGCTACTGCTCCGGGATCGAGAACTACTCCCGTCACCTGTCCGGGCGCAAACCCGGCGAGCCGCCCCCCACCCTGTTCGACTACCTGCCCGACGACGGCATCGTCTTCATCGACGAAAGCCATGTCACCATTCCCCAGCTGCGCGCCATGTACCGCGGCGACCGCTCCCGCAAGGAGACCCTGGTAAGCTACGGCTTCCGCCTGCCCTCGGCCCTGGACAACCGCCCCCTCACCTTCGAGGAGTTCGAGGCCCGCGCCCCCCAGCGCATCTACGTCTCCGCCACCCCCGGCCCTTACGAGCAGGAACATTCAGGCACCGTGGTCGAACAGGTGGTGCGCCCCACCGGCCTGGTGGACCCGGAGGTGGAAGTGCGCCCGGCCCTGACCCAGGTGGACGACCTGCTGTCGGAGATCAACCGGCGGGCGGCGCGGGACGAGCGCATCCTGGTCACCACCCTCACCAAACGCATGGCCGAGGATCTCACCGACTACCTGATGGAGCACGGCGTGCGGGTGCGCTATCTGCACTCGGACATCGACACCGTCGAGCGGGTGGAGATCATCCAGGACCTGCGCAGGGGGGCGTTCGACGTACTGGTGGGCATCAACCTGCTGCGCGAGGGGCTGGACATGCCGGAGGTGTCGCTGGTGGCGATCCTAGACGCCGACAAGGAGGGCTTCCTGCGTTCCACCGTGTCCCTGATCCAGACCATCGGCCGCGCCGCCCGCAACGTCCACGGCAAGGCCATCCTCTATGCCGACACCGTCACCGAGGCTATGCGCCGCGCCATCGAGGAGACCGGGCGCCGCCGCGCCAAGCAGATCGCCTACAACGAGAAGCACGGCATCACCCCCAGGAGCGCGGTCCGCTCCCTGGGCGATATCCTGGAGCTGCCGGTTCCCGGCGCCGGCGGTAAAAGATCCCGCAAGGTGGCCGAATCCCAGGGGGACTACGAGGCGCTGCCCAGATCCCCCAAGGAAACCGCCCGCCTCATCAAGCAACTGGAGGAACAGATGTACCGCCACGCCCGGAATCTGGAGTTCGAGGAGGCCGCCAGAGTGCGCGACCGCATCGCGGCCCTGAAAGCCAGCCTGACGGCAGGCTGACGCTGATCCAAAAACCAGACCTGTGCTAGACTTCGGTTCCAATTCCCTTTCCATCCGACTGACATGGCCCTGGCCGAAGAAGACCTGGAACAGATCCGCCGCCTGATCCGCAAGGAAGTGGCTGCCCAGACCGCACCCTCAGTGGGACTGGTGCGCTACGATCTGGAGCTGCGCGAGCGCATCGTGCGGGTGGAGGAGGAGCTCAAACACCAGCGTGAGCTCATGGAGCAGGGCTTTCGCCTAATGGACAAGCGCTTCGAGCAGGTGGATAAACGCTTCGAACAAGTGGACAAACATCTGGAGGCACTGACCAACCGCCTCGACCGTTTCATGCGCTGGTCCTTCGCCGTCACCCTGACCGTCGGGGGGCTGGTGGTGACTGCGATCAAGTATTTGCCTTAAGATTACTGGAAACCGAAGCCGATCCAAGGTTAAATCGCCCCTACCAACCATCAACTTAGTCCACCATGCACAAAAACATCCGCTGGCACAACGCCACCGTCACCCGGCGCGACCGCGAACGCCTCAACGGCCACCGAAGTTTCATCCTATGGTTCACCGGGCTTTCCGGCGCCGGCAAATCCACCTTGGCCCACCGAGTCGAGGAACTGCTGTTCCTGCGCGGCTGCCGCACCTACGTCTTCGACGGCGACAACGTCCGCCACGGCCTCTGCAGCGATTTGGGCTTTAGCGCCGAGGACCGTCACGAGAACATCCGCCGCATCGGCGAGATGAGCAAGCTGTTCGTGGACGCCGGGGTCATCGCCCTGACCGCCTTCATCTCCCCCTTCCGCCGGGACCGGGAGATGGTGCGCAGGCTGGTGGAGCCGGGCGACTTCATCGAGATCTACTGCAACACCCCGCTGGAGATCTGCGAGCAGCGTGACGTCAAGGGGCTGTACCAGAAGGCCCGCCGCGGCGAAATCAAGGATTTCACCGGCATCTCCTCTCCTTACGAGCCGCCGGAAAATCCGGAAATCGTGGTCAACACCGGCAACGATCCCCTCGACGAGTGCGCCCGCCAGATCCTCGATTACCTGGAAAAAAACGGCAAGATCGCCGCCATCCCCGAAGAACTCAAACAATGGGAGAAATGTCCGTGAAGCTCAGGAAAGCCGTCTTCCCCGTCGCCGGCCTCGGCACCCGTTTCCTGCCGGCCACCAAGGCCAGCCCCAAGGAAATGCTGCCGGTGGTGGACAAACCCCTGATCCAGTACAGCGTCGAGGAGGCCCATGAAGCTGGCGCGGATCTGATGGTGTTCGTCACCGGCCGCAACAAGCGCAACATCCCCGATCACTTCGACAAAGCCTTCGAGCTGGAAATCGAGCTGGAACGGCGCGGCAAGGCCCGTCTTTTGGAAATGGTGCGCAGCATCCCGCCGGCCGGCGTCCGCTGCGCCTACACCCGCCAACCGGAGGCGCTGGGACTGGGCCATGCGGTCCTCTGCGCTCACCCCCTGGTGGGGGACGAGCCCTTCGCGGTGCTGCTGGCCGACGATCTCATCGCCAACAACGGCGGTCCCGGTTGCCTGAAACAGATGGCGGACATCTACGACCGCCACAAGGGGTCGGTGCTGGCGGTGCAGGAGGTCCCCCGGGAGGCTACCGCCAGTTACGGCATCGTCGCCATCGAACCGGTGGACGACCGTCTCGGCCGCATCACCCACATCGTGGAAAAACCCAAGCCGGAAGACGCTCCCTCCAACCTGGCCGTGGTCGGCCGCTACATCCTCACCCCTCGGATCTTCGAACTGCTGGAAACCACCCCCCGTGGCGCCGGCGGCGAGATCCAGCTGACCGACGCCATCGCCCGGCTGCTGGAGAAGGAGCCGGTCTATGCCTACCGGTTCGAAGGCAAGCGTTACGACTGCGGCTCCAAGGTGGGGTATCTGGAAGCTACAGTAGACTATGCCCTGCATCATCCCGAGGTGGCCGGGGCATTCAGAAACTATCTTGCCAAATTGAAATTCTAGAGCCAGCAGACGGTGACGAAGCGGGTGGATAACGACCTCATGACTTCATGATGCCAGATGGCCCGCGGCGCTTCACGCCGCAGCGTAATGAGCGATCATCCGCACCACTTGTCCCCGCTCATCCAGACGCATGAATTCGGCCGCATGGACGGCGTCCTGGTTGACATAGCCGAGCACCAGACTGGCGTCACCCCAAAACACGTGCTCCAGGCGGAAATGCAGGTTGGGATAATGCGCCAGTCCTATCCGGAAATAGGCGGCCAGCGCCGGCTTGCCGTGGACATCCGCCCGCCCGGTCAGATGGGCGGCGACCGGGGAGGTGACGTGCACGTCCTCGGCGTAATGGCACAGGATGCGCGCCAGATCGCGGGCGTTCCAAGCAGCGATCCAGTCACGGGCGAAAGCGGTGGCGGTTTCAGGAGTGAGCGTCATGGGGGCGCCTCCTGCCTGTCCACCAGGCGGCCAGAACGGCGATCAGGGCCAGGCTGTAGGCCGTCCATTCGTGATGGGACCATCGCCGCGGGGTCTTCAGGTCCGCCAGCCAGGTCTGCCAGTCGCCGCTGAGATGATAGCGCCACGCCAGTCCTGCCGTCAGCGCCAGCAGCGCCAAGACCCATCCCAGCACCGCCCAGGGGAAATGCGCCCGAGTGTGGCCGTGATCCCGAACATGGTTGGGTTGACCGCAGGCTTCGTGATTGGCCAGACAGGCCGATACCGTCTCCGGCGTCGCCAGCTCGAACTCCAGGGTGGAATGGCCGATGTGGTAACGTTCCTCCAGTCGCCGTTTGAGCCGCTGCTTGATCGCCTCGATGTGGGCGGCGTCGTCGGGATCGATGACCACGTGGGCCTCCAGGGAGCGGCGGTGCTCATCGATTTCCCAGACGTGGACGTGGTGCACGCCGCAGACGCCTTCCACGCTCTCCAGGGTATGGATCAGTTCCGCCAGATCGATGTCGGCCGGGGTGCTCTGCATCAGGATGCGGATGGTGTGTTTCATCTCCACCCAGCCGTGGCGCAGCACGTAAGCGGCGATCAGCACGGTACAGAGGGGATCGGCCAGATGCCAGCCGTAGCGGATCACCAGGGTGCCGGCGACGATCACCGCCACAGAGCCCAGCGCGTCGGCGACGTTGTGCAGAAAAGCGGCGCGGATGTTGGCGCTGTATCTGGAGCCTGCATAGGTGAGCAGGGCCGTGGCCACGTCCACCACCAGAGCGAAGGCGCCCACGTACACCACCGTCCAGCCCTCGATGGGCTGGGGATTGACGAAGCGCAGCAGCGCCTCGTAGATCAGATACAGACCGATGAGCAGCAGTGTGGTCAGATTGATGAGCGCCCCGATCAGCTCGGCGCGCTGATAACCGAAGGTACGCCACTGATCCGCCGGCCGCCTGGCGATCCGCCGCGCCACCAGCGCCACTGCCAGAGAACCGGCGTCCGACAGGTTGTGCAGGGCGTCGGCCACCAGCGCCAGGCTGCCCGAGAGCACGCCCCCCACCACCTGCACCGCCGTGAGCAGCACGTTGACCAGCAGCGCCCAGATCAGGCGGGTTTCGTGGACGTCGCCGTGGTGGTGATGGTGAGCGTGATGATGTGCCATTTCAACTCTGCGCGGGCCGTCTTGGGAACGACGATTTGACTTTAACCATCAGAACCACTTTACCACCGCCGCATGCGCCGGCAAACCTCGGCACGGCGAGGTCAAGGCGGCATGTCCAGAAGGTGTCTGGCCTGATCCGTGCGTCATCACCGCCGCAACAATCGCAAGCCGTTGGCCACCACCAGCAGCGATGCGCCCATGTCGGCCGCCACCGCCATCCACAAGGTCGCCTGTCCCAGCATCGCCAGCAACGCGAACACGGCCTTCACGCCCAGGGCGAAGGTGATGTTCTCGCGCACGATCCACAGGGTGCGACGGGCGTGGCGCACCAGCCAGGGCAGATGACGCAGATCGTCGCTCATGAGGGCGATGTCGGCGGCCTCGATGGCGGCATCGGAGCCGATGGCCCCCATGGCGATGCCGACATCCGCGCGCGCCAGAGCCGGGGCGTCGTTGATGCCGTCGCCGACCATGGCGACGCTTCGATATTCCCGGGCCAGTTGTTCGACGACCCGGACCTTGTCCTCCGGCAGCAGCTCGGCATGGACTTCCTCGATACCGAGATCGCGGGCGATATGCTCGGCGACGCAGCGATGGTCCCCGGTGAGCATGGCGCAGCGGATGCCGAGGCGATGGAGCGCATCGACGACCTGCACGGCTTCGGGGCGCGGGCGGTCGCTGAGGACGACCAGCCCCAGCAGCCGGTCCTCCCGGCCAAGCGCAACGACGGTACCGGCCTCGGCCTGGGGCGGCAACGTCAGCTCCTGCGGCCAGCGGGTCACCCGCTCCCGCGCCAGCCGCAGGGAACCGAGCCAGTAAGCCCGGCCGTCAATGCTCCCGCTAATGCCACGCCCCGGCAGCACCTGGAGTCTCTCGACGGGCAGAGGAGAAATTCGCCGCGCCTCGGCATAACGGCAGATCGCCTGGGCCAGCGGATGGGTGCTGCCGGATTCCAGCGCTGCCGCCAAGGCCAGCAATTCCGCATCATCGATGGCCAGGGGAATGACCTGCACCACCTGGGGTTCACCCAGGGTCAGAGTGCCGGTCTTGTCGAAAGCCATCAGCGCCACGCCGGCCGACCGTTCCAGAAAGACGCCTCCCTTGACCAGCACCCCTTCCCGGGCAGCCCGGGCCAGGGCAGCGACCAAACTGACCGGGGTGGAAATCACCAGGGCGCAGGGACAGGCGATCACCAGCAGCACCAAAGCACGGTAGAACCAAGGCGTCCAGGGCATCCCCAGCGCCAACGGCGGCACGGTCCAAACCAGCAGCGCCGCAAGAAACACCGCCGGGGTGTAGCGGCGGGCAAAGCGCTCCACCCACTGCTCCACACCGGCCTTGCGTTCCTGGGCTTCGGCCACCAGGCGGATGATCCGAGCCAGAGTCGTGTCCCCAGCCGGTTTTTCCACCGCCACTTCCAGAAGACCCTCGCCGTTGAGAGTACCGGCGAACACCTCGTCTCCAGGCGCCTTGGGCACCGGCAGGCTCTCACCGGTAATGGGCGCCTGATTGACGCTGCTGTGGCCGGCAACCACCCGGCCGTCCACCGGGATCTTCTCTCCCGGCGGCACCACCACCCGCATGCCGACCTGGACTTCCTCCACCGGTATCACCTGGATGCGCCCATCCGCCGCCCTGACCCGGGCGGTCTCCGGCGCCGTTTCCAGCAGAGCGGTGACCGCCCGCCGTGCCCGCTCGACGCTCCAGCGTTCCAGAGTGAGGGCCAAAGCGAACAGAAACGTCACCGTGGCCGCTTCGAACCATTCCCCAAGCACCAGGGCACCGGCGACCGCCATCGTCATCAGCAGGTTCATGTCCGGCCGCAGACGGAGCAGGGCATAACCGGCCCTCACCGCGACCCAGGGGATGCCAAAGGCAATGGCCAGGCCGAAGGCGATGCGTTCGTCCAGGGGAACCCCCTCCACATGGCCGGCGAACAGGGACAGCAGCGCCTGCGGGCCGCCGGCATGCCAAAGGTGCAGCCCCATGCCCGCCAGCAGCGCCACACCGGACAACAGCGTGAAAAGTCCCTGCCAGCGCCGTCCTGCTCTCTCCGTCATGCCGGCCCGCCAGGGAACGGCCTTGAGCCCGGTACGAGCCACCGCCTGCTGAATTTCCCGGTCGCTCACCGGCCTGGCCCCCGGCAGGATGCGCATCCGCCCGCGCAACAGGTCGAAGGCCAGATAGTCCTCGCCGCCCACCAGGGGACCGACAGCCTGTTTCAGCAGAGACACTTCTTCGGCGCAATCGAGCCCTTCGATCTGAAAAACCCGACCGTCGCCGTTTTTTCCACCGCCACCGGATGACGGGCTGCTTCCGCCTTCGCAACCACACCCCATGTCAATGACTCTCTTCTGCTTCGATGGCGAACCAGCGGTACAACGCTGGCAGCACCAGCAGCGTCAGCACCGTGGAAGTGACCAGACCGCCGATCACCACCGTCGCCAGGGGGCGCTGCACCTCGGAACCGGTGCCGCTGGAAACCAGCAGCGGGATCAGACCCAGAGCGGTGGTGACCGCGGTCATCAGCACCGGCCGCAGGCGCAGGCAGGCGCCACGGACCGAAGCCTCTGTCAGGGACAATCCCTCGCGCACCAACTGGTTCAGATAGGTCACCAGCACCATGCCGTTCTCCAGGGCGATGCCGAACAGGGCGATGAAGCCCACCGAAGACGGCACCGACAGATGCTGGCCGGTCAGTCCCAGGGCCAGCACGCCACCCACCAGGGCCAGGGGGATGTTGAGCAGGATCAGGGCGGTGTTTTTGACCGAGCCGAAGCTGCTGTAGAGCAGCAACGCCACCCCCAGCAGAGTGATCGGCACCACCACCGCCAGGCGCTTGTTGGCCTCCTGCTGGAGACGGAACTGACCGCCCCAGGTCACCAGATAGCCCGGCGGCAGCTTGATTCGGGCATCGATGGCTTCCTGGGCCTCGGCGACGAAGGAGCCGATGTCGCGGCCCACCACATTGGCCTGGATGGTGATGAAGCGCTGATTGTTCTCCCGGGTGATCTGGCGCGGGCCGACCACGGGACGGATTTCGGCCACCTGGGACAGGGGCACGCGGATGCCGCCGGGCCCCGGCACCAGCAGCTCGGCGATGGCCGCCGGGGTGTCGCGGGCGTCCTTGCGGTAGCGCACGTAGATGTCGAAGCGGCGGATGCCTTCGAACACCTGACCGGCGGTTTCGCCGCCCACGGCGGTCCGCAACGTGGCCTGCACGTCCTCGATGTTAAGGCCATAGCGGGCCACTTTCTCCCGGTCCGGGCGGATCAGGAGCTGCGGCGTGCCACTCACCTGGGCCACCTGCACGTCGGCGGCGCCCTGGACCTGGCGCACCACGGCGGCGATCTCATCAGCCTTGGCCTTGAGGACGTCGAGGTTATCGCCGAACAGCTTGATCGCAAGCTCGGCCCGCACCCCTTCGAGCAGTTCGTCCACGGTCATCTCGATGGGCTGGGTCAGGTTGACCAGAATGCCGGGCATCCCCTGGAGCTTCTTTCGCACTTCGGCCTCGACGAATTCCTGGTCCCCGGGCCGGCGCCACTGGTCCTTGGGTTTGAGCAGCACGTACATCTCCGCCGAGTTGACCGGATCGGTGTGGGCCCCTACTTCGCCGCGGCCGATGCGGCTGGTGACCCCGACCACTTCGGGAATGCCCATCAGCCGCCGTTCGGCGATCAGGGTCAGGCGTTTGCTTTCCTCCAGCGCAATGGAGGGCGCCATGGTCAGACGCACCACCAGGGTGCCCTCACGCAGCTTGGGGGTGAACTCGGAACCGAGAAAGGGAAACACCGCCGATCCTACCACGAACAGACCCAGCGCCAGTCCGATCGCCGCCTTGGGATGGTGGACGAACCAGGCGACCCAGGGGCGGTAGAAAGCCAGCAGCTTGCGGACCAGCCAGACTTCCTGGGAAGCGGAGGGGACAGACTCGCCGGGAGACGCCGTGAACCCTTCCCTGGGGGCTTGAGGATGGCCGTCCGGGCCATCCACACTCCCGGCAAGCCTGTCCCCTCCACTTTGGGCACGCTTGCGCCGCAACAACAGATCACTCACCATCGGCGCCGCCAACAGGGCGTAGATCAGCGACCCCAGCATCGCCAGAGCCACGGTGTAGGCCAAGGGACGGAAGGTCTTGCCTTCCACGCCCTGCAAGGTGAACAGGGGCAGGAACACCACGATGATGATGGCGATGGCGAAGACGATGGGCCGGCCCACCTCCAGACAGGCACGCCGCACCACGTGCCAGCGGGGTTCGTCGGCGGGCGCCAGGGCCAGATGGCGGTCCACGTTCTCCACCATGACGATGGTGCCGTCCACCATCATGCCGATGGCGATGGCCAGTCCGCCCAGGGACATCAGGTTGGCCGACATGCCGAGCCACTTCATGGCGATGAAAGCGAACAGCACCGAAAACGGGATCGCCACCGCCACCACCAGACTGGGGCGGAAACCGCCCATGAAAACCAGCAGCACCAGAGCCACCAGGACGATGCCCTGGACCAGGGCCGAAGTGACGGTGTGCACCGCTGCCTCGACGATGTCCTTCTGTTGGTAGTACGGCTTGATCCGGACCCCTTCCGGCAGGGCGCGGTTGATCTCGGCGATTTTCTTCTCCACCCGCTCGATCACGGTGGAGGCGTTGCTGCCGTAGAGCTTGATCACCATGCCGGCGACCACCTCGCCTTCGCCATTGCGGGTCTGAAGCCCGTAGCGGATCGCCCCGCCAATGCGGATGTCGGCCACTTGGCGCAGATAGACCGGGCGGCCATCCACGGTCTTGACCACGATGTTGCCCAGATCGTCGATGCCCTTGGCCAATCCGACGGAACGGACGATGAGCTGTTCTCCCCCCATCACCAGATACTGGGCGCCGACGTTGAGATTGTTGGCTTCGATGCGGTGGACCAGTTCCGCCAGGGTGAGATCGTAGCTCAACAGGGCGTCGGGATCGACCACCACCTGGTACTGCTTCTCGAAGCCGCCGATGCCGAGCACTTCGGTGACCCCGGGCACGGTCTGGAGGTTGAACTTGACCACCCAGTCCTGCAGGGTGCGCAGCTCTTCCAGGGAATAACGTCCGGTGCTGTCCTCCAGATAGTAGAACAACACCAGCCCCATACCGGTGGAAATGGGCCCCATCTGCGGATTGCCGAAGCCGGGCGGGATCTGCTCGCGGGCCTCCTGCAGACGCTCGTTGACCAGCTGGCGGGCGAAGTAGATGTCCATGTCGTCCTTGAAATAGACGTTCACCACCGACAGACCGAAGTTGGACACCGAGCGGATCTTCTCGATGCCCGGCAAGCCGGTCATGGCTGCCTCCACCGGATAGGTGACGTACATCTCCACCTCGTTGGGGGCCAGTCCCTCGGTGAGGGTGAACACCTGGACCAGGTTGGGCGAGACGTCGGGAAAGGCGTCTACCGGCAGTTGCCGATAGCTGTGGAATCCGGCCGCCATCACCAATACCAGCAGCACACCGATCAGCAGGCGGTTTTTGAGGGAAAATTCGATGAGTCGTTCGATCATGTCTGCCTCCCTCAGTGGTGATGACCGGCGTCCATTTCGCCCTTGCCGAGTTCGGCCTTGAGCAGAAAGGCGTGACGGGCCACGTAGGTCTCACCGGGCCGCAGACCGGAAAGAATTTCCACCTGCCAGGGGTTGCGCCGGCCCAGCCGGACCGGACGCGGCTCGAAACGGTCGTCCTCGCGCACGAACACCATCGGCTGCATCTCGATCGCCACCACCGCTTCGGCCGGGACCACCAGTCCCTCGACCTCAGCCACGGTCACCTCGGCCCCCACGAACATCCCCGGCCGCCACAGCCGCCCGGGATTGTCCAGAATCACCCGAGCCTGGGCGGTGCGGGTGGCTTCGTCGAGCACGGGGCTGACGTAGTCGATCGTACCTTCGGCTGGCTCGAACCCTTCCGCCCCGATGCGCACCGGCTGGCCGGGACGCACGTCGGGCAGGTCTTTCTGATACACCGTCAGCAAGACCCAGACCCGACTCAGATCAGCGAGCACGAAGGCGCTGCGGTCACTGCGAAGGAACTCCCCCAGAGCCGCGTGCTTCTCGATCACCTGACCGGTCGCAGGCGCCCGCAGCAGATAGCGGGACAGGTCCACCTCCTGGTGGTTCTCAAGCAGACGGTCGATCTCCGCCCGGGTCAGCCCAAGGGCCTGGAGGCGGTGGCGGGCCGCGTCCAGGGCGACGGCGGCGGCGATCTGGGCCTGTTGGGTCTGCAGGAATTCCCGTCTGGAGGTGATCCCCTTGCGGTACAGTTGCCTTTCGCGGGCCAGATTGGCATTGGCCAGATCCAACCGGCTCTTGGCAATCAGCAGCTCGGCCCGGGCCTGGGCCAGTTCCCGGCTGCTGAGCTGCGCCAGCGGCTCGCCGGCTTCGGCCCGGTCCCCCACTTCTTTGAACACCTGCCGGACGATGCCGGCTACCTGGGGCACCACATGATAGAGACGATCGGGAGCGGCCACCACTTCGCCGCTGAGATGACGAGTCAGCGCCAGCCTGCCGCGGGCGGCGGTGGCCAGCTCGATACCGAACTCCTTCAGCACCGCCGGCGCCAAATGCAGCGCTTCGTGTTCGTGCTCATGTTCATGGTCTTCGTGCTGTGGTTCTCCGGCGGCCGGTGCCCGTGCGAGCAGCAGGCCGGTCAACAATACGATCCAAAGGGAAATTTTCATGACGATGCCTCGTGAACAGGTAGGGTGGAATCCTGCGGCAGACTGCCGAGCAGACGCTCGACCGCCGCTTGCCAGAGATGCCAGGCCATCCAGGCCGCCAGCTGGCGGCGCCTGGCGGTGAACAGGGTGCGCTGGGCGTCGATCAGGTCGAGAACGCCGACCTTACCGAGACGGTAGGCGTCCCGGATCGCCGTGAACGCCGCCTCGGCGTTGGGCAGCACCTCGTCGCGCAGCAATCGGGCCTGCACGTCTGCCCGGCGCCAGCGCTGATAGGCGGCGACCAGCTGGCGGCGGGCTTCCACCAGGGCGGCACGGCGGCGCTGTTCGGCCTGTCCCAGTCCGGCCCGGGCCTCCGTCACCTGTGTGCGCTGATCGTTGAACAGAAACAAAGGCACCTGAAACACGGCGACCGCTGCCACATCACCGTTTTCGGCATATTGGCGGACACCGCCCCGGACCGTCAGGTCGGGAATCGTCAATGCCCGCGCCAATTCCAGCTGGCGCTGACGCCGTACCATCTCGGTGGCCCAACGGGCCACATCAGGATTCTGCGCCAGCCGGGCGACCAGCGTTTCCAGCGGGGGAAGGGAGGCCAGCCGGCTCAGATCGCCGACGGCGCGATCGAAGCGCGGGACCAGATCCCCCCAGGAGGCAGCCAGGCGCTGGCGGGCATCCGCCAGCCGAGTGCGGGCCTCGGCGCTGGCCAGACGGGCCTGGGCCAGTTCCACCCGCGCCTTGTAACGTTGCAGGCGCGACACTTCACCGGCCCGCACCCGGGCGTCGACAGTAGCGTACAGCCGCTCCGCCAGAGCCTCCATACGCTGGGACAGCGCCAGTTCCTCCTGGGCGGCGAGCACCTCGATGAACGCCTGACGGGTGCTCAGAGCAGTCTGCAGCCGCCGGGCCTCGTAGTCCCAGATCGCCAGGTCGCGTTCACTGCTGGCGAGACGGTGGCGCTTGCCGCGCTTGCCCCCCAGCTCGATCAGCTGACTCAGCATCAAGGTGGTTTCGGCGACGTTGTAGCCGCGATGGCTGCCGGACCCCCCGAAATCCTCCACGGCGATTCTGAGACGCGGGTTGGGCAACAGTCCGGCCCGAATCCTGCGCGCTTCGCGGACCTGGATTTCCCAGGTGGCGGCGTTGAGGCGGGGGTTGTGGCGCAGGCTCAGGGCCAGAGCCGTTCTCAGGTTAAGGATCTTGGGGACCGGCGCTTCGGCCCCGGAAGACTCTGCCGCAGGGGGCGGCGGTTCCGGGACCGCCGCCTGTCCGGGCATGGTGACGATCAAAGCGGCCAGCAAAAACGATCGGCCGCCGGTGGCGAATACGGTTCCGCCAGGGAATACCTGCATGAAATTTCCTCCACGAATCGAGCGGGCACGAACGGACAACCAGCGCGCAGGGCGCCGGCTGGAAGACAGCGCGCCTCAGACGATGGGAGGGCGGGGTGTGGGCGGGCGGATCAGGGGAGAGAAATGGGAACGGTAAGGCGGCGGCCAGCTGTCGGGAGGCGTGAGGACGGCGACGGTGAAGTCAGGCGGTAAGGCCATCCCTCCCACATGACCGCCGTGATCGTAACTGCAGAAATGACAGGAATCGTCTCCCGGATCGCCGTGAACCGCCTCTTTTCCCGCTTCCGGCTGCATCGAAAACAGCGGGTGAAGCTGATGATCACCGGCTGCGTGCACCACATGGACGTCGGTCAGCAGCCAGGTGGCCATCCACAGGGTCGTGAAAATCAACAGGCAGCAAAGGAGACGATTCATGTTTTTATCATAGCATGCCCCGAACTCAGGGCAGATACTTGATGGCGGCCACCACCAGACCGCCGACGGTGAGCGTGAGAGCGAAGGACCAGCGCATGAAACGGTCGATGCGTTCGGTCAGCCGTTCGAAGCGGGTATCGATCTGGGCAAAACGGGCATCGATCTGGGCGAAACGCTTCTCGTTGTACTCGAGCATCTGCTCGAAGCGCTTGTCCACTTGCTCGAAACGCTTCTCCATCAGGTGGAAGCCCTGCTCCATCAACTCCCGCTGGTGCTTGAGCTCCTCCTCGACCCGGACGATCCGCTCTCTCAGTTCCAGATCGTAGCGCACCGTTCCGGCTGGAAGGCGGGCGTCCACTTCCTCGCGGATCAGGCGGCGCAGCTGTTCGAGATCTTCTTCGGCAAAGGGCATGGCGGGTGGACTCTTCGGAATTCGCTAAACCTTATAAGATCAGAAGTATATCAGAGCCATAACCCGATCAATGCGGTTACCTTGATGGGGCGGCACGATAACCGGCCGGATTCAGCCGATGACGCTTGAGCTTGTGATAGACCGCCCGGGGAGTCAGCCCCATGGCAGCACAAGACGGTTTCCGGGGTGATAGGCGAACCGCCTCTGGGCAGCTGCCGGTGCTGCGACCACCCGGCTGGCAGGACGGCCTGGGACTAGGAGGTGGTAATCTGGGCGCTGTTGACGGGAAACGCCTTACTAGAGGAAAATTTCGCGATGAAACGCATACTGACACTGACCAGTCTGGTCCTACTGATCGCCACGAAGGCATGGGCGACCGGCATGCTTCAACGGGACGTATTGCTGGCCCGTCCCGTGACCCTGCCGGACGCCCATATCGTCACCCGGGTGATCCGGGTCACCTTCCCGCCCGGCTTCCGCACCCCTAAGCACATCCACAAGGGCCCCGGGCCCCGCTACGTGCTCTCGGGAGAAATCCGCATCATCGACAAGGAAGGCGCCAAAATCTACCGCCAGGGACAGGTGTTCTGGGAAACCGGCGAGCCGATGGTGGCGGAAAACGCCGCCGCCGGCGAGACGGTACTGTTGATCTTCGAGATGACGCCCGAAAAGCAAGCAGAATCCACGCCGCGCCGCCGCAAGATCGTCATTCGACCACAACGTTAACTCACCAGAGGAGAACCGACATGAGCAAGATCGTCGAAGAAGTCCTGAAAGCCAACGAACAGTATGCCGCCACCTTCGACAAGGGCGACCTGCCGATGCCGCCGGCGCGGCACTTCGCCATCCTCACCTGCATGGACGCCCGCCTCGATCCGGCCAAGTACGCCGGCCTGTCCGAGGGAGACGCCCACGTGATCCGCAACGCCGGAGGGCGGGCCAGCGACGACGCCATCCGCTCCCTGGTGATCTCCTACAAGCTGTTGGGCACCCGGGAATGGTTCGTGATCCATCACACCGACTGCGGCATGGAGACTTTCACCGATCAGATCATGGAGAACCTGCTCGCCAGCAGCCTCAAGACCGCTCAGCTGACCGGGGAAGGCTGGAAGGACGTGGGCGAAGGTCCCGGCTCGCCCTGGGGCAAGTACATCCGCTGGCTCACCATCGAAAACCAGAAACAGAGCGTGGTCGATGACGTGGTGCGGATCAAATCCCACCCGCTGGTACCGGCGGAGATTCCGGTCTACGGTTACATCTACGACTGCAAGACCGGCCGCCTGATCGAAGTGCCCGAAGCCACCGAGGCCGGCCGGGCCCGGTAAGCGGAAGGCACCATAAGACGGGAAAAGGCCGGGAAACACCCGGCCTTTTTCCTTTCCACCGCCGGTTGGCGCAAAACTGCAACTTCGGATTCGACCACCCCTTGGTGGGACCGGCTGCTGGGTACTTACCGCGATCAACCCCGCCGCGGTCACGAGATCATGACCCTCGGGATTCACGACATCCGCCAGCGGTGCCAAGTCCTGCGGTCCTCAGGGATGCTGCTGTTGCCTTTTACCGCACCGGTGGATGGCTATGTCCTCAACCGGAGGACTGGAAACCCGTCCGGACGGCGAAAATTCAAGGCAGATATTTGATGGTGGCCACCACCAGGCCGCCGACGGTGAGCGTAAGTGCGAAAGACCAGCGCATGAAGCGATCGATGCGCTCGGTCAGGCGTTCGAAGCGGGTATCGATCTGGGCAAAGCGCTTCTCGCTGTACTCGATTATCTGTTCGAAACGCTTGTCCATTTGCTCGAAGCGTTTATCCACCAATTCAAAGCGCTTTTCTACTTGCTCGAAGCGTTTGTCCACTTGCTCAAAGCGCTTGTTCATGTCCTCGCGCATCTCTTCGAAACGCTTGTCCACCTGCTCGAAGCGCTTTTCTACCTGCTCCAAACGCTTGTCCACCTGCTCGAAGCGCTTGTTCATGTCCTCGCGCATCTCTTCGAAGCGCTTGTCCATGAGGCGGAAACCCTGTTCCATCAGCTCCCGTTGATGCTTGAGTTCCTCCTCCACACGGAGGATGCGGTCCCGCAATTCCAGATCGTAACGGACCGTTCCGGCCGGAAGGCGGGCATCCACCTCCTCGCGGATCAGGCGGCGAAGCTGTTCGAGGTCTTCCTGGGCAAAGGGCATGGCGGACGAAATATCAGGTCAAGCGCTTGAAGTTGAAAGTATATCAGAACCAAAATCCCCGGACAGGATGTCCGACCCCTGGTTTTCAGGACGCCACTGCGCTATATTTCAGTCATCCAAAATCAAAATCCAGTACGGTGATTTCAAGGACGCTGTTCTATCTGTTGTTGGTTTGTTCCGCCTTCCTGGCCTCGGCCGGAGAGGGGAAGCAGCCTGTGGCCTCATCCGCAGAAATCACCGCCACCCGTTCGGCCAGCGTAACCGCAGCCCCGGAATCTGCCGTACGCTGCGTTCACCACTGTCAGCGCTGTCGCACGGCCCTGTCCACCTGCGGCTGTGGGGCCACGGCGTTGCCGGCAGAGACGGGCCTCGTCGTCGCCGGCGGGACAGAAGCCCTGCCCGGGATCGGCTCCCTTCCGGCATTCCTTAGTCACACCTTCCCGCCCCCTGGAAAACCACCCCGAATCCTCGCTTGACGACGACACCGGCCCTGCGCCGGTGACAGGCCGGTTCGCGCCCGCGAACCCCGATTTCGTTCCCCAAGCGAGGAGACCGCATGAAATCCTATTGGTGGCTTGGCCTGATGCTGATCTTCGGTATCGCCCAGGCCGAAACGACCGATCAACTGACCCTGGAACAAGCCCTGGCGCAGGCGGAACGCCGCAACCCGTCCCTGGCGGCGATCCGCGCCCGCTATGAGGCGCTTCGGACCCTCCCGGATCAGGCCGGCAGCCTGCCGGACCCGGAGATCAGCTTCAACGCCCTCAATCTGCCGGTCGATACCTTCGACATCCCCCAGGAGGCCATGACCCAGTTGCAGCTGGGGCTGAGCCAGAAGTTCCCTTTCCCCGGCAAACTGAGACTCAAGGCCGAGGCGGCCGAATGGGAGGCGCGGGCCGCCGGCGACGACGTCGAGGAATGGCGGCTGCGCCTGCGGCGCGACGTGGAAGGTCTGTGGTGGCGGCTGTTCTATCTCGATCGTGCCCTGGAGATCGTCTCCCTCAACCAGAACCTTTTGCGCCAGTTCGTCGAGATCGCCCAGACCAAGTACAAAGTGGGCCAGGGGTTGCAGCAGGACGTCCTGCTGGCCCAGCTGGAACTGTCGCGCCTCATCGACCGGGAACTGCAGCTGCAGGGGCTGCGGGCGCAGGAAGCGGCCCGGATCAACGCATTGCTCGACCGCCCGGCGGACACTCCGGTGACCCTGCCCCGCAGCACCCCCCGGCAACTGCCGGAACCGGCTGCGGAAGCCCGGCTGTTCACCTTGGCGGCGCATAACCGCCCTCTGCTGGCGCGGGTGCGTAAACAGATAGAGGCCGCCAAGACCCGGGTCGCGCTCGCCAAGAAAGACTTCTTCCCGGACTTCAAACTGGGAGCAGCCCACGGATTCCGCAGCGGCCGCAATCCGGATGGCTCCAGCCGCACCGATTTCCTGAGCTTGAAGCTGAGCATGAGCGTGCCCCTGTATTTCGCCACCAAGCAGGCCCGGGCGGTGGACCAGCGCCAGAGCGAACTGATCCGCGAGCGGTTCCAGTGGCAAGACACCTGGAACCGGGTCCGCGCCGAGATCGCCTCGGCCCTGGCCGACTACCGCCGTGCCCGCAACCAGGTGGTGCTGTTCGACCGGGGCATCATCCCCCAGGCCCGCCAGACGGTGGCATCGATGCTGGCCGGGTATCAGGTGGGCAAAGTGGACTTCCTCAACCTGGTCAGCGCCCAGATCACCCTCTACAACTACGAAATCCAGTACTGGAAGACCCTGGCCGAAGCGCGCCAGGCGCTGGCGAAGCTGGAAGCTGCCGTCGGCAAACCTGTCACAAGCCAAAAAGGAGCCAAATGATGCCGTGGAAATGGATCGTGATCGTGCTGATCGCCTTGAGTGTGGGTCTGGGGTCCGGCTACTGGCTGGCCAGCCGTCAGGTTGGGCCAAAGCCCTCTGCCGTCAGCGCCGGCGGCTGTGATGAGCCCATGTTCTACCGCCACCCCATGAACCCGGCCATCACTTCCAAGACGCCCGCCAAGGACGAGATGGGCATGGACTACATCCCCGTCTATCCGCCCGGCTGTCCCGGCGCCACAGAGGCCGGCGGCCCGCCGGGGACGGTGGTGATCGATCCCACCGTGGTCCAGACCATCGGTGTGCGCACCGCCAAGGTGGTTCGCCGCGACTTTTCCCACCCCATCCACACCGTCGGCCGGGTCAGCTACGACGAAGACCTGCTCGCCCGCCTCCATCCCAAGACCGAGGGCTGGATCGAAAAGCTCTATATCAGCGAAACCGGTGAATTCGTCGCCCGCAATGCCGAGCTGCTGAGCCTCTACTCCCCCCAGCTGGTTTCCAGCGAGCAGGAATACCTGCTGGCGCTCAAGAGCCTGCGCCTGCTGAAAGACAGCCCCTTCGAGGACATCAGCCATGGCGCCCGGGAGATGGTCAAAAGCGCCCGCGAGCGGCTGGAGCTGCTGGACGTGCCGGAACACCAGATCCGCGAACTGGAGCAGACCGGCCGGATCATGAAAAGCCTCCATATCCATTCGCCCTTCGACGGCTATGTGGTCCACATAGGGGTACGCGAGGGCCAGTACGTCACCCCCCAGACCGAGCTGTATCTGATAGCGGATCTGAGCAAGGTCTGGGTCTATGCCGACATCTACGAATACGAACTGCCCTGGGTGCGGGTGGGCGATCCGGCGGAGATCACCCTGACCGCCGTCCCCGGGCGGGTGTTCCGGGGGCAGGTGGTCTACGTCTACCCTTACGCCGATCCCAAGACCCGCACCATCAAGGTCCGCCTAGAGTTCGACAATCCCGACCTGATCCTGAAGCCGGAACTGTTCGCCAACGCCACCCTCCACACCCGCCCCAAAACCGGCGTGCTAACCATCCCCAGCGAGGCGGTGGTGCGCACCGGTCTCAAGGAGCATGTTTTCGTGGTCAAGGGTCCGGGCCGGTTCGAACCGCGCATCGTCGAGCTGGGCGTTCCCGCCGACGGCTGGGTTGAGGTCCTGGCGGGGCTTTCCGAAGGCGAGGAGGTGGTAGTTTCCAGCCAGTTCCTGATCGATTCCGAATCCAGGCTGCAAGAGGCGCTGTCCAAGTTCACCGAGCCGGCGAAGCAGAAAATGCCGGGAATGAAGCATATGGACGGCATGCAGCACGGAGGCGGCCATGATTGAGAAAATCATCTCCCTGTCCCTGCGCGAGCGATTTCTGGTGCTGCTTTCGACCGTGCTCCTCCTGGGGGCTGGGATTTGGGCCTGGAGGACCACCCCCCTGGACGCCATTCCCGACCTTTCCGACGTGCAGGTGATCATCTTCACCGAATACCCAGGGCAGGCGCCCCAGGTAGTGGAGGACCAGGTCACCTATCCCCTGACCACGGCGATGCTGGCAGTGCCCAAAGCCAAGGTGGTGCGCGGTTATTCCTTCTTCGGCTACTCCTTCGTCTACATCATCTTCGAAGACGACACCGATCTGTATTGGGCCCGCTCGCGGGTGCTGGAATATCTCAACTATGCCAGCAAGCGACTGCCTCCGGGCGTGACGCCCTCCCTGGGCCCGGATGCCACCGGGGTCGGGTGGATCTATGAATACGCCCTGGTGGACAAGAGCGGCAAACACGATCTAGCAGACTTGCGCTCGCTCCAGGACTGGACCCTGCGCTATCCCCTCCAGACCGTCCCCGGGGTGTCTGAGGTGGCCTCCATCGGCGGCCACGTCAAGCAGTACCAGGTGGAGGTCGATCCCAACGCCCTGTTGGCTTATAACCTGCCCCTGACCAAGGTCAAACAGGCCATTGCCCGCTCCAACAACGACGTCGGCGGCAGGCTGATCGAGATGTCCGAGACTGAGTACATGGTGCGCGGTCTGGGTTACATCAAGACCCTGGATGATCTGAAAAGCGTGCCGGTGGGGGTGGATGAGAACGGCACCCCGATCCGCCTCAAGGATGTGGCCGACATCCATCTCGGGCCGGAGCTGCGGCGGGGACTGGCGGAGCTGAACGGTGAGGGGGAAGTGGCCGGCGGCATCGTGGTGATGCGCTCCGGCGAGAACGCCCTGGAGACCATCCGTCGGGTCCGGGAAAAGCTCGAGGAGCTCAAAGCCGCTCTGCCGGAGGGGGTGGAGATCGTGCCGGTGTACGACCGTGGTGACCTGATCGAGCGGGCGGTGGCCACCCTCGAAACCGCGGTGAGCCAGCAGCTGGTCATCGTCAGCCTGGTCATCGGCCTGTTTCTGCTCCACGCCCGATCCACCCTGGTGGCGGCCATCAGTCTGCCCCTGGGCGTCCTGGGGGCATTCGTGCTGATGCGCTGGCAGGGGATCAGCGCCAACATCATGTCCCTGGGGGGAATCGCCGTGGCTATCGGCGACATGGTGGACGGCGCCATAGTCATGGTGGAAAACGCCCACAAGCATCTGGAGCGGGCCGAACGGGAAAAGGGCGCGCCTTTGACCGGCACCGAGCGCTGGCAGGCGATCGGGGCGGCGGCGCGCGAGGTAGGGCCGGCGTTGTTCTTTTCCCTGCTGGTGATCATGGTGGCGTTTCTGCCGATCCTGGCGCTCCAGGCTCAGGAGGGCCGGCTGTTCCGACCGCTGGCCTTCACCAAGTCCTACGCCATGCTGGCGGCGGCGGTCCTGACCGTGACGGTGGTGCCGGTGCTGCTCGGTTATTTCGTCCGTGGCCGCATTCTACCGGAGGCACAAAATCCGGTGGCCCGCGCGCTCCATGCCCTCCACCGGCCGCTCCTGCGCGGGGCGATGCGCTGGCGGGGCCTCACCCTGGCGCTGCTTGCCGGAGTGCTGGCCTCCACCCTGTATCCCTTTTCCCGCCTGGGGAGCGAGTTCATGCCGCCTTTGGACGAGGGCGACATCCTCTACATGCCCACCACGTTCCCCGGCATTTCCATCACCAAGGCCCGTGAACTCCTGCAACAGACCGACAAGATCCTCAAGACCTTTCCCGAGGTCCATCACGTCTTCGGCAAGGTGGGACGGGCCGAGACCGCCACCGACCCGGCCCCCCTGTCGATGATCGAGACCACGGTCAGGCTCAAACCCCGGGACCAATGGCCCGATCCGGCCAAGACCACCCGAGAGCTGATGGCGGAGATGGACAGGGCGATCCGCTTTCCCGGCCTGGCCAACGCCTGGACCATGCCGATCAAGACCCGCATCGACATGCTCTCGACCGGCATCAAGACGCCGGTCGGCATCAAAGTCTCCGGCCCGGACCTGAACGAACTGCAGCGGCTTTCCGAGGCCATCGAGCAGGCCATGAAGACGCTGCCGGAGACTCTCTCGGCTTTCGGCGACCGGGCCGTGGGCGGCTACTACGTGGATTTCGACATCGACCGCTTCGAAGCGGCCCGCTACGGCCTTACCGTCGGCGACGTCCAGGACGTGATCCAGAGCGCCATCGGTGGCATGAACGTCACCTGGACCGTGGAAGGGCTGGAGCGCTATCCGGTCAACCTGCGCTACCCCAGAGCCTTCCGCGACAACCTGGAGATGCTCAAGCGAGTTTTGATCCCCACTCCCACCGGCGCCCAGATCCCCCTGTCCCAGGTGGCAGACCTGAAACTGCGGCGCGGCCCGCCGTCGATCAAAAGCGAGGACTCGCGCCCCAATGCTTGGATCTACGTGGACATCAAGACTTCGGACATCGGCGGCTTCGTGGCCAAGGCCAAGCGGGTGCTGGCCGAACAGGTGAAAATCCCACCCGGCTATACGGTGAGCTGGTCGGGCCAGTTCGAATACATGGAGCGGGCCGCCAAAAGGCTTAGGGTCATCATTCCAGTCACCCTGGGGCTGATCTTCCTGCTGCTCTATTTCACCTTCGGCAACTTCACCGAACCGCTGCTGGTGATGCTGACCGTTCCCGTCGGTCTGGTGGGCGGCATCTGGCTGTGCTGGTGGTACGACTTCAACCTGTCGGTGGCGGTGGTGGCAGGTTTCATCGCCCTGGCCGGAACCGCCGCCGAAACCGGTGCGGTCCTGCTCAAATACATCGACGTGGAGGTGGAATCCCGGCGTCGGGCCAAGGGAGCGCCCCTGGATCGGGAGGAAATCCTGGCGGCGGTGGAGGAAGCCACCTCGCTCCGGGTACGGCCGGTGGTCATGACCGCCGTCACCACCATCCTGGGGCTGGCGCCGATCTTCTGGAGCACCGGCACCGGAAGCGACGTGGCCCGCCCCATCGCCATGCCGGTCTTCGGCGGCATGACCACAGTCATGATCGCCACCCTGCTGGTGTTTCCGGTGCTCTACAGCTTGGTGTTGCAGTGGCAGGAACGGCGGCTTGTTCCCACCTCCAAGCGATGCTAAGCTTTCCGGAATCAATCTTGACCGGCCCGTAAATTGAGCCTGCTGCGCCTTTACGTCACTCTGTTTTTCTGCCTGCTGCAGGTGTTCGCGCCCCTGCTGCACGCCTATGTGGGAGCGGACGCTTCGCCGACGGCGGTTCACCTGCCCGGCCTGGAGCAGGTCGCCACCGACGGGCAACCGGCCGCCCCGGCCGAGGGGGTGCTGGTGTGCGCGGCCAAAGGCGTACGCCCCGGGGCGGTGGTGTTTTCCTGCGAAGCGGGCCCCGTTCCCGGCCAGTGCCCACTCCCCGATTCGCCGCGGATCGAGACGAGCCTGCCGCCCTGGGAGCGGACCTGCCGTCGTATCTTTTATCCTCCTTCCCCTCCGAGCCGCGCCTCGCCCACACGGGTGTCCTGATACCCTTGCGGCTTTCCGGCCCGCTTCGCCGGAAACGATTCAACTTCTCGACAGGTAAGAACCGTGCGCAAACTGTGTCACTGGCTGTTTTGCGCCTGTCTGCTGGTCCAGGCAGCTGGCGGACAGGCCCAGGAGGATCTGCTGGCCCCCCACCGGGACGAACTCCGTTACGATCCCGAACTGACCCTGGCCCAGGTGGTGGAAACCGCCCTGGCCAACTTCCCTCGCAGCCGGCTGGCGGCTGCTTTCCGCGAGGATGCGCGGGCCTGGGAGCGGCGCTCCGGCGGGATTCTGGCAGGCCCCGTGATGTTCGGCACCACCTACAGCGGCGACCAGGTGGGCGACGACACCGGCGCCTGGGAAATCGACAACGATCTCACCTTCATGCTGTGGAAGTGGGGCCAGCGCAGCGCCGCCCGCGAGGTGGCCGACCACGCCGCCAAACACGCCGCTTCCTATCGGCGGGCCCTGGCGTTGCAGGTGGCGGGGCTGGTGCGTGAGGCCCTGTGGGATCTGCGTCTCAAGCGCAGTGCCTACGAAACCGCACGCCAGCTGCTGGCGGTGGACGAGAAACTGGCGGATGCCGTGCGCAAACGGGTCGAGGCCGGCGACTTGGCCCGCACCGATCTGCTGCTGGCCCAGACCGAGGTGCTCAACCGCCGGACCGAAGCTACGACCTTGGAGGCCGAATGGATGCACGCCCGCCGCCGTTATCTGAACTTGGTGCGCCTGGAGCGGGCGCCGCAGAACTTCCGGGAAACCCGGGCCCCTGTCGCCGCCATCCCTTCCGATCATCCTCTGCTGGCCGCCGCCAGCGCCCGCATCGACCAGCTCAAGGCCAAGGTGCGCTGGACCCGTTTCGAATCCGACACCGGCAACCAGCAGGTCTATCTCACCGTCGGCGGCACCCACGCCAAAGCGGCACGGGGCGGGCCCACCACCCACGGGCTGATGGCCAACCTGACGATCCCCTTCGGCGGCGGCCGCTATCAGGCCCCCAACGTCGCCGCCGAAGCCGTCGCCCTGGCGGAGGCGGAAAGCCAGCGGGGCGAACTGCAACGGCGTCTGGAGCGGGACCTGCACGAAGCCGAACACGCGCTCCTGGTGGACCGGCTCCAGCTGGAAGCGGCCGAATCCCGTCACCGGCTGGCCCGGGAGAACCTGAAACTGGCCCGCCAGGCCTTCGCCGCCGGGGAGATGGACCTGATCGACCTGCTGCGCATCCAGAAACTGGATCGGGAAGCCCTGCGCGACGCCCGCCAGTGGCGCCTCCGCCGAGACCGCGACATCGCCCGTTACAACCAGGTCGTGGGCGTATTGCCATGCGACGCTTGCTGATTCCATTGCTGTTTCTGACCACCGCGGCGCTCGCCGACGAAGTGCGCCTCTCCGCCGACCGATAGCAGCGCCTGGGACTGAAAGTCGCCTCCGTGCGCAAGGCGGAGCGGATGCCCCTGGGCAGAGCGCCGGCGCAGGTGACGGTGCCGCCGGAGAACGACCGGCTGGCCGCCGCCCTGGAAAGCAACAACCGCAACGACGGCACCGGGTGCCTGGAAACCGGAGAGGAATCCCTGATCGTCCGCAGCCACATCCAGACCCTGGAAGACGTGCGCCACATCGTCGTGGCCGAACGCAGCGGAATGCCGATGCGCGTCGGTGACGTGGCCGAGGTCCGCATCGGCGCCCTGACCCGCTACGGCGCCCTGAGTGCCGATGGTGAGGGCGAGACGGTCGAGGGCCTGGCGTTGAGCCTACGGGGCACCAACGCCGGCCAGGTGGTGAAAGCGGTGCAGGCCAAGCTCGGGCAGCTGGAGGCCGGCCTGCCACCGGGGGCGCGCATCCGGGTGCTGTACGACCGCGGCAAGCTGGTGACGGTCAGTGTGCGTGGACCAAACGCGCCTTGACGACCTGCTGGCCGATCTGGCGCGCCATTTCGGTGGCAGCGGAATCCGTTATTGGGTGGTACCAGTGGTGCGGGAAGGAGAAGTTTGAACTGCTACGACCGCTCCCGACGCCGCTTGAGACGCTGGCGGACAGCACGGCGGCGGCGGCGCAGTTCGATGAAAGTCCACACAGGCCCAGAAACGGCGTAAGCGGCGAAAGCCAAAAACAGCACCAGCTGGGGCTGGGTGGCGACGACCGCCAGTGCCAGGACGATGGCGATGATGACCACGAAGGGCACCCGGCGGCGGATGTCGAATTCCTTGAAGCTGTAGTAGCGGAAGTTGCTGACCATCAGCAGACCGGCGGCCAGGGTGATGAGCGTCGCCACGTAGCGCATCGCCTCGCCCTGCAGGCCATAGGTCTCCCCGACCCAGATGAACCCGGTGACGATGGCGGCGGCCGAGGGGCTGGGCAGTCCCTGGAAGTAGCGTTTGTCCTCGACCCCGATCTGGGTGTTGAAGCGCGCCAGCCGCAGCGCGGTGGCGGCGGCGTAGACGAAGGCGGCGAACCAGCCAAGCTTGGCCAGGCTCGACAGGGACCACAGGTACATCACCAACGCCGGCGCCACGCCGAAGGACACCATGTCCGACAGGCTGTCGTATTCGGCGCCGAACGCGGTTTGGGTGTGGGTGAGGCGCGCGACCCGGCCGTCGAGCCCGTCCATGATCATGGCGGCGAAGATGGCCGTCGCCGCCAGCGCAAAATGGCCGTTCATAGCCGCGGTGATGCCATAGAAGCCGCCGAACAGGCAGCCGGTGGTGAACAGATTCGGCAGCAGATAAATGCCGCGGCGGCGTCTGCCGGAATGGGAAGTGGCCATAGCCTCTACCACCGCTTCATCGGTTGCTCATCCTGCAAGGCGCGGCGGGGACGCCCCACAGGTCCGTCCCCGCCGCCCAGCATCGTCATGCCACTGCCGCCGGAATCAGTTCTTTTCCTGATCCACCAGCCGGTTGGCCTTGATCCAGGGCATCATCGCCCGCAGCTTCTCGCCCACCTCCTCGATGGGATGTTCCTTGCCCAGCCGACGTTTGGCCTTGAGGGTGGGGCAGCCGGCCTGGTTCTCAAGGATGAATTCCCGGGCGAATTCACCGTTCTGGATTTCCTTGAGGATACGCTTCATCTCCTCCTTGGTCTGCGCGTTGATGACGCGCGGGCCGCGGGTCAGGTCGCCGTACTCGGCGGTGTTGGAGATGGAATAGCGCATGTTGGCGATGCCGCCCTCATACATCAGATCGACGATCAGCTTGAGTTCGTGGAGGCACTCGAAGTAGGCCATCTCCGGGGCGTAACCCGCCTCGGTCAGCACCTCGAAGCCGGCCTGCACCAGGGCAGTGGCGCCGCCGCACAGCACCGCCTGTTCTCCGAACAGGTCGGTCTCGGTTTCCTCGCGGAAGCTGGTTTCGATGATGCCGGCCCGTCCCCCGCCGTTGGCGGAGGCATAGGACAGGGCGATGTCCTTAGCCCGGCCGCTGGCGTCCTGGTACACCGCGATCAGCGTCGGCACCCCGCCGCCCTGGGTGTAGGTGGCGCGCACCAGATGGCCGGGGCCCTTGGGGGCGATCATGATGACGTCGAGGTCGGCACGCGGCTCGATCAGCTGGAAGTGGATGTTGAAGCCGTGGGCGAAGGCCAGCGCCGCCCCCTGCTTGATGTTGGGCTTGATCTGTTCCTGATACAGTTTGGGTTGGTGCTCGTCCGGCGCCAGCACCATGACCACGTCGGCCCCCTGGACCGCTTCCGCCACCGGCTTGACGGTCAGACCCGCCTTCTCCGCCTTGGCCCAGGACTGGGAGCCGGGACGCAGGCCGATGGTGACGTCCACGCCGGAGTCCTTGAGATTGTTGGCGTGGGCGTGGCCCTGGGAGCCGTAACCGATGATGGTGACCTTTTTGGAACGGATGATGGAAAGATCGGCGTCTTTGTCGTAGTAAACCTGCATGGGAGTCCCCTGTTCGTTGATATGGTTATAGATGCAAGCCGCGCTCGCCGCGCAGGATGCCCGTCGGCCCCGAGCGCACCACCTCGACGATCTGAGCCGGCGACAGGTTGCTCAGGAAGGCGTCGAGCTTGGCGCTGTCGCCGGTCATTTCGACGACGTAGGAACGGGGGGTGACGTCGACGATGCGGGCGCGGAAGATGTCGGCGAGGCGTTTGAGCTCTTCGCGGTCGTGGCCGTTGTGAGTGCGGACCTTGAGCAGCATCAGCTCGCGCTCGATATGGCCGGATTCGGAGATGTCGAGCAGCTTGATGACGTCGATGAGCTTGTTGAGCTGCTTGGTGATCTGCTCGATGATACGCTCGTCGCCGCGGGTGACGATGGTCATGCGTGACACCGTGGGGTCCTCGGTGGGCGCCACGGTGAGGGCCTCGATGTTGTAACCGCGGGCGGCGAACAATCCGGCGACCCGCGCCAGGGCGCCGGCTTCGTTTTCCAACAGCAGGGAAATGATGTGACGCATCAGGCCAGCTCCCGGTCCACGTTGATCCACGGCGGCAGGCGCATCTGGTGCTGGGCCTTGCCGGCCTCCACCATCGGATAGACGTTCTCGGTGCGGTCGGTGATGAAGTCCAGGAACACCAGCCGGTCGCGGTGGCGCATCGCCTCCTCCAACGCCGGGCGCACGTCCTCGGGCTTTTCGATCCGCATGCCGACATGGCCGTAGGCCTCGGCCAGGCGCACGAAGTCGGGGATGGTGTCCATGTAGGAATGGGAATAGCGGCTCTCGTAGGTGAATTCCTGCCACTGCCGCACCATGCCCATGTAACGGTTGTTGAGATTGACGATCTTGATCGGAGTCTTGTACTGGAGGGCGGTGGACAGTTCCTGGATGCACATCTGGATGCTGGCCTCGCCGGTGACGCAGACCACGTCGCTGTCGGGATGGGCCAGCTTGACCCCGATGGCCGCCGGCATGCCGAAGCCCATCGTTCCCAGACCGCCGGAATTGATCCAGCGGCGCGGCTTGTCGAATTTGTAGTACTGGGCCGTCCACATCTGATGCTGGCCCACGTCGGAGGTGACATAGGCCTCGCCCCGGGTCACCTCCCACAGTTGTTCGATGACGTACTGGGGCTTGATCAGCGGGCTTTTTCGGTCGTAACGCAGACAATCGACGGCGCGCCAGCGTTCGATCTGCTCCCACCAGGCCGCCAGGGCCTCCGCGTCCGGCTGCTTGCCACTGGCCCGGAGGGCGGCGATGAGGTCGGCCAGGACCGGCTTCACGTGGCCGACGATGGGAATGTCCACCGGCACGTTCTTGGCGATGGAGGCCGGGTCCACGTCGATGTGGATGACCTTGGCGTAGGGGCAGAATTCGTCCAGTTTGCCGGTGACGCGGTCGTCGAAACGGGCGCCGATGGCGATGAGCACGTCGCACTCGTGCATGGCCATGTTAGCCTCGTAGGTGCCGTGCATCCCCAGCATCCCGAGGAACTGGCGGTCGGTGCCCGGATAGGCGCCCAGCCCCATCAGCGTCAGGGTGATGGGGAAACCGAGCAGGCGGGTGAATTCGGTCAGCTCCGCCGCCGCCTCGCCCAGAATCACGCCCCCGCCGGCATAGATCATGGGGCGTTTGGCCTCGAGGATCAGCTCCGCCGCTTTTCGGATCTGGCGCGGATTGCCATGCAGTTTCGGCTTGTAGGAGCGCAGCGAGACGGACTGCGGGTAATGATACGGAATCCTGACGTTCGGGTCGGTGATGTCCTTGGGGATGTCCACCAGCACCGGGCCGGGGCGGCCGGTGGTAGCGATGTGAAACGCCTTTTTGATGGTTTCGGCCAGCTTGCGGCGGTCTTTCACCAGGAAATTGTGCTTGACGCACGGGCGGGTGATGCCGACGGTGTCGCATTCCTGGAAGGCGTCGCTGCCGATCACCGGCGTCGGCACCTGGCCGGTGAGCACCACCATCGGGATCGAGTCCATGTAGGCGGTGGCGATCCCGGTCACCAGGTTGGTGGCCCCGGGACCGGAGGTGGCCAGCACCACGCCGGGCTTGCCGGTGGCGCGGGCGTAACCGTCGGCCATGTGGGTGGCGCCCTGCTCGTGGCGCACCAGCACGTGCTTGACGTCTTCCTGGCCGAACAGGGCGTCGTAGATGTGCAATACCGCCCCGCCGGGATAGCCGAAGATGTATTCGACCCCCTCGTCCTTCAAGGCCTGGACCACGATTTGCGCGCCGCTCAGTTCCACCGCTGACACCTGGTTACCTATGGAGAAATAGCCAAGTAATCTACTGTATTGATTGGCTTGCCGTCAAGGCGGCGCCTCGAACAGGCGCGCCAGGGGAACGTTGAAGCTGCGCTCAAGCGCTTCGCTCACCGGTGTCAGCAACGGCCGCAGCTCGGCCTGCGCCCGGGTCGGCGACGGCAGGAGGTAGGGATGGCTGCGGTACAGGTCCCCCAGCGAATGCAGATGGGGATCGCGCCGCAGCAGCCAGGCGCCGCTTTCGTCACGGGCGAGCCAGCCATTGCCCTGGAGGATCTGCAGGACCCGGTCCAGCGCCGCTGGACTCAAGGCCGGCCAGTGACGGGCCAGATCCGCCTCGGTGAGCAAACGGTCGTCGCGCTGGCCCAGCCAGATCCGCTTGAGCAAGCCGTAAGCCAGATCGAGATCGTGCTCAGGCACGGGAATGGCGTTCTCCTCCGCGCCTTCCCGGAAGGTATGCAGACAGAAGGTGAACTGGGCCCCCACCAGGGTCACCATCCACGACAGGTACAGCCATACCAGGAAGATCGGCACCGCCGCCAGCGCCCCGTAAATGGCCTCGTAGGTGGGAAAACGGGTGATGTAAGCGGTGAATCCAGCCTTGGCCAGTTCGAACAGGGCAGCGCTCAAAGCGCCGCCGGCGACAGCCAGCCTGACTTTGACCCGGGCATTGGGCACCACCAGATACAGCAGGGTGAAAGCGACGGTCTCGAACAGGAAGGGCAGCAGTTTCAGCAACCCGAAGGCCGGCCCGGTTTCCCCCCAATGGGCCTGGGCCATCAGCCTGGAAGTGACCGCCACCGCCGCCCCCAGCAGCAGCGGCCCCAGGGTCAGCACCGACCAGTACACCAGCAGCCGGCGATGAATCGCCCGGTAAGGCGGCGCCCGCCAGATCTCGTTGAGCGACTTTTCGATGGTGATCATCAGCATCAGGGCGGTGACGATCAGGAACAGAATGCCGGGGCCGGTGAGCTTCTTGGCTTTGTCGGCGAAGGTGTAAACGTACTGCTGGATCGTCTCCCGCGCCGCCGGCACCAGCTGCTCGAACAAAGCGTCCATCAGCCGGTCGCTGATCTCGTGGAAAGCGGGGAAGGCGGTGAAGATCGCCAAGGACAGCGCCAGCAGCGGCACCAGCGCCAGCAGGGTGGTATAGGAAAGGGCGGCGGCGCTGTGGGTGCAGTGGCTCTCGCCGAAGCGGTGCCAGAAATAGCGCCAGAAGGCGGCTGTGCAGCGGAGGACGTTGGCCGCCCGTCGGCAACCGTGGTAAGATTCGGGCACTTTACCCTAACCGGAACGAGCAACAGACAAGGTTTATGGCCAAAGAAGACGTCATCGAAATGGAAGGTACCGTGATCGAGACCCTACCGAACACCATGTTCCGGGTCAAGCTCGACAACGGTCACGTGATCACCGCCCACATCTCCGGCAAGATGCGCAAGCATTACATCCGCATCCTCACCGGCGACCGGGTCAAAGTGGAAATGACGCCTTACGACCTGACCAAGGGCCGGATCACCTTCCGCCTCAAATGAGCCAAGCCACCCGCCTCAGGCGGGGGTGACCGGCTTGCCGCTCTCCACCGAGAATTTCAATTCGCCGCCCTGCACGAAGAATTTGACGTGCCCGCCTTCGGTCAGACGGCCGAACAGCAGATCCTCCGCCAACGGCTTTTTGACGTATTCCTGAATCACCCGCGCCATCGGCCGCGCCCCCATCTTGGGATCATAACCGCGCTCGGCCAGCCATTCGCGCGCTTGCGGAGTCAGCTGCAGGGTGACGCCGCGCTCGGCCAGCTGTGACTCCAGCTCGAAGATGAACTTGTCCACCACCTGGCCGATAACCTTGCGGCCCAGCGGGCGGAACTGGACGATGGCGTCGAGGCGGTTGCGGAATTCCGGGGTGAAGGTCTTTTCGATCACCTGCATGCTGTCGCTGGCGTGGTCCTGCGGCGTGAAGCCGATGGACGCCCGGCTGGTTTCCGCCGCCCCGGCATTGGTGGTCATCACCAGGATGATGTTGCGGAAATCCGCCTTGCGGCCGTTGTTGTCGGTCAAGGTGCCGTGATCCATCACCTGCAGCAGCAGGTTGAAGACGTCCGGGTGGGCCTTTTCGATCTCGTCCAGCAGCAGCACCGCGTGGGGATGCTTGTTGACCTCCTCGGTCAGCAGCCCGCCCTGGTCGTAGCCGACGTAACCGGGAGGCGCGCCGATCAGGCGCGATACCGTATGCCGCTCCATGTATTCGGACATGTCGAAGCGAATCAGCTCCAGACCGAGCAACCTGGCCAGCTGGCGGGTGACCTCGGTCTTGCCGACACCGGTGGGCCCGGCGAGGAGAAAGGCGCCGATGGGCTTGCTCTCGGTGCGCAACCCGGCGCGGGCGAGCTTGATCGCCGTCGCCAGCGCCTCGATAGCCTCGTCCTGACCGTACACCAGCATCTTGAGATTCTTTTCCAGATCGCGCAGCTTTTCCTTGTCGTTGGCCGACACCGTGCGCGGCGGAATACGGGCGATCTTGGCGACGATGTGCTCGATTTCCCCGGTGTCGATCACCGCCTTGCGCACGTTCTCGTCGAGCAGGCGCTGGCGGGCTCCGGCCTCGTCGATGACATCGATGGCCTTGTCCGGCAGATGGCGGTCGGTGATATAACGGGCCGCCAGCTGCGCCGCCGCCTTCAGGGCCTCCTCGGTGTACTTGACCTGATGGTGCTCCTCGAAGCGGGTCTTGAGCCCCTTGAGGATCTCGAAGGTTTCCTCCACGCTGGGTTCGTGGACGTCGATCTTCTGGAAGCGCCGCGCCAGGGCCCGGTCCTTCTCGAAGATGCCGCGATATTCCTGATAGGTGGTCGAACCGATGCAGCGCAGCTCGCCGGAGGCCAGCATCGGCTTGATGAGGTTGGAGGCATCCATCACCCCCCCGGAGGCGGAACCGGCGCCGATGATGGTGTGGATTTCGTCGATGAACAGAATCGCCTCCGGCTGCTTCCTCAGCTGGGCCAGCAGGGCCTTGAGACGCTTCTCGAAGTCGCCGCGGTACTTGGTGCCGGCCACCAGGGCGCCAAGGTCGAGGGAATAGATGACCGCATCCCTGAGCACCTCGGGCACCTCCTCCTCGACGATCTTTTTCGCCAGCCCTTCGGCGATGGCGGTCTTGCCGACCCCGGCCTCGCCCACCAGCAGCGGGTTGTTCTTGCGCCGGCGGCACAGCACCTGGATGGTGCGCTCGATCTCCGCCTCGCGGCCGATGAGTGGGTCGATGCGCCCTTCCCGGGCGGCCTCGTTGAGGTTGGTGGCGTACTTGGTCAAGGGATTGGTGGCGTTGGCCGGCTGGGCCTCGTCGCCGTTCTCGTCCATACCGGAGGCGGAAGGCTCGTTGTCTTCGCTTTCGTCCTTCACCTTGGAGATGCCGTGGGCCATGTAGTTCACCACGTCGAGACGGGTGATGTCCTGCTTGTGAAGCAGATAGACAGCGTGGGAATCCTGTTCGCTGAAGATCGCCACCAGAATGTTGGCGCCGGTGACTTCCTTCTTGCCGGAGGACTGGACGTGGAAGACCGCCCGCTGCAACACCCGCTGGAAACCCAGGGTCGGCTGGGTTTCCCGGTTGACCCCGGGCGGAATCAGCGGAGTGGTCTCGTCGAGAAACTGGACCAGCTCCTCGCGCAACTGCTCGACGTTGCCACCGCAGGCACGCAACACCTCGACCGCGCTGGCGTTGTCGAGCATCGCCAGCAACAGATGTTCCACGGTGATGTATTCGTGACGTTTGTTGTGCGCGTATTTGAAAGCGGCGTTGAGGGACTGTTCCAGCTCTTTGCTTAACATGACGGGACCCGTTCGGTCTGTTGATCTCTTAGGCTTCTTCCATCGTACACAACAACGGATGCTGGTGGCGACGGGAATATTCGTTGACCTGTTGCACCTTGGTCTCGGCCACGTCGCGGGTGAACACGCCGCACACCCCGACACCGCGAGTGTGGACATGGAGCATGATCTGAGTGGCCTTCTCCTCGCTCATGGCGAAAAACCGCATCAGCACCTCGACGACGAAATCCATCGGCGTGAAATCGTCGTTAAGGAGGATCACCTTGTACAGTGGCGGCCGTTTGAGTTTCGGGCGCGCAGTCTGAACCGCAGTGCCGGTACCGCCGTCCTCGGGCTGATCGTCATTATATTGCGACATCGCTCGCTCTGGATATCTCCCTGTTGTCAGTCGCCGGATATCGTGCATCGTCAACCTCCGCATTCGACAGGTCAAGCGCTGCAGGGTTCAATGCCGCGGCCGCAGATAACGGCTGTAGGATTCGGTACGGATGGTTCCACCCCGGTCCAGCAGCGGCACGATCCACATCTCGTACATGGACACGATCCACATGAACACGAACGACATCGCCATCCCCGCCCCGCCGGCCACCACCAGCCAGGCGAAATGGGGCGACAGCTTGGTGAGCCACCAGGAAACGATGTCGGTCATCTGGAAAATGAACGGCATCGCCACCGCGACCGCCTTAAGGTATTCCGGCACGCCGGAGGCGAAGCAGAAGATGATCCCCACGAACATGAAGATGAAGGAAATGCCGAAGAGGTGAATGTGGGACACCCGCACCAAAGACTGGATGGTGGCGCCGGTGTCGGTTTCGGCCCGCTTCTTCAGTTCTTCGTAGCGGTGGAAATCGGGCAGGGAGGAGTTGGCGTTGTGGCACATCACGCAGCGCTTCTCCACGATCGGCTTGATGGTCTTCTCATACACGTCCTGCGGGGCACCGTCCCGCGCCCACTGGATGATCTGGAAGCGTTCCTGGGGTGGAGCGTAAGGCTTCATCGGACCGTTGAGCATCACCTCGAGCTTGGAACCGGAGCGGTTGCCGTAATAGCTGTAGACGATGTCCTCGATGGAGAGGCCGAACTTGCCGTCCGCCAGGCCGTGGGTGAACAGAATCTGCAGCATCGCCACGAAATAGCCGATGGCGATGATGATGAGATAGGAAGAGAACAGCACCTTGGCGGAAAACGGCAGATTGCGCAATTCGTAGGTCATAACCAAGTACACAGCCCGATGGAAAATCGAGTTTCAATTATTTGTCGCCGGCCCCGGTTTGGCAAGACAAAATCCAGTAAAATGGTTGGGTTTACATCCATGGAACTTTTATGATCTGGAAACCCAACGTCACCGTCGCCGCCGTCGTCGAGCGCGACGGCCGCTATCTGCTGGTCGAGGAGGTCGTCGAAGGTCGCCGTGTCTTTAACCAGCCCGCCGGTCACCTGGAGCCGGACGAATCATTGCCGAATGCGGCCCGCCGCGAGGTGCGCGAGGAAACCGGCTGGGCCTTCGAACCCGAAGCGCTGGTGGCGGTGCAGCTGCTGCCGGTGTCAGACGCGCTGACCTTCCTGCGCTTCACCTTTTACGGCCAGGTGTGCGACCACCGCCCGGAGCAGCCGTTGGACGAGGGCATCGTCGCCACCCACTGGCTCACCCGGGCCGAAATCGAGGACCGGAGGGAACGGCTGCGCAGCCCTTTGGTCCTCGATTCCATCCATGCGTATGAATCCGGACAACGCTGCCCCTTGAGCCTGTTGCGACATTACCCATGACCAAAGTCATCGTCGGCCTGTCCGGCGGGGTCGATTCCTCGGTCACCGCCCTGAAACTGTTGGAGGAAGGCTTTGAGGTCACCGGCCTGTTCATGAAGAACTGGGACGAGGACGACGGCACCGAATACTGTACCGCCCTGCGCGACCTGGAAGACGCCCAGAAGGTGTGCGACCGGCTCGGCATCGCGCTTTATGCAGTCAACTTCGCCGCCGAGTACTGGGACCGGGTCTTCACCCACTTCCTGGAGGAATACGGTGCCGGCCGCACCCCCAACCCGGACATCCTCTGCAACAAGCACATCAAGTTCAAGGCATTTCTCGACTACGCCCTGGACCTGGGCGCCGAAGTCATCGCCACCGGCCACTATGCCCGGGTGCGCCGGCATCTGGGCCGCTATCAACTGCTGCGCGGATGTGATGCCAACAAGGATCAGAGCTATTTCCTCTACGCCATGGGCCAGGAGGCCTTGGCGCGCACCTGGTTTCCCATCGGCCACCTGGAGAAAAGCGAGGTGCGCCGCATCGCCGCCGCGGCCGGCTTCCCCAACCACGCCAAGAAGGACAGCACCGGCATCTGCTTCATCGGCGAACGCAAGTTCCGCGACTTCCTGCAGCGTTACCTGCCGGCCCGCCCCGGCCCCATCGTCACCCCGGAGGGTGAGGTGATCGGCGAACACCAGGGACTGATGTACTACACCCTGGGCCAGCGCCAGGGTCTCGGCATCGGCGGCCGCGCCGGCAGCGCCGGCCAGCCCTGGTACGTGGCCGACAAAGATCTGGAAAACAACGCCCTGATCGTGGTCCAGGGCCACGACCATCCGCTGCTGTTCCACCGCAGTCTGGAAGCGGCGCAGCTGGAATGGCTGGAAGGCCGTCCTCCTACGGGCGACTTCCGCTGCACCGCCAAGATCCGCTACCGCCAGCCGGACCAGCCCTGCCGTGTCGAGCGCCTCGACGACGACCGCGTGCGCGTCATCTTCGACCAGCCCCAGCGGGCCATCACCCCGGGGCAGTCGGTGGTGTTCTACGACGGCGAGGTCTGTCTCGGCGGCGGCGTCATCGAAACCCTGTCCAACGAGAGGAACCCCTGACATGCACACCCCGCTGACCGCCATTTCCCCCATCGACGGCCGCTACGCCGACAAGAACGAAGCCCTGCGGCCCGTCTTCAGCGAATACGGACTGATCCGCCACCGGGTGCTGGTGGAGGTGCGCTGGCTCCAGGCCCTGGCGGACGAGCCGGCCATCGCCGAGGTGCCGCCCCTGTCACCCGAGGCACGCCGGTTCCTGGAGGAGATCCTGGAAACCTTCAGCGAGGCCGACGCCGAGCGGGTCAAAGCCATCGAGCGCACCACCAACCACGACGTCAAGGCCATCGAATACTTTCTCAAGGAAAAGGTGGCAGATCAGGCGGAACTGGCCAAAATCGCCGAATTCATCCACTTCGCCTGCACCTCCGAGGACATCAACAACCTGGCCTACGCCCTGATGGTCAAGTCCGGCCGCGACGAGACCCTGCTGCCCTTGATCGACGAGGTGAGCGAGGAAATCCGCACCCTGGCCCACCGCACCGCCGCCGTGCCGATGCTGTCGCGCACCCACGGCCAGCCCGCCAGCCCCACCACCCTGGGCAAGGAGATGGCCAATTTCGTCCACCGCCTGTACCGTCAGCGCCGCCAGCTGGCCGGGGTGGAGATCCTGGGCAAGATCAACGGCGCCGTGGGCAACTACAACGCCCATACCATCGCCTATCCGGAGGTGGACTGGCCGGCCCTGTCCAAACGTTTCGTCGAAGGGCTGGGGCTGACCTGGAACCCGTACACCACCCAGATCGAACCCCACGACTGGATCGCCGAATTCTTCGACGCCCTCGCCCGCCTCAACACCGTCCTCATCGACTTCGACCGCGACGTGTGGGGCTACATCAGTCTGGGCTATTTCAAACAGAAGACCGTCGCCGGCGAGGTGGGCTCCTCCACCATGCCCCACAAGGTCAATCCCATCGATTTCGAAAACGCCGAGGGCAATCTGGGGGTCGCCAACGCCGTCGCCCGCCATCTGGCGGAGAAGCTGCCTGTCTCCCGCTGGCAGCGGGATCTGACCGACTCCACCGTGCTGCGCAACCTCGGCGTGGCGGTGGCCCACACCCGCATCGCCCTGCAGAGCACTCTCAAGGGCATCGCCAAGCTGGAGGTGGACGAGGCCCGGCTGAGCGAAGACCTGGACGCCAACTGGGAGGTGCTGGGAGAGGCGGTGCAGACGGTGATGCGCCGCTACGGCATCGAGCAGCCCTACGAGAAGCTCAAGGAACTGACCCGCGGCCGCCGCATCGATGCCGAAAGCCTCAAGCATTTCATCGCCAAACTGGACATTCCCGACGCGGCCAAACAGCGCCTCCTGGCGCTGACGCCGGCGGATTACACCGGTCTGGCACGGCAGCTGGCGGAGCAAATCTGAAATCTGTGACCCGGGTCACAACCCGATCCTGTTTCTATGCCACACTTAAGACCATGGTTGTCGTACGGATGGCGGTGAATCTGCCCTCTATCCCCTCCTCCCTCCACCGCCGTCGCCGCAACCTAACCCCGGGAGCCGCCAGGACGGTAGCTTCCGGGGTTTTTTGTTGATCCTTGTTAAAATAATCGGTTACCGATCAACCTGTGGATGAGGGGATGCAAGTCGCGTTTCAAACCCTAGGATGCCGTCTCAACGAAGCCGAAACCGAGGCTTGGTCGCGCCAGTTCCGCGCCGCCGGCGCCCGGGTGGTGCCGGCGGACCGGGCCGACGTGGTGGTGCTCAACACCTGTGCGGTGACCGGCGAGGCGGCCCGCAAATCCCGGCAGTGGATCCGCCGCCTCAGGCGCGCCAATCCCGACGCCCGCCTGGTGGTCAGCGGCTGCTATGCCAGCCTGCGACCGGAACAGGTAGCCCGGGAGTTGGGGGTGGACCTGGTCGTCCCCAATCGCGACAAGGACCGGCTGGTGGAGCTGGCCCGGCAGCTGCTGCCCGCCCCTGCGACCGCAGCGCACGAGGCGCCGGTCTTCACCCGCAGCCGCCAGCGGGCTTTCGTCAAGGTTCAGGACGGCTGCCGTCATCGCTGCACCTTCTGCATCGTCACCGTGGCCCGGGGGGAGGAACGCAGCCGCCCGGTGGACGAGGTGGTTGCGGAAATCCAGGCGCTGCGCCGGGAGGGCGTGCAGGAGGCGGTCCTCAGCGGCATCCATCTGGGCGGCTACGGCAGCGATCTGGGAAGCTCGCTCACCGCACTGCTCCGCGCCGTCCTGGAACGGACCGATCTGCCGCGCCTGCGCCTGGGTTCGCTGGAGCCCTGGGAGCTGGGCGAGGACTTCTTCGCCCTGTTTCGCGACCCGCGGTTGATGCCCCATCTGCACCTGCCGCTGCAGAGCGGCTCCGATGCCGTGCTCAAACGCATGGCGCGGCGCTGCCGGGTGGCGGACTTCCGCACGCTGGCCCTGACGGCGCGCCGCCACCGCCCCGATCTGGTGCTGACCACCGACATCATCGTCGGCTTTCCCGGCGAGACCGAAGCCGACTTTCAACAGACGCTGGCGCTGGTGGAGGAAATCGGCTTCGCCCACGTGCACATCTTCCCCTATTCCCCCCGCGAGGGGACGGCGGCGGCGGCCTTTCCCCATCAGGTGGACGAAAAAACCAAGAAGGACCGCAGCCGCCGCCTCCACCGACTGGCAGCCACGCTGCGGCACCAGGTTCTGGAAGCCTGGGTCGGAAAGACGGCGGCGGTGCTGTGGGAAAGGGGCGAATGGCATGACGGGCGGCGCTGGTTCAGCGGCTACACCCCCCACTACCTGCGGGTGCAGATGCCGGCGCCGGAGGGAACCGATCTCAGCAACCGGATCCAGACCGTCAGGCTCGCCGCGGTGGCTCCGGAAGGCGACCGGCTCGTGGCCGAGCCGGTTTGAGTCAGTTCTGGCCCTTGCGGGCGCCGACGAAATAGACCGTGGCCGCAATCACCGCCGCCGGCGGCACGAGGATGTTGAGCAGCGGCACGCCGATTCCGAACATCACCACCCCGCCCAGGGTCAGATTGCCCAGCTTGGCCCGGGCCAGCAAGCGGCGCTGCTCGGGGAACAGAATGTCGTGATTGGCCAACGGATAGGCGGTGTATTCCAAACCCATGAACCAGGCATTGAACAGCAGCCACAGGAACGGCGCGGCCAGATTGAGCCCCGGAATGACCGAGATGACGGCCAGCGGAATCGCCCGGGTGACGAAATACCACAGCCGCCTCAATTCCGCCCCCATTTCCCGCATCACCGCCCGGGTCAGGCTGGTTTCCGGCGGCTGGGGCGCGGTTCCGGTGAGCAGTTCCTCGGTGCGCTCGGCCAGCTTGTCGTAGAAGGGGGAGGCCAGCAGGTTGGCCACCAGGGTGAAACTGAAGAAGGTGATGAGGATGAAGGCCAGCCCGAACAGGGGCCAGAGCAGCCATTCCAGCCAGTCGAGCCAGGACGGAATCAGCCAGGCGAGAAAATCGGCGAAGTAGTAGCTCGCCAGGGCGAAAGCGCCGGCATAGAGCAGGAAATTGATCGCCAGCGGGATGAGGACGAAGCGGCGCAGGCTCGGCCTGGGTAACAGGACGAGCCCTTGCCACAGGCACCGCAGGGCGTAGACAGGATTGTTGAGCTTACGGGTATCGTAACGGTCGATGGCCATGGCGGTTTGTGGTTCCGGTTTGCAAAGGATACCATTGTACCGCCTTCCCCACCCGGTCAGGCGGCCATCATCGGACAATCGACCGGGTACAACTGCGAATAACGCAACAGGGTGTTTTGGCGGCTGAACATGGCGTGGACCTCCCGGGAACGCTCGGGAATGCCGTCGAACGCCGTCGCCAGCTTCGCCAGATAAGGATAACGGGTTCCCCGATGCTCACAGGGATCTCCGATGATGTCCATATGCATCCCCAGGTTGCCGACGATACGCATGATCGAGCGCCGGCATAGAAACAACCAGTAGTCAAGCCCGACCTGGGCGCTGTAATCGCGGGCGGCACGGATCAAGCCCAACAGCACTTCCGGCTCGCTGACCTGCTGGCGCTCACCGTGACGACGGTAGGATTTCAGAATGGAAAGACGGGACAATTCCGCAAAATACCTGCCCCCCGTCTCGACCCCTTCAAGGGAAAAACGGGCGACCCGGGCCATCGGCAGGCTTTCCGGCTTACCGAATACCAGACGGGCGGTCCCGACCCACTCGCCGCTGTCGAGGTGCTGGATCAACAAATGCGCGGAATGGTTATCATAGGCGTCGATTTCCTGTTGGTCGCAGAAACGTTCGACCGGTTCGAAACGCTTTTCCAGGCAATAGACCTGATAGCGCAAACGATAGTGGATGGATTTGCCTTCCTTGGTATCGGCAAGGACCGCCCGGTAGCGTCTATCAAACATCCTAGCTCCTCCCTCTTATCATCTATAGTTCTATTTATCTAACGAAATTTATCTGCCCCTCGTATTTGTGAGCAAAAAACATACCATTAGGGCGAAAACGATTACGTGGCAGAATCTAAGGGATTCTGTGAAACCGTAAGTGACGCCAAAATGCGACATTCCATACGATTCGATGCCAAACATTTTGGTCAAAAATGAAAGATAAGACTTTGACATTCAATGAAACTGAACATGTCGCTAATTAGCGACACATCAGCATCCAGATGAACAATTGTGCGACATGAACAACCTGAATCCAGCATGAAGGCGATAGAAATCACCCATCCCGGCGGTCCGGAGGTTCTGCAGCTGACGGAAAGGCCGGCCCCCCGGCCGGGACCGGGAGAAGTCCTCATCCAGGTCAAGGCGGCCGGAGTCAACCGGCCCGACGTGGTTCAGCGTCAGGGGCTTTATCCACCGCCCCCCGGCGCCTCCGACATCCCCGGCCTGGAGGTCGCCGGCATCATCACGGCCGTTGGCCCTGAGGTGTCACAGTGGCAGCACGGGGATGCGGTCTGTGCCCTACTGACCGGCGGCGGTTACGCCGAATACTGCATCGCTGCGGCGGACCTGTGTCTGCCGATCCCCAAAGGTCTGGATTTCGTCCAGGCCGCCGCCATCCCAGAAACCTTCTTCACCGTCTGGCACAACGTGTTCGAGCGTGGCCAGCTGCGCCGGGGAGAAAATTTCCTGGTTCACGGCGGCGCCGGCGGGATCGGCACCACCGCGATCCAGCTCGCCCGCGCACTGCGCCAGGCGGAGGTCTATACCACCTGCGGCACCCCGGAAAAATGCCATTTCTGCGAAGACCTCGGCGCCCGGGCCGCGATCTGCTACCGCCGCGAAGATTTCGCCGCCCGCATCGCCGAACTGACCGCCGGCCGGGGGGTCGATCTGATTCTCGACATCGTCGGCGCCCCCTATTTGCCCCACAACCTGCGGTCCCTGGCGGAGGATGGGCGCTTGGTCATCATCGCCGTGCAGGGCGGCCCCAAGGGGGAGATCAATCTGCTGCCGGTCTTCCTCAAACGGCTGACCATCACCGGCTCCACCCTGCGCCCGCGACCGCCCGCAGTGAAGGCCGCCATCGCCCGGCAACTGCGCCAGCACGTCTGGCCCCTGCTGGAAAGCGGCCAGGTACGGCCGATCATCCACAGGGTATTGCCCCTGGCTCAGGCCGCCGAAGCCCACCGCCTGCTGGAAGCAGGTGAAGTCATCGGCAAAATCGTGCTCGTCCCCTGAAGAGGCCGCCGAAGTGATCTATCTTTAGACTTTAGAAAGGGACTTTCCGCGCTTGGCCAAGCGGCGAACATCTACAAATGACGACAGCGGTTTCAACTTTCGATCCGGCGACCATCTCGGCGTGGCTCATCGAACTGGAGGACAGCAAACCCAGGAAACGCGCCAGCGCGCTCTATCAGCGCCTCCAGCAACTCAATGGCGCACACCTCGAGGCCGATTCCAGCCTTCAGCAGCTGGAACGCCTGCGGGGACCGGTGTTCGCCGCCGCACAGGCATTGGCCGGGGTGTTCCTTCAAGAAATGAAGGACTCATACCTGGCGGCCCGCAAAACGGCCAAGCTCTGTATTTTCCTGCAGCATCAACTGGCCAGCGGCTACGAACACTTGTCCGGCCCTTTGGCGCACCAGCGCGTCCTGGCCTCGCTCGGGCAAATGCTGTTGCACTTTCATCAATTGGGCGAGCCTCCCGGCACCGCCTTCTGGCGCCGCATCTACCACGGGATGGGGGACGGCCAGGCGAACGGTGAACTCGATCACCACGTCGACGACCCGGTTCAAGGAACCTGCCTGAGCCCACGGGAACAACTGTATCGAATCCTCACCTTCGCCGCCCTGCCCGCAAGCCGCTTCGAGGCGTCCGATCTCCACACGCTGTACCAACACCTGCAAAGGAGCGACGGCCTGGAGATCCGGGGTAACCCGACTGAACCTCGATGGGTCTTCGATCCCGGCCAACCGGCCCCGCCCCGGCATCCCGACGCCGACCCTCCCACCTGGCCGTGGCACGGTTTCAGCGCCCGTCTCCGAAAGGAGGAAGGACTGCCCCACCGCGTCGCGGCCCGGCTGCAGCATCATCTGGGACAACCGCCTGCCGAAGTTTTGTCCGCCGGATGCCGGGTGGAAGAGATTTGGACGGGGCATGCCAGGATCGCTGAAGAACTGCAGCACCGCCACCAAGGCACCGAAACCCTGAACTGGCTCGAAGTCCCCTCCCTGGAGCTGGTGACCGCCGCAGACCCGGTCCCGATGGAGCAAAAGGGCATCCACCGTTATCTCCAGGCCAAACTGACCCACCACCCCCAGGACTCGTTGGCAGTGCTGGAGGTGGACAGGACGCTTCCTTTCGACCGGCTGCTGGCCCTGAAAGGCTTCGACGGGCAGCTGACCCTGGCCGTTGCCCGCTGGTGCGTCGCCGGCAAGTTCGGCAAACCCCACCGTTACGGCCTGGACCTTTACCAGGGACAACCGCGCTGCGGCCTGGCGCTGATTCCGGATCGGGGCCCACAGCCGGCAATCCGCTTGCCGGACACGAACTTCGTGTTCCTGCCTCCGGTCAGATTGAAGCTCGGCACCGAGATTCTCATCGATGCGGCCCCTACGAAAAGCGGCCGGTTGCTCGAATGGAGCGGGGATTTCTGCGCCTATGCGCTCCAGCCATGAACGGCGCCGATCCGTTATCATGAACGGATGCACCTGTCCCATCTTACGCTTGCCAATCTTCGCAACCTGCATCCGGCACGGCTGGAATTCGACCCGTCCCTGAACCTGATCGTCGGCCCCAACGCCAGCGGCAAGACCTCGCTGCTGGAGGCGATCTATCTGCTGGGCCGGGCGCAATCCTTCCGCACCCCCCATCCCCGGCCACTGATTCAAAACGGGCGGTCGGCCCTGACCGTCTCGGGGTGTCTCCTCGTGGACGGGCGCGAACACCGCCTGGGCGTCGGCTTCGAAGGCGGCCGGCGGCGCCTGCGCTTCGACGGCCGCGAACTGGATTCCCGTGCCGAACTGCTGCGGCTGATGCCGGTGAGGATCATCGATCCCACTCTTTACGATCTGCCCGAGACCTCCCCCCACCGGCGGCGCCGTTTTCTCGACTGGGGCGTCTTCTACTTCGATCCCGACTACCTGACGGCCTGGCGCACCTACCGCCGTGCCCTACAACAGCGCAACGCCGCCCTCAAGGCTGGGGATGCCGAAGGCGCCACCCTGTGGGGGCAAAGCCTGGGGAAATACGGTAAAATGGTGAGCCGCAGCCGGCAACGCTATTTGCAGGCATTCTCCGCCCAGCTGCGGCCGCTGGCCGAGGAACTGGGTCTGGGAAAGGATGCCGGCATACGTTACCTGCCCGGATGGCGCACGGGCGCCGACCTGGACACCGTTCTCAGGGAAGATCTGCCCCGGGATCTGCGCCATGGCTGCACCCACAGCGGCTCACACCGCGACGACTTTCGCATCGTAATCGAAGGACACGACGTGCGCCAACGCCTTTCCCGCGGCCAGATGAAGTTGCTGGCACATGCCTTGATCTCGATCCAGGGAACGCTGCTGGAACGCCCGGGGATTCTCCTGATCGACGACCTGGCATCCGAATTAGACCAAGAAAATCAGGCACTTTTGAGCGAATTGAGCGTCCAAACCCAAGAGCAGATCTTCATTACGGCCACCCGGTCAGCGGCGCTGACCGCCCTGACTTCCCATCCGCACCACATGTTTCACGTGGAACATGGGCGCATCAGTCCCGCCGAACCTTAGGAAATCACCTTATCTGATGAACAAAGCAAACGTACAAGCCTACGACAGTTCCAGCATCCAGGTCCTCAAGGGTTTGGAGGCGGTCCGCAAACGCCCCGGCATGTACATCGGTGACACCGATGACGGCACCGGCCTGCATCACATGGTGTTCGAGGTGGTGGACAACGCCATCGACGAAGCCCTGGCCGGCTACTGCAAGAACATCGTCGTCACCCTCCACGCCGACGGTTCGGTGTCGGTGGAGGACGACGGCCGCGGTATCCCGGTGGACATCCTGGAGGAGGAAGGCCGGCCGGCGGCGGAAGTGATCATGACCGTGCTCCACGCCGGCGGCAAGTTCGACGACAACGCCTACAAAGTCTCCGGCGGCCTCCACGGCGTGGGGGTGTCGGTGGTCAACGCCCTGTCGGAAGAACTGATCCTGGAGATCAAGCGCGACGGCAAGCATTACCGCCAGGTCTACCGCATGGGCGACCCGGTCACCCCTCTGGAGGTGATCGGCAAATCCAAACACACCGGCACCAAGGTGCGTTTCAAACCCAGCCCGGAGATCTTCAGCGACACCGAATTTCACTACGACATTCTCGCCAAGCGCCTGCGGGAGCTGTCGTTCCTCAACTCCGGCGTGCGCATCGTCCTGCGCGACGAACGCACCGACCGTGAGGACGTGTTCCAGTTCGAGGGCGGCATCAAGGCCTTCGTCGAGCACCTGGCCCGCAACAAGACCCCCTTGTTCGACAAAGTGTTCTACTGCCAGGGGGAACGCGACGGCATCAGCGTGGAGACGGCCATGGTGTGGACCGACAGCTACCAGGAGAACGTCTTCTGCTACACCAACAACATCCCCCAGAAGGACGGCGGCACCCACTTGGCCGGTTTCCGCAGCGCCCTGACCCGGACCCTGAACCAGTACATGGAATCCCAAGGGCTGCTGAAGAAGCACAAGATCCACCCGGAAGGGGCTGACATCCGCGAGGGGCTGACCGCGGTGCTGTCGGTCAAGGTGCCGGACCCCAAATTCTCCTCCCAGACCAAGGAGAAGCTGGTGTCTTCGGAGGTCAAGCCGGTGGTGGAATCCATCGTCGCCGAGAAGTTCCAGGAGTTCCTGCTGGAGAACCCCCAGGCGGCCAAGGCCATCGTCGGCAAGATCATCGACGCCGCCCGCGCCCGCGAGGCGGCGCGCAAGGCCCGGGAGATGACCCGGCGCAAGACCGCCCTCGACATGGGCGGCCTGCCCGGCAAACTGGCCGACTGCCAGGAGAAGGATCCGGCCCATTCCGAACTGTTCATCGTCGAGGGGGATTCCGCCGGCGGCAGCGCCAAACAGGGGCGCGACCGCCGCACCCAGGCGATCCTGCCGCTGAAGGGCAAGATCCTCAACGTGGAGCGGGCCCGCTTCGACAAGATGCTGTCGTCGGACGAGATCGCCACCCTCATCACCGCCCTCGGCTGCGGCATCGGCCAGGAGGACTACGATCCGGACAAGCTCCGCTACCACCGCATCATCGTCATGACCGATGCCGACGTGGACGGCGCCCACATCCGCACCCTGCTTCTGACCTTCTTCTACCGCCAGATGCCGGAGTTGATCGAGCGCGGCCACGTGTACATCGCCCAGCCGCCGCTGTACAAGGTCAAGAAGGGCAAACAGGAACATTACGTCAAGGACGACGACGAACTGAACGAATACCTGTTGCAGCAGGCATTGGACAGAGCTGTCCTGCTGCCTGACGCGACCACCCCGCCGATCCGCGGCAGCGGCCTGGAACGGCTGGTGCGCGACTGGCTGGCGGCGGCCGACGCGATCCGCCGCCACGGTATCCACTACGACGAGGCTTTTCTCGAGGCCCTGGTGGAACTGCCGGCGTTCGAGGAAAGCCTGCTGACCGACGCGTCCGCCTGCCGGCGCTGGTTCGAAGCCTTAGAGGCCCATCTCAACCGCGACCCCACTAGACCCACCCGCTTTCACATCGAAGTGGAATTTTTCGAGGACAACGGCACCGCCTTCAAGGCGACCGTCACCAAGCGCCTGTACGGGGTTTCCAAGAGCTTCGAGGTCACACCAGTGTTCTTCCAGTCGGCCGACTATCACAAGCTGGCCAGGTTCGGCACGGAAACCCGCGGTCTGTTCGGCGGGGACACCGTGCTGCAGCTGGGAGAGAAGCGGATCGGCGTGCGCGACTTCAAACAGGTGTTCGAGGCGCTGATGGCCGACGCCCGCAGGGGGCAGCAGATCCAGCGCTACAAGGGGCTCGGGGAGATGAACCCGGAGCAGCTGTGGGAGACTACCATGGATCCGGACAGCCGCCGTCTGCTCCAGGTCACCATCGAAGACGCGGTGGCTGCCGACGAGGTCTTCTCCACCCTGATGGGCGACCAGGTGGAGCCGCGGCGGCGCTTCATCGAGGACAACGCCCTGGCCGTCGAAAACCTGGACGTGTAGGCCATGCTGCCCTACCCCCGCATCGACCCGGTCGCCGTCCGCCTGGGACCGCTCAAGGTCCACTGGTACGGCCTGATGTACGTCTTCGGCCTACTGGGCGCCTGGTGGCTGGCGCGGTGGCGGGGGCCGAGGTTCGGCTGGCGCAAGGAGGAGATCGACGATCTGGTCTATTACGCCGCCTTCGGGGTGGTGCTGGGCGGGCGCACCGGCTACATGCTGTTCTACAACCTGCCAACCCTGCTCCACGACCCGCTGAGTTTCTTCCGGGTCTGGGAAGGCGGGATGTCGTTCCACGGTGGCCTGCTGGGTGTCCTGGCGGCCGTGGCGCTGTTCGGCCGCAAGTACGGCCGCGCCTTCTGGGAGGTGACCGACTTCATCGCCCCCTTCGTCCCCATCGGACTGTTCTTCGGCCGTATCGGCAATTTCATCAACGGCGAACTGTGGGGCAAGGTCAGCGATGTCCCCTGGGCCATGGTGTTCCCCACCGGCGGCCCGCTGCCGCGCCATCCCTCCCAGCTTTACGAAACCGCTCTCGAAGGGATCGCCCTGTTCGCGATCCTGTGGTGGTACTCCGCCAAGCTTCGGCCGAGGATGGCGGTTTCCGGCCTGTTTCTGCTGGGCTACGGCACTTTCCGTTTTCTGGTGGAGTTCATTCGCGAGCCCGACGCCCACATCGGCTATCTGGCCTTCGGCTGGGTGACCATGGGCCAAGTACTGTCGCTGCCGATGATCGTGGCCGGAACCTTGCTGCTGTGGTGGGCCCATCGCCGGGAGAACGCCCATGCGTCCTTATCTTGAACTCCTCCAGGACATCCTCGACCACGGGACTCCTAAGGACGACCGCACCGGCACCGGCACCCTGAGCGTGTTCGGCCGCCAGCTGCGCTTCGATCTTACCCAGGGCTTCCCCCTCCTGACCACCAAGAAACTGCACTGGCCTTCCATCGTCCACGAGTTGCTGTGGTTCCTGTCCGGCAGCACCAACATCCGCTATCTGCACGAGCACAAGATCACCATCTGGGACGAATGGGCCGACGACAACGGCGAGCTGGGCCCGGTTTACGGCAAGCAGTGGCGCGCCTGGGAGACGCCGGACGGTCGCACCATCGACCAGCTCGCCGAAGTGGTGGCGACAATCCGCCGCGATCCCGACTCGCGCCGCCTGCTGGTGAGCGCCTGGAACGTGGCCGACGTAGGACGCATGGCGCTGCCGCCGTGTCATTACAGCTTCCAGTTCTACGTCGCCGCAGGGAGGCTCTCGTGCCTGTTCAACATGCGTTCGGTGGACGTCTTTCTGGGGCTGCCCTTCAACATCGCCAGCTATGCCCTGCTGACCCACATGGTGGCCCAGCAGTGCGACCTGGCGCCGGGGGAGCTGATCTGGAGCGGCGGCGACGTCCACCTCTACCGCAACCACCTGGAACAGGCCCGTCAGCAGCTGGGCCGCCAGCCTTACCCGCCGCCGCGGCTGGAGATCCTGCGCCGACCGCCAAGCCTGTTCGCTTACCGCTTCGAGGATTTCCGCCTCCACGACTATCAGGCCCATCCCCATATCAAGGCGCCGGTGGCGGTATGAGCAGGCCGAGCCGCATCAGCCTGATCGTCGCCATGGCCCGGGGACGGGTCATCGGCCACCGGGGGCGGATGCCCTGGCATTTGTCCGAGGACCTCAGACGCTTCCGCCGCATCACCTGGGGCAAACCCATCCTGATGGGGCGGCGCACCTTCGAAGCCATCGGCCGGCCCCTGCCGGGGCGGGTCAACATCGTGCTGTCGCGCTCGCCGGATTTCCGTCCCGACGGCTGCCAAGTGGCGAGCTCTCTGGAAGCAGCGCTGGAACTGGCCGGCGGCCAGGAACTGATGGTCATCGGTGGCAGCCACGTCTACCGTCATCTGCTACCGCAGGCGGATCTGCTCTATCTCACCCTGATCGACGCCGATTTTCCCGGCGACACCTTCTTTCCCCCGTGGGAGGCGGCGCAGTGGCAGGAAATCGAGCGGGAGGAACGGGCGGCGGGGGCCGCTTTCCCCCACCCTTACCGCTTCGTGACCCTGCGGCGGATCAGCCCGGCTTGCGGTAGCAGGGACAATCGATACTGATTCGGTACATCTCCCCGTCCAGGCGCAGTGCGGTCAGCTGCCCGCCCCAGAGGCAGCCAGTGTCGATACCGTAGCATCCCCGCTCGGCCACGAATCCCAGCGTGGACCAGTGACCGAAGACGATTTCCTGCCCCTCGCTGCGCCGCCCCGGCACCTGGAACCAGGGCAGCAGCCCTTGCGGCTGGCTTCCCGGCGGCCCGGAGAATCTGAGCGCCAGGCGCCCTTCACGGTCGCAATAACGCAGCCGGGTGAAGCAGTTGACGATGAAACGCAGCCGGTCCCAGCCCTGCAAGTCCTCGGACCACACATCCGGTTGATCGCCGTACATGTGTTTGAGGAATTCCTCCAGCCGGTCGCTCTGGAGCACCGACTCCGCTTCCCGGGCGCAGCGGCTGGCGGTGTCGATGTCCCACTGGGGCGGCAGGCCGGCATGGAGCAGGCAGAAACGCTGGTCGCGGTGGAACAGCGGCCGGTGACGGAGCCAGTCTAGCAGCACGTCCCGGTCGTCCGCCTCGAGCACGTCGGCCAGGTCCTGGCGGTGCTTGTAATCCTGACCGTGGGCCACCGCCAGCAGATGCAGGTCGTGATTGCCCAGGACGGTCACCGCCCGGTCTCCCAGGGCCTTGATGAAACGCAGGGTCTCCAGCGAATGGGGCCCGCGGTTGACCAGATCGCCAGTGAACCAGAGCAAGTCCGCCGCCGGATCGAAATTGATCTTGTCCAGCAGCTGCTGCAGTTCGAAAAAACAACCCTGAATGTCCCCGATCGCGTAATGCGCCATGGGTACGAGACTCCGGAAAGGGTTCGATGGAAAGGGCGCCACTTTGTACCCCAGCGGGAGAGAGATTGCAAGTTGGGCGTTGAATCCGCTTGGCACCCGTCCATTGGCGCTTCTGGGGACTGGAAAGGGTCTGCCGGGCAGAAATTCGTCCGTGAATTTAGGCCCGGCGCGGCCCTCCCTGGCCGCTGCAGACCCTTCCCAGCCCCCTCCGGCAGAAGTGGCGGATCGAGACCGCGGGGAATTTACGAAATTGCCAACGGCTTCAAAGTTTTCCCACCGGCGGCGGCCTATGCTTGTTCCTGAAAGCAAGCAACCGGGAGAGAAAACCATGACCACCTTCCTCAACGAAAAACTGGAACTGAGTCTCATCGGCTTTGCCACCCTGGTGTACAGCGCCGGCTTCATGGCCATCGCCTCTGTCGGCTATCTGCTCGACGAGATCCGGCACCTGCTGACCGCACCGCCGGAACCGCAAAGGCATTGACCTTCCATCCGTATCCTCTCCTTGAATCCGGCAGCCGCCGGATTTCTTTTATGCGGCTATACTGATTCCCAGACACCATCCATCGGGAATCTACCGCCATGCGTCTGCTGTATCTCGCGCTGCTGTTGTCTTTCAGCCTTGCCTGCCGGGCCGAACCGGCGGCGGAGCTGTTCTCCGCCGCCGCCCGGGGGCGGATCAGCCAGGTGGAATCGTTGCTGCGTCAGGGAGTCGCGGTGGACAGCCGGACCGCGACCAGGCGCACGCCGTTGATGATCGCCGCCTATTTCGGCAACGAGCGCATCGTCCGCCTGCTGCTGGGTTACGGCGCCGACGTCAATGCCACCGACAACCGTGGGGTGACGCCGCTGATGGAGGCGGTGGCCGGCGGCTGGCCCAGAGTGGTTCGATGGCTGCTGGCTTCCGGCGCCGATGTCGGAGCCAAGGATCAAAGCGGCCTGACCGCCCTCGACCGTGCCCACCAGAAAGACCATGCCGATCTCGTCCAACTGCTGCAGGGCGATGAGAACAAAGACGAAAATGCGGCCGACGGCGACACAGCTGATAAAGACGCCCAAACCCAGCAGAAAGACGGCACCGATAAAAAGGAAGGCGACAAGAAACAGGAAGCCGCTCCAAAAGCCGATGCTGCGAAAACCAAGGCGGAGGAAAAATCCGGTTGAATCCGGTACCATAGCCGCCCATGCACATCCACATCCTCGGCATCTGCGGCACTTTCATGGGCGGGCTGGCCCTGCTGGCTCGTGAATTGGGGCTGAGCGTCAGTGGTTCGGACCAGAACGTCTACCCCCCCATGAGCACCCAACTGGAGGCGGCGGGCATCCGTCTTTCGCCCTACGATCCCGCCAACCTGCACCCCCGTCCCGATCAGGTGATCATCGGCAACGCCCTGTCGCGGGGCAACCCGGAGGTGGAAACGGTGCTGAACCGGCGCCTGCCCTACACTTCCGGCCCCCAGTGGCTGGCCGAGACGATATTGCAATCGCGACGGGTGATCGGCATCGCCGGCACCCACGGCAAGACTACCACGACCGCCATGGTGGCCTGGATTCTGGAGGCCGCAGGTTTAGCGCCCGGTTTTCTGATCGGCGGCGTCCCCAAGAATTTCGGCCGCTCAGCCCGGCTGGGTAGCGGCGAATGGTTCGTCATCGAGGCCGACGAATACGACACCGCCTTTTTCGACAAGCGTTCCAAATTCGTCCATTACCGGCCCTGGATCGCCGTGCTCAACAACCTGGAATACGATCACGCCGACATCTTCCCCGACCTGGCGGCGATCCAGACCCAGTTCCACCACTTGGTCCGCACCGTACCCGGCCAGGGACAGCTGCTGGTCGCTTCCGGTGACGAGAATCTGGAGGCGGTGCTGGCCCGGGGCTGCTGGAGCCTGGTGGAACGCTTCGGGATTCAGGCCGGAGACTGGCAGGCGCAGCTGCAGCGCGAAGACGGCAGCCGTTTCCGGGTGAGCCGCCGGGGAGAGATGCTCGGCGAGGTCGCCTGGGAACTGAGCGGCCGCCACAACGTCGCCAACGCCCTGGGAGCTATCGCCGCCGCCGTCCACGCCGGCATTCCGGCATCCGACGCCATCGAAGCCCTGGGAAGTTTTGCCGGGGTCAAACGCCGCCTGGAACTGCGCGGCGAGGCCGCTGGCGTACGGATTTACGACGATTTCGCCCACCACCCGACAGCGATCGCCACCACCCTTGACGGATTGCGGGCCCGTATCGGTGACGAGCGGCTGGTGGCGATTCTGGAACCGCGCTCCAACACCATGCGCATGGGTGTCCACAGCGAGCGCTTGGGACCGTCTTTGGCCGCGGCCGACGTGGTCTATCTCTACAGGCCACCCGACCTGGGCTGGGATCCCCGCCTCCTGACCCGAACGCATCCGCACCTGTACTGCTTCGAAGATCTGGACGCGCTGCTGGATCGCCTCCTTGCCGACAGCCGCCACGGCGACCACTGGGTTTTCATGAGCAACGGCGGCTTCGGCAACATCCATCAACGGGCCCTGGAAGGACTGCGGAAACAGAGCGGAATGTTCCACGTGGAACATTCCCAGATCGCTACCTGAGCGATGTTCCACGTGGAACATTGCCACGGCAGACCATCACGGAGAGAAAATGTTCCACGTGAAACAAAAGGGGGCGCTGAGCGCCCCCTTTTGTTCTGCGACGATGTCCCGTCTTATTCCGCCTTGTGCGGCTTGGAGACCTCGGTACGGAAGCCACCTACCGCCTTGCGCAGCTTGGCCATCATCTGGTTCAGGCGTTCGCCCCATTTCTGACGCTTGACCTGTTTTTCCAGGTCTTCGATCTGCTTGTACAGGGGTTTGTAGTCCTTGTCGATGTCGCCGTAACCCAGCGCCTGGGCGACACGCAGCTGGTATTTGGCGTTTTCCAGATAGCGCAGAATTTCATCCTCCTGCGGCTGCTTGGCATGGGCCAGTTCGTCCGCCTTGCGCAGCATCGCCTCAGCCCGCAGGACCGGAATCGGAATCACCGATTCGGTGATCACCAGAGTATTGAGCGCTTCGATCAGGGTTTCCTTGGCTTCCTTGACCTTGCCCTGATCGATCAGCGGGGCCACTTTTTTGATGATCTCCGGATACAGCGCCAGCGGCAGGTTGGTGGTGGTGATGCGGATTTCGCTGGCCAGCGGCGTGAGCAAAGCACGGGCATCCTGCACCTTGCCATCGTCCAGCAGATCCTCGGCCTCATCGACGATCTTCTTGATCGCCTTCAGGTCTCCCTTGAAGTCGATGATGATCGCTTCGCTGTCGACAGGAATCAGTCCCAGTTCCGGACGGCGGGCGATGAGCAACGCCAGTTTGCCGTTGGCGATTTCCAGATGGGCCAGGGCCTCCTCGGTCCTGCCTGCTTCCAAAGCGGCCAGAGCGGCTCTGGTGGCCAGTACCGCCTCGGCGGCCTCCTTGACCACCGCATCCTCACCGCGACTGATCGCTTTCTGTTGTTCCGCACGCACCTGCGGCTGGACTTCCTGGCGGGTGGCTTGATGGTCCTTGCCTGCCGCCTGTGCCGGTGCGGTCACGATCAGAAGCAGAAACAACCCTGCAAGATGCCAAAACGTTTTCAAACGCATTACAAATCCTCCTATGGATGTTTTCAGGTCAGTTAAAGTCATTTAAAGGTGGCCAACAGCTTGTCGACCTTTTCCGCGATGTCGATTTCGAACAGCGCGATCGTCGGAACTAGCCAAGACAGCCGGAAGCGGGCGTCCTTGTCCTTGTTTTCACCGAAGTACGCGAGCGCCACCCGACCGAAGCCCATTTCCTTCTCCACTTTCTTGGCCTCGCGTAGGAAACGCCGCGGGACGTTGGGCAGCCGGCCGAAGGGAACCGGCTTGCCTTCCTGCCCCCGGTGTTTGACCAGTTCCGTCGCCGTCCCTACGCTCCGAATGGCCTCGGCCACCTGAGGCAGACGCTGCTTCTTGCAATAGGCCATGAGCAGGGAAGCGGCCGGCAGACGCAGAATCTCGATGTTCTCGTCTCCCTCGCGCAGCTGCCCGATCAGCAGGGCGGTTCCCTCCGCCATGGCGATATGGGCATACAGCTTCTTGTTTTCGGGAAGCTCCGTCAGGATCTCCTCCACCTCGAAGCGGCTGCCGTCTTCCTCGTACACATCCTGGGCACGATGCCGATCGGCGGCACCGGTGAAGAAAGTCGTTTCACCGTCGCGACGGCCGGCGATCAGATCCAGCCCCCACCGTTTGAGCGACTTGAACCGGAATTCCCGTTCCTTCTCCGGCTGCCCCAGGGTTTCGAAGACCAGGGTGTTGAGCGCAATCAGTTCACGCAGTTCCTGTGGCGTCATGATCTCAGGCTCCCTGCTGGGATTCCTGCTTGCGCTTTTCCAGCGCCACTGCAACCAGCATGGCACCGTTCATGACCAGCTCGATGGCGATCAGCAGCCCCAGCACCCAAAGGGCCGTCCACGGCATTCCCATCATGATGATGGTCGCCATCAGGATGTCAGCGATACCGACGGCCGCCAGAGTTCCCCAGGGCTGGCCCTGCTTGCGCAGTTCCACGGCGACATAGACGCGATAGACACCCATCGCCAGGAAGACGCCGGCCAGCATCGCCGTCAGTACGAAGGAACCGGCAATCGGATTGAACACCGTCAGCAGGCCGCCGATGATGTAGAAAATGGCGATCAAGGTGTGCATCGCCTTGCCCTTCCAGTCCTGGATCTCCTTACCAAACAGGGCGTGAGCCAGCTGCATACAGCCGCTGACCAGCATGAAGGCCCCGAAGAACACCACCGTGGTGATGGTCAGGGTGAAACTCATCCCCATGCCGATCACCCCGAGGACCACCATCACGATCCCCAGTGCCAGCATGGTCTTCCAGGATTTGGGCAGGTTCTCCAGATTTTCAGACATTTCAGCGTTCATGGCATTTACCTCTCAGATTGTTGATTGTTAACGGCGGTTTTTTTGCCGCGCCTTGGGTATATGGGGCAGGATGATTGGAAATCAACGGGCCGAGGCTTTATGATGAAGAAAAACAACTAAACGGAGGATGAGCCGTGATCAGACTGGTTTTGCTGGTTCCCGAAGTCGAGACCGCCAAAAAGATCGTCGCCGACCTGCTGCTGGCGGGCTTGGACAAGGACGAAATCCACATCATCGCCAAAGAGGGGGTTCCCCTCGACGGCCTGCCCGAAGCGGGCCTGACGGAAAAGACGGACCTGATCCCCGCCATGAAACGGGGCCTTGCGGCCGGTTCCGCCACCGGCCTGCTGGCGGGTCTGGCGGCGGTGCTGCTGCCGACGGGCCTGGTCGCCGCCGGCGGTGCCGTGATTCTGGCGGCCACGCTGGCGGGGGCGGCCATCGGCGCCTGGTCGGCAGCCCTGGTGGGGGTCTCGATCCCCAGTGAGGAGGTGCGCAAGTACGAGCAGGCGATCGAGCAGGGGCAGCTGCTCATGCTCATCGACATTCCCAAGTCCCGCGCCCAGGAGATCTGCGAGATCATCCGCAGGCATCATCCCGAAGCGGACATCAGGGAAGCCGAATACATCCCGCCGCCGCTGCCGGAAATGCCCGACGAATAAGTCCTTCGAGAACACCCCCGCTCCGGGGGCGTTCTCGTATCAGCCGCCGAAATCGTCGAAGAAGATATTGTCGCGCTCGACCCCTAGCTCATCCAGCATCTGCAGTACCGCTTTAAGCATCGGCGGCGGGCCGCAGAGGTAGTAATCGCATTCCTCCGGCGCCGGATGATCCTTGAGATACAGGTCGTAGAGCACCTGGTGGATGAAACCGGTCGGCCCCTGCCAGTCGTCCTCCGGGCGCGGCTCCGACAGCGCCACCTGCCAGCGGAAATTGTCGTGCGCGCGCGCCAGGCGCTCGAATTCCTCGGCGTAGAACAGCTCCCGCAAGCTGCGGGCGCCGTACCAGAACGAGATCTTCCGCGACGTCCGGACCCGCTCGAGCTGATCGACGATCATCGAGCGCAACGGCGCCATACCGGCCCCACCGCCGATAAAGATCATCTCGGTGTCGCGCTCGCGCACGTAGAACTCCCCGAACGGGCCGGTCAGCTTCACTTGGTCGCCCGGTTTGAGGGAAAACACGTAAGAGGAGACCCGCCCCGGCGGCGCCTCCGGTTTGTCCTGAGGCGGCAACTGCAGGCGGACGTTGAGACGGACCCGGTTGCCCTCCGCCGGGGCGTTGGCCATGGAATAGGCGCGGCTGGAGGGCTTGTCGATCGTCACCTGATAACGCCACCAATCGAAGCGGTCCCAGTCTTCACGGAAGCGGGGATCGATATCGAAGTCCGCAAAACGGATCCTCGCCCTCGGCGCTTCCAGGAGAATGAACTGGCCGGCGCGGAAACGCAGGGGCGGCAGGGGGAGCTCGATGACCGGCTCCTTGATCAGCGGCGTCAGGTTGCGGTTGGAAACCACCGTGCCGATCCAGGTGTGGGAGCCCAGCACCTCCGGCGGCACCCTGACCTTCAAGGGACGTTTGACCGGAATCTGGCAGCTCAGCCGCCACCCTTCCCTGAGAAGGCGCGCGGGCAGCCTGGCGCGCTCGGTCGGCAGCACCGGCCCCACCCCCTCGACGATCAGACGGCACTGGCCACAGGTCCCCTGCCCGCCGCAGGCCGAAGGGACGTGGATGCCGTGCTCCACCAAGGCCCACATCAGCTTGGTCCCGGCAGGCACCTTGAGGGTTAGTTCGTCGTTGACCACCACCGGAACCTCCCCCTCCGGGACCAACCAGAGCTTCGCCAGCAACACCAACAGGCTCAGCACCAGCACCAGGCCGACGAAGACACCGACCCCTAGCAGGATCAGATCCCCCTTCTGCGCCCATACCTCGGCGGCCTGGGCCAACCATTCGCGCGTCATCGCTCACCCTCCCGACGCAGACGGGCCAGATAGGGACCATACCCCTCCGGCCCCAGCCAATACCGCACCAGACGGTCCACCGCCCGGGTCGTCAGCGTCGCCCCGCTCAAGCCGTCAACCTGATACGCGGCGGCCGGCGATCTCGGCGGGACCGAACCCTTGACCACCCGGATCGCCACATTCCCGCTTTCATCGTAGGCCAGTTTGCCGCGCCACAGTGCCTGCCAGCGGGGATTGGCGATCTCACCACCCAGTCCCGGCGTTTCCTTCTGTTGGAAAAACGTGATGCCGGCGATGTGACGCAGGTCGTTCTCCAGCGCCAGATAACCGTACAGGGTGGACCACAGCCCCTTGCCGACGATCAGCAGTGCCACCCTTCCTGTACCTTTGACGACATAGAGCGGCATCAGCCTGGGTCTGCGCCGGAGGCCGATGCGTTCCGGTGGAATCGGCTTGCTGTAACGGGGATCGCGGGCGGCCCTGTCGAAATCGAAAGCATCGGGCTGTAGATAGCGCGGCAACCCCTGAAACGACACCGGCTCGGCCCGGTGCAAGTCGATCAGGCGCGCATCGATCGCTTCACGGTAGGCGCTGAGCGGTTCGGTCGCCTCGATGCCGACAACCGCCAGGATATGACGAATCCGCTCCAGACGCAGATTCCTCTCCTGCCGCTCCGCCAGCAACACCGCCGCCGCGGTGACCATGAACGAACACACCAGCGCGACGCTCAGCACCACCGTCAAGGCACCCAGAACCTTACGCATGGTGTTCCATCCTATATGGTTTGTGTCGCCACAATATGCGGGCCGGGAGGGTGGATTGCAAGGGCAGGTGGGCAAGCAAAAAGGCCGGCATACAGCCGACCTTTTAATTTTTCGGGGAGGATTGGAGCCGGTGAGCGGAATCGAACCGCTGACCTACTGATTACGAATCAGTTGCTCTACCGACTGAGCTACACCGGCTGCGAAGAAATGGGAATTATACGACCAAACGATGCAAATTTGAATCAGTCGGCAGACTCCTCTTCCAGCCAGGATTGCAGGGCCTTGACGATGTTTTTGGCCTGATCACGGCTGGAGATGTTGAACTTGGAACGCTGCTGGTACTGGCCGTCGCGCTTCTGGTAGCGGCGAATGGTGTATTTTTCCGGACCGTATTCGCCTTTACGGGCGTCCCATTCCTGATAGCGGAACAGGATGGTGGTCCAGGCGCCCTTGGAGAGGATGACCTTGTCCAGTTCCTTGACGGTCTGGAGGTCACCTTCGTAATAGTTGACGGTCAGCTCTTCGGGTTTTTCGGCCATGCTCAGTCCTGGGTCAGTAATTCGTCGAAGTCGCGCAGCAGGCGGAGGAGGCGTTTGCTTTCGATCCCGGAGCCGGCGAACCACTCCTCGGCCATGGGGGCGATGCCGCATTGGCCGGGCAGCGGGCCGCCGGCTTCGATCAGGGGTTTCATGCGCTCCAGAAACACGAACTGCAGCCACTGGGGAAAGGATAACGTATCGCAACAAAAGGGCAACGGACTGGCGAGCGCCTCGTCGCTGGGACGCGCCTCTTCCCACAGTCCCAGACGGCGCAGCTCCGCCTCCAGTTCCAGCAGCAGATCGGCGGCGCGGTCGATACGCTCGGGATCGCTCATGGGCCGATGAAGTTGCCGAAGCCCCGACTGCCTTCGCCTGTCGGGATGGTCTTCAAGGGCTTCAGGTCATGCATGTCGAGGACCGACACTGAATTGCTGAACCAGTTGACCACATACACCCGCCGGTCGTCCGGATGGGTATCGATGCCTTCCGGGTATTCTCCCACCGCCAGGGTGTCGATGATCTTGAGGGCGTCGGCGTCGATGACCGACACGGTGTCGTCGTACTGATTGGTCACCACCACCCGGCTGCCGCCCTGGGCCAGGGTGATGGCGTAGGGACGGTCCCCCACCTTGACGGTGGCGACGGGTTTGAGGGTTTCGGCATCGAGCACGCTGACATCGTTGCTGATCACGTTGGCGGTATAGAGACGGCCGCGTTTCTCGTCGAGGGCGATGCCGAAGGGATGGGAGCCCACCTTGCCGGTGGCGAGGGTTTTGAAGGCCCGGGTGTCGACCAGCGCGACCGCATCGTCATCGCGATTGGCGACATAGAGGCGTTTGCCGTCGCGGCTCACCGCCATGCCGGCCGGGGACTTGCCCACCGCCACCTTGGCGATGACCTTGCGCCGATCGAGATCGATGACGCTGACGCGGTGCTCGTACCAGTCGGCCACGTAACCGCGCCGGCCTGCCGCATCCACGGCCACCCCGACCGGCCCTTCCCCCACCGGGATCGCATCCAGCACTTCCAGGCGCTCGCCGTCGATCACGGTCACGTCCCGGCTCTGCGGATTGGTGATCAGCACCCGGCGGCCGTCGCGGCTGACCGCAACGCCGGCCGGCTTTTTCCCCACCTTGAGGGTCTTGACGACCCAATCGGTGGCGGTGTCGATCACCGAGACGCTGTCGGCGCCCTGGTTGGTGATGAAGGCGTAGGGCTTGGCGCTGGCGGCACCAAAAAAGAAGGCGGCTGACGCCGCCAAAATCAGGGTGGATAGCAATGGAGAACGGAGCATATCGCGTTACTGGCTTTCGGCGATCTGTTTCAGATGATCGAGTCCCTGGCGGTAGAATTCGGTCACGGCCTTGATGGCGGCTTCCTCGTTCATCTCCGGCGGCGGGTTGTTGTTCATGTAGGCACGGTAGAAGGCGCCGCGCCAGACGACTTTGGTCTTGCCGTTGGCCTCTTTGACCTCGAAGATGCTGGAATAGTTCGCCACCGGAATGACCGGCACCTTCACCTCGGCACCGGACCAGGTAATGGTCTTGGCGGTGCTGATTTCCTCGTCCGGGGTGCAGCCGCAGAAGGTCTTGTACATCCGCTTCTTGGGATCGTACTTCTTCAGCTCCTCGACGATCCAGCCGCCACCCGCCAAAGTCACTTTGCGCTTGGCGCCCTTCTTGGTGCCGTCGCCTTCCAGGGTGCAGGACTTGACCTGCGGGTGCCATTTCTCGATGCTGCAGAAATCCTTGACGATCTCCCAGACCTTGGCCGCCGGGGCGTCGATCACGACCTCTTCGGCCACTTTCTGCCGGCTCGGACCGTGGGCCTCGGCGCTGACGGCCCATACCAGGGCCAGCAGGGAAAACAGGGGGATGAGTTTACGCATCAGCTCCTCCAACGATGGGGTTGCAAGGTTCGACCAAAATCATAAATCATGACAGCGTTTTCTCCAGAAGGCAACGGCCGGCAACCGGGAGAATTTCCCGGGCGTATTCCTCTAGCGCCTCCAGTATTGCCGCATCGCCCTGAACCGCCTCTGAACGCAAACGCGCCAGTTCCCGCCAGAAATCCTCCCACACGATCGAGGCCCCCCGTTCCGGGCACGTCAGGCGCTCGATACGGAAGCGTTCCCAACGCGCCCGCTCCTCGGCCGACAGGGTTTCGGGCCAGTTGCGGGCCCGGAACCGGAACAGCAGCTCCGGCAGGCGGGGATCGTCGAAATCCGCTTCGAAATGACGCAACCGCTCAGGGTCGAGGCGATGCACCTGGGCCATCAGCGCCCGGTCCCTGGCGCTGAAGAAGCCGCCGCGGTAGAGCGCCAGTTCCGGGTCCAAGGGCGCCTCTTCCGCCTCGGGCCATTGCAGCAATTCCGGCAGCACCGTCTCGACCGCCCGCCGGTGCCGGCGCAACCAGGCCAGATGGCGCTCGCAGGCGGCCAGATCGATTCCCAGGCGCTCGGCGTCTTGCGAACGCAGCGCGTTAGGCGGCGCCAGTACCGGGCAGCGGTTCAGGCGAACGGTCTTGAGCGCCGGCCGGGTCTCGTCCTCTGCCAGTTCCCTCGAGGGCGTGTAAAGCAGCCGCCGCAGCTGTTCTGTCTCCAGCTCCAGCAGCATGGCCGGATCGACGCTCAGGTCCCAGACCGCCACCCCGTTGGGATTGCCCGGGTCCCACCCCACGGGGGCGACCAGCGCCAGGCAGCCGCGGCGGGCGGGGTACTTCTCCGACACGTGCAGCAACGGTTTCAGCGTCTCCAGATCGATCAGCCGCCGCAGCGCGTCCTTGCGGCGATGGTCGAAGCAATAGGCATAGAGCCTGGGTTGGCGCGCACGGACCAGCCGCGCCAGGGCGATGGTGGCACGCACGTCGGCCAGGGCGTCGTGGGCTTCTGCATGGGCGATGCCGTTGGCGGCGGTCAGGCGCTCGAGGCGGAAGCTGGGCGCCCCGTCCTCGCGCTCGGGCCAGACGATCCCTTCCGGGCGCAGGGCATAGGTGAGGCGGACCACGTCGATCAGATCCCAGCGGGAGTTGCCGCCCCGCCATTCCCGGGCATAGGGATCGTAGAGATTGCGGTAGAGGGTGTGGCGGGTGACCTCGTCGTCGAAGCGGATGTTGTTGTAACCGGCCACGCAGGTTTCCGGCCGGGAGAACTCGGCGTTGATGCGGGCGATGAATTCGTCCTCGCACACGCCTTTCTCCCACGCCAGCTGCGGGGTGATGCCGGTCACCAGACAGGCGGCCGGCTGGGGCAGGAAATCGGGGGCCGGGCGACAGTACAGCACCAGCGGCTCGCCGACGGGGTCGAGATCCTCGTCGGTGCGGATACCGGCGAACTGGGCCGGGCGGTCGCGCACCGGATCGGCGCCGAAGGTCTCGTAGTCGTACCAGTACAGGCTCGGGGGCATGACGCGGGATACAGGTAAATTCAAGGTATAATAACGCAATTTACTCAGCGATCACGGTAGCACCATGCGCATTCTGGAAGAGGCCATCACCTTCGATGACGTTCTCCTGGTCCCCGCCCATTCCACGGTTCTGCCCAAAGAGGCGGATCTCCGCACCCGGCTGACGCGGGAAATCACCCTCAACATCCCCCTGGTGTCGGCGGCGATGGACACGGTCACCGAAGCCCGTCTGGCCATCACCCTGGCCCAGGAAGGCGGCATCGGCATCATCCACAAGAACATGACGGCCGAGCGCCAGGCCCAGGAAGTGGCCAAGGTGAAGAAATACGAAAGCGGGGTCATCAAGGAACCGATCACCGTCACCCCCGACACCACCATCGGCGAAGTCATCCGTCTGACGCGGGAGAAAAACATCTCCGGCGTGCCGGTGGTGGAAAACGGCAACCGGCTGGTGGGCATCGTCACCAACCGTGACCTGCGCTTCGAAACCCGTTTCGACGCCCCGGTGTCGGCGGTCATGACTCCCAGGGAGCGGTTGGTGACGGTCAAGGAAGGGGCGCCCAAGGAGGAGATCGTCCGCCTGCTGCACCAGCACCGGATCGAGAAGATCCTGGTGGTGGACGACGACTTCCACCTGCGCGGCTTGATCACCGTCAAGGACATCCAGAAGGCCAAGGACTATCCCAACGCCTGCAAGGACGAGCAGGAACGCCTGCGGGTCGGCGCGGCGGTCGGCGTCGGGGCCGGCACCGACGAGCGGGTCGCCGCCCTGGTGGAAGCCGGCGTGGACGTGATCGTGGTCGATACCGCCCACGGCCATTCCCAGGGGGTGATCGACCGGGTCCGCTGGATCAAGCGTCACTACCCCGACATCCAGGTGATCGGCGGCAACATCGCCACCGGCGAGGCGGCCGTGGCCCTGCTGGAAGCGGGCGCCGACGCGGTCAAGGTCGGCATCGGCCCGGGCTCCATCTGCACCACCCGGGTGGTAGCCGGCGTCGGCGTGCCCCAGATCACCGCGGTCGCCAACGTCGCCCAGGCATTGAAGGACACGGGGCTGCCGCTGATCGCCGACGGCGGCATCCGCTATTCCGGCGACGTGGCCAAGGCCCTGGCCGCCGGGGCCCACAGCGTCATGCTCGGCAGCCTGTTCGCCGGCACCGAGGAAGCCCCCGGCGAGGTGGAACTGTACCAGGGCCGCTCCTACAAAACCTACCGCGGCATGGGCTCTCTGGGTGCCATGTCCCAGCAGCAGGGCTCCAGCGACCGTTACTTCCAGGAGGATACCGACGCCATTGAGAAGCTGGTGCCAGAGGGCATCGAGGGCCGGGTGCCCTACAAGGGCAGCGTGGTGGCCATCATCCATCAGCTCCTCGGCGGTATCCGCGCCAGCATGGGCTACACCGGCTGCCGCACCATCGCCGAACTGCACGAGAAAGCCCGGTTCGTGCGCATCACCGGCGCCGGCGTACGGGAAAGCCACGTCCACGACGTGGCCATCGTCAAGGAAGCTCCCAACTACCGTCTGGACTGAGCATGGACATTCACGCCCACAAGATCCTGATCCTCGACTTCGGCTCCCAGTACACCCAGCTCATCGGTCGGCGCGTGCGCGAGCTGGGGGTGTACTGCGAGATCCATCCTTTCGACTGGACCGAAGCGCAGATCCGCAACTTCTCCCCCCGCGGCATCATTCTCTCCGGCGGGCCCCGAACCGTGACCGCCGACTTCACCCCCCGCGCCCCCCAGGTGGCGTTCGAGCTGGGAGTGCCGGTGCTGGGAATCTGCTACGGCATGCAGACCATGGCGGCCCAGCTGGGCGGCAGAGTGGAACCGGCGTTGAAGCGCGAGTTCGGCTACGCCCAGGTCAAGATCCGGGGCCATTCGCGCCTGCTCGAAGGCATCGAGGATCACACCACCCCGGACGGCGAGGCCCTGCTCGACGTGTGGATGAGCCACGGCGACCGGGTGGTGGAAGTGCCGCCCGGCTTCAAGGTCATCTGCCTGACCGAGGACGCCCCCATCGCCGGCATGGCCGACGAGGCACGGCGGTTTTACGGCCTTCAGTTCCATCCCGAAGTCACCCACACCCGGCAGGGCCAGCGCATCCTGGGCCGTTTCGTCCACGACATCTGCGGCTGCGAGCCGGTCTGGACCCCTGAAAACATCATCGAGGAAAGCGTCCGCAACATCCGCCGGCAGGTGGGCAAGGACAAAGTGCTGCTGGCCCTGTCCGGCGGAGTGGACTCGTCGGTGGTCGCCGCCCTCATGCACAAGGCCATCGGCGATCAGCTCACCTGCGTGTTCGTGGACACCGGCCTGCTGCGGCTCCACGAGGGCGACCAGGTCATGGCCACCCTGGCCCGACACATGGGGGTCAAGGTCATCCGCGTCAATGCCGCCGAACGCTATTTCGACGCTCTGAAAGGCGTCACCGATCCGGAAGAGAAGCGCCGCATCATCGGCCACCTGTTCATCGAGATCTTCGAGGAGGAGGCCAAAAAGCTCGAGGACGTCAAATGGCTGGCCCAGGGCACCATCTATCCGGACGTGATCGAGTCGGCGGCGGCCAGAACTGCCAAGGCGTCGCTGATCAAGTCCCACCACAACGTCGCCGGCCTGCCGGAAACCATGCGGCTCAAGCTCATCGAGCCGCTGCGCGAACTGTTCAAGGACGAAGTGCGCAAGATTGGCCTGGAGCTGGGGCTGCCCTATGAGATGGTCTACCGCCACCCCTTCCCCGGCCCCGGCCTGGGGGTACGCATCCTGGGCGAGGTGAAGCCGGAATACGCCGAGATCCTGCGCCTGGCCGACGACATCTTCATCTCCGAGCTGCGCAAGCACGAACTCTACGACCAGGTCAGCCAGGCGTTCGCCGTGTTCCTGCCGATCAAGTCCGTCGGCGTGATGGGGGACGAGCGCAGCTACGACTACGTCATCGCCCTGCGGGCGGTGGAAACCACCGACTTCATGACTGCCCGCTGGGCCCAACTGCCCTACGAATTCCTCGACACCGTCTCCCGCCGCATCATCAACGAGGTCAAGGGGATCTCGCGGGTGGTGTACGACGTCTCCGGCAAACCACCAGCGACCATCGAGTGGGAGTGAAAGGCTTTCACGAGGACAGGGATTCGGTTGCGGAACGTACTCGGCCCGGCCGGCCGAGTCCCGAGCCTCCAGGGAAGGATTCACGGCGTTTCCGCACCCGATGACCCCCGTCACTCCCCGCGACGAGATGTGGATGCGCCGGGCCCTGGAGCTGGCCCGCCGGGCCGAAAGCGAGGGGGAGGTGCCCATCGGGGCGGTGCTGGTGAAACACGACCGTATCGTCGCCGAGGGCTGGAACCGCCCCATCGCCGCCTGCGATCCCACCGCCCACGCCGAAATCGAAGCCCTGCGCGCCGGCGGCCGGGCGCTCGGCAACTACCGCCTGCCCCGCACCACCCTCTACGTCACCCTCGAACCCTGCGTCATGTGCATGGGCGCCATCGTCCACGCCCGTATCCAACGCCTGGTCTTCGGCGCCGCCGACCCAAAACGCGGCGCGGCCGGCAGCGTGCTGTCCCTGCACCAGGCCGACTTCCTCAACCACCGGGTGACGGTGACGGCGGGGGTGCTGGCCGAGGAATGCGCGGCACCGCTGCGAACGTTCTTCGCCGCCCGGCGCTGAGCGCCGGATTGTCGAGCGGCAGCAACAGGTCGTAATAGTTGCGGATGTTCTCCACGTAGCGCACCGGCTCCCAGCCACGGGCATAGCCGCGTTTGACCCGGCTGTACCAGCGTTTCTGCGCCAGCTTCGGCAGGTATTTCTTCACATCCATCCAGCGGTCCGGATCTTCCCCCGCCCGCTGGGTCAGGATGCGGGCGTCTTCCAGATGGCCGAAACCGACGTTGTAGGCCGCCAGGGTGAACCAGGTGCGATCGGGCTCGGGAATGCGCGCGGGGATCTTGGCCTTCAGGCGGTTGAGGTAACGGGCCGCCCCGAAAATGCTTTCCTTGGGGTCCCGGCGATCGCGGATCCCCAACTGGCGGGCGGTGTCCCGGGTCAGCATCATCAGGCCCTCCACCCCGGTCGGGGAACGGGCGTCGGCGTTCCAGTGGGATTCCTGATAGGCGATGGCGGCCAGTAGGCGCCAGTCCCAGCCGTATTTTTCTCCCGCCGCCTGGAACCAGGGCAGATATTGGCTCAAACGCTGGCGCACGTGGCGCTGGAAGGTGCAGACGTCCACGAATTCCAGGGCATCGACGTGACCGTAGTACTGTTCCTGCAGCGATTCCAGAGTCCGGTCGCGGCGGGCCTGGGCGAGAAAACGGTTGGCCGCCTGCCGCAGGGTATCGTCCCCCTCGGGGCTGAAAACCCAGGCCAGAGGCTCCGCCCCGGTCAGATCGAAGCCCACCTGTAGACTGGGATAGAAACGCTGCAGCACCCGGAACTGGTTGGAATCCATCACCGTGTAATCGGTCAGGCCGACATCGACCCGACGCAGGAGTTCCTCGCTGGTCGCGTCGGTTTCGCGCCAGCGCAGCGCACGGTGGGCCCGGCGCAGGCGCGCAAGACGAAAGGCATGGCTGGAACCGAGCATGACCTCGATGAAACGGTCTTCGAGATCGGCGACCCGGCGCGGCCTGGGAGCGGCGCCCCGACGGTAGATCACCTGCTCGGTGACGTACTGGTAAGGCTCGGAAAAACGCAGGTAACGGCGCCGCACCTCGGTCACCGTCAGGCCGGCGGCGGCCATGTCCGCCTTGCCGGCCAGCATGGCGGCCAACAGCTCGGCCACCGAGTCGGCGGCCACGAACGCCACCTCGACTCCGAGCCACTGACCAAAACGGCGCACGAGATCGTATTCGAAACCGGCGAACCCCCCATTGGCGAGGGGATAGTAAGTGGTCGCGCCGTAAACCGTGAGCACCCGCAGCCTACCTTCATGGCGGATACGCTCCAGCCGGGAGCCGGGCTCGATGAAAACGGCTGAGGTGCGGCGCAAGTACCATTGCAGCAGTGCCACGGCGACCGCCGCCAGCGCCAGCAGGAGCAAAAACAGCCGCCGCAGCCTCACCGGCGCAGGCAGGCGATGACCGGTGCCGTTTGCGGCCTGACCCCGCGCCAGATGCGGAAGGCTTCCGCCGCCTGCTCCACCAGCATTCCCAGGCCGTCGACGCTGAGACCGGCGCCGTGATCGAGGCCCCAGCGCACGAACGCCGTCGGGACATCGGCGTACATCAAATCGTAGCAGACCGCCCCGGGCGCCAGCAGGTCATCCGGCAACGGCGGCAATGCCCCCTGCAGGCTGGCGGAAGTGGCGTTGATCACCACATCGAAGCGGCGTCCCGCCAGTGCGGCAAAGCCACACGCCGCCACCTGTCCCAGGGCGGCAAAGCGCCGCGCCAATTCCTCGGCCCGGGAAACGGTACGGTTGGCGATGACGATCTCCCCCGGTCGCTCGGCCAGCAGCGGCCCCAGAACGCCCCGGGCCGATCCTCCCGCCCCCAGCAGCAGCACCCGTTTTCCGGTCAGCGCCACTTCCAGGTTCACGGTCAGATCGCGCACCAGACCGACGCCGTCGGTATTGTCGCCATGCAGGATATCGTCCCGGTCCCACCACAGGGTGTTCACCGCCCCGCTCAGGCGGGCCCGCTCGGTGAGCACCTGTGCCGCCTCGAAGGCCTGCTCCTTCAAGGGAACCGTGCAGTTGAGCCCGGCGCCGCCGCCGGCGCGGAAGGTCCGCAGCGCAGTGGCGAAGCATTCCGGCGGCACGTCCTGGGCGGTGTAGACGAGCGCCTCGCCGGTCTGTTCGGCGAAAAGCCGGTGGATCTGGGGCGATTTGCTGTGGCCGATGGGATGGCCGAAGACAGCGTAACGGTCCGGTTCAGGCATGTTCGCTCAGACGGCACGCCTCCCGACGGCCGCGCACAATGGTATAAATGATGAACAGTACCGCCAAACCGACCACGAGGGGTAGAAATGGTTCCACCAGCGCGATCAGCATCGCGGAAACGCCCAGGAAAACCCCGGTGAGGCTGAAGCGCCAGCCGATGCGGATGCCGTCGAGGAAGGTGGCCAACCCCAGAATCAGCAGCATCACCAGGGCGGCGGCCTCCTCGTTCAGCACCCGGGCGAAGTGCAGCACGAAGACGCCGATCACGGTACACAGCGCCCCGCCCCAGTGCAGCGCCTGAATCTTGAGCAAGGCACCGATGGGATAACCGTGCACTTCACCTTTGACCCGCGCCTGGGCCCATCCGGCGACGATCGCCGCCAGCCCGAACAGCGGAATCATCGTCAGCCAGTAGAGATAGGCATCCTGGGGGGAGAAGTCGGTGATCACCGCCCCGCCGACCGACAGCAGCAGCATGACGATCAGCACCGCCTCATCGAGCCAGACCACCACCTTACGCGGCGCCTCGGTTTCCAGCGGTCGTTCTTGTTCTTCGTCGCTCATCGGTCACTCCCAAATGCTTTCCGCCAGCGGATCTTCCCGCAGCCAGGCCGCTACGTCCCTGGCATAATACGTCAGAATGCCGTCAGCCCCGGCGCGCTTGAAGGCCAGCAGGGATTCGAGCACGGTCTTGCGTTCGTCGAGCCAGCCGTTTCGGCCCGCCGCCTTGAGCATGGCGTATTCGCCGCTGACCTGATAGGCGAAGGTCGGCACCCTGAAGGTCTCCTTCACCCGCCGGACCACGTCCAGATAGGGCAAGCCCGGCTTGACCATCACCATGTCGGCGCCCTCCTCCAGATCCAGCGCCACCTCGCGCAGGGCCTCGTCGCCGTTGGCCGGATCCATCTGGTAGGTGAACTTGTTGGCGCCGCCCAGGTTGGCCGCCGAACCCACCGCATCGCGGAACGGCCCGTAGAAGTGGGAGGCGTACTTGGCCGAATAGGCCAGAATCCGGGTCAGGGGAAAGCCGTTTTCCTCCAGGGCGGTACGGATGGCGCCGATACGGCCGTCCATCATGTCCGAAGGGGCGACGACATCGGCCCCGGCCTCGGCGTGGGACAGGGCCTGACGCACCAGCACGGCGACGGTTTCGTCGTTGAGCACGTAACCGGAGGCGTCGATCAGGCCGTCCTGACCGTGGGAAGTGAAGGGATCGAGGGCGACGTCGGTGATGATCCCCAGTTCCGGCAGGGCCCGTTTCAGGGCGCGCACGCTGCGCTGCACCAGACCGTCGGGATTCCAAGCCTCGCGAGCGTCGTCGGACTTCTTTTCCGCCGGCACCACCGGAAACAGGGCGATGGCCGGCACCTTCAGGGCCGCCAGCGCCTCGGCCTCCCGCAGCAGCTGGTCGAGGCTGAGGCGCTCGACCCCGGGCATGGAGGGGACCGGCTCGCGGACGCTCTCACCCTCGCACACGAACACCGGCCAGATCAGGTCGGCGGCGGTCAGCAGGTGCTCGCGCATCAGCCGGCGGCTGAACGCGTCGCGGCGCATACGCCGGGGACGATGGCTGGGATAACGTAGGCTATATTTATCCATGGTCGATCCGATTGCGGTGTTGGTGCTAGTTTATCCCGGTCGCCGCGGTTATGATAAGCAAAATCTCTCACGATATGGACCTTTGGGAGCGTTCGATGCAAAAGTTGACGATCACGAAAACCTGGCTCGCCTGGCTGCTCGCTCTGGCAGGGCTGATGATCATGGCAGAGCCGATCCAGGCGGAAGACGACCTGCTGCCCCCCCAGCAACTGATCAAAGAGGTTTCCGACCAGATCCAGCGCGAGCTGCGCCGGATCGACTACAAGGTGGACTTCAAGAAGGCGGTGGAGATCGTCGACAAGTACATCGAACCCCACGTCGATTTCGACCGCTTCGCCGCCCTGGTGCTGGGCAAATACTGGCGCACCGCCACCCCGGAGCAGCGTGCGCGCTTCAAGCAGGAATTCAAGACCATGCTGATCCGCACCTACGCCACCGCCTACGGGGAATACGCCGACTGGGAGATCCGCTTCAAACCGATCCGCGACTGGAATCCGAAGAAAAAGAAGGTGGTGGTGCAGACCGAGTTCGTCCAGCCCGGCAAACAGCCGGCGCAGGTCGCCTTCCGCATGATCCGCAAGGGCGACGAATGGAAGGCCTATGACGTCATCATCGAGGGGGTGGACCTGGTGAAGAACTACCGCACCACCTTCACCGAGGAAATCGCCCAGACCGGCTCCCTCGACGCCCTCATCGAGCGCCTGGCGCAGCGCAACCGCGAGGCGCTCGAGAAGGGCCCCGAAGCCTCAGCCCTCGTCAAGCCAGTCGCGGGGGCGTAGGTAGTCGTACAGCTCGGCTTCCTTCGATCCTTCCGGCGGGCGCCAGTTGTAGCCCCATTTGGCGACCGGCGGCAGCGACATGAGGATGGATTCGGTGCGCCCCCCCGATTGCAGGCCGAAGATCGTACCGCGGTCGTAGATCAGGTTGAATTCCACGTAGCGGCCGCGCCGATAAGCCTGAAACTCCCGCTCCCGTTCTCCGTAGGGCAGATCCTTGCGGCGTTCGACGATGGGCAGATAGGCGGGGATGTAGCGGTCTCCCACCGCGCGCAGAAACGCGAAACAGCGTTCGAACCCCCACTCGTTGAGATCGTCGAAGAACAGGCCGCCGACCCCGCGGGTCTCGCCGCGATGCTTGAGGTAGAAATATTCGTCGCACCAGCGCTTGAAACGCGGATAGACGTCGGCGCCGAAAGGTTCGCAGGCTTCCCGGGCCACTTGGTGCCAGTGGATCACGTCCTCCCGGAAGGGATAATAGGGAGTCAGGTCGAAACCGCCGCCGAACCACCACACCGGCTCGGCTCCGTCCTTCTCGGCAAGAAAGAAGCGTACGTTGGCGTGGGAGGTGGGCACGTAGGGATTGCACGGATGGATCACCAACGACACCCCCACCGCCTGGAAACGCCGCCCGGCCAGCTCGGGACGATGGGCGGTGGCCGCCGCCGGCAACCGCTCCCCCACGACATGGGAGAAATTGACCCCGCCTTTCTCGAAGGTTTCGCCGTCGGCGATCACCCGGGTCCGGCCGCCCCCTTCGCCGTGTTCGTACTCCCAGCGGTCCTCCTGGAAACGGGCGACCGGTTCGGCGCTTTCCAGGCTATGGCAGATGGTGTCCTGAAGCTGCAGCAGATACGCTTTGACCGCTGCCAGATCGACTTGACTCATGCGTCCTCCCTATTGACTGAATGACATCGGCAGCCGCTAGATTAGCACAATGTCTTCCCGGGATTTTGACCTGAACCAAACCCGCGACCGTCTGTTCGCCGACCCTCAGACCCCGGTCGCCGCCTTCCGCTTCGACGACCGGGTCGCCAGAGTCTTCGACGACATGATCGAGCGCTCGGTGCCCGGTTACCGCACCATCGTCACCGCCATCGGCCTGCTCGGCGAACGCCTGGCCCGTCCCCACAGCCGCTGCTACGATCTGGGATGCTCCCTGGGGGCGGTGAGCCTGGCGCTGGCGCAGCGGATCCAACTCCCCGGCTGTGAGATCATCGCCGTCGACAACGCCTGGCCGATGCTGGCGCAGATGCGCCGGCGCCTCGCCGCGCTGGAGCCGCTGCCGACGCCCGTCCGCCCCGTCTGCGCCGATCTGGCCGACGTTCGCATCGACAACGCCTCCCTGGTGGTGCTCAACTTCACGCTGCAATTCGTACCCTTGCCGCAGCGGGCCGACCTGATCGCACGCATTCATCAGGGGCTGGTTCCCGGCGGCGTGCTGATCCTGTCGGAGAAGATCGCCCTCGAAGATCCCCGCCAGCAGGCCCTGTTCACCGAGCTGCATCACGCCTTCAAGCGCGCCCAGGGTTACAGCGGCCTGGAGATCGCCCGCAAGCGGGCGGCCCTGGAGAACGTGCTGGTCCCCGAACCGCTCGCCGTCCACCGCCACCGCATCGAGCAGGCTGGATTCACCAGCGTCGAGGTGTGGTTCCAGTACTTCAACTTCCTGTCGCTGATCGCGATCAAGGCCCCGGCATCGACAGGGCAATCGCATGAATGAATACTCAAAGAAATCATGGGGCTACAAGGCTAACAAGCGCACCGTAGGCCGGATAAGTGCAGCGATCCGGCACGATGCCTCCTCCAGGCTACGAACCTGAACCGGATCGTCACCCGAATTCTGCAAGAAGACGCATCCTGAGCCCCCGTTTCGCCATCTTGGTGTACAATTAAACCAGTATCCCCTGCAGCGTGCGAAACGTCCCGGGGTTACCTCTTGAGCCTAATTCCAAACCCTGGGAGCGGGTGCCTGGCGATGGTGTGCATGTCCGCCATGTGCGGGAAGCCTGATTCGCCACCGAAGCTCCCACTTGAACCGACCGGTTCAAGAGCAAAGGGACGTTACGGCGCAGGCGGGGGATACATTCCTTTCCCATCCGCGCCTTCATGAGCCGATCCACCCGCCGTTACTGGCTGCTGAAATCAGAACCGACCACCTTCGGTATCGATGACCTGGCCGCCTGCCCGGACCAGACCACCCATTGGGACGGGGTTCGCAACTACCAGGCCCGCAATTTTCTTCGTGACCGGATGCAAGGGGGCGATCAGGCCTTCTTCTATCATTCCAACTGCAAGGAGCCAGGCATCGTCGGCACCGTGGAAATCGTCCGTGCCGGCTACCCCGATCACACCGCCTTCGACCCGGACAGCTCCTATTACGATCCTAAAAGCACGCCGGAAAATCCGCGCTGGTTCATGGTGGACGTGCGCCTGACGGAACGTTTCCCCCACACCCTCACCCTAGCGGAAATCAAACGCCACGGCGACCGCCTGGAGGGGTTGGCGCTGCTCCGCCGCGGCAATCGCCTTTCGGTGATGCCGGTGGCGCCGGCGCATTGGCGGTTTCTGCTGGAACTGGCCCGCCGCTAACCTCCGTTGCCAAGCAGCGGCCATGGCCGCTATCATCGTCGGTTCCAAATTCCGAAACACCTAAGGAGATGTCCATGAGCTCTGCCGACGACCTCAAACGCAAAGCCGCCGAAGCCGCCCTCGAATACGTGCGCGGCATCCCCATCCTCGGCATCGGCACCGGTTCCACCGTCAACCATTTCATCGATCTGCTCGCCGATTTCAGGCACGAAATCGAGGGCGCCGTCTCCAGTTCCGAGGCCAGCACCGAACGTCTGAAGAAGCTGGGCATCCCGGTCCTCGACCTCAATGCCGTCGGCGACCTGGAGGTCTATGTGGACGGCGCTGACGAAATCAATCCCCATCTGCAGCTGATCAAGGGCGGTGGCGGCGCCCTGACCCGGGAGAAGATCATCGCCGCCGCCAGCCGCAAGTTCGTCTGCATCGCCGACGAGGGCAAATATGTGGACGTGCTCGGCCGCTTCCCGTTGCCCATCGAAGTGATCCCGATGGCCCGCAGCTACGTCTCCCGGCAGATGGTCAAACTCGGCGGCCAGCCGCAGTGGCGTGAAGGCTACGTTACCGACAACGGCGGCCAGATCATCGATGTCCACAATCTGGAGATCCTCAAACCCATCGAGCTGGAACAGAACATCAACAACATTCCCGGGGTGGTCACCGTCGGCATCTTCGCCCTGCGGCCGGCGGACGTGGTCCTGCTCGGCACCCCCGAAGGCGTCAAGACCCTGAGCCGTTAGACCTTCTCGTGTCAGCTCCCATCAAAAAGCCCGCTATGCGGGCTTTTTGCATTTCAGGGGACGACGGCTTCCCGCGCGGGTTCCGGCAGCGGTAGCGCCGGTGCTCCCGGATTGACGCCCTCCAGGGTCTGCCCGCGCAGTTCCAGCTCCCGCACTGTCTTGGCGAGCAACTCCTGACGCAACCTGTCGAACGCTTCTTTGAGGGAACGCTCCATCACCACCACGTTGCCCATGGAGACGATGATCCGGGTCAGCTGCGGAATGCGGGTCTCGCCGGCGGCGATCAGATAGACCGGCTGCACGTACAGCACCGAGTGCCCCACCGGCAGGACGATGATACGGCCGCGCTTGACCTGAGAGCCCTGTTGGTTCCACAAGGTGAAGGCGGCGGAGATTTCCGGGTCCTGGTCGATGAGGGCGTCGATCTGGGCCGGTCCGTCCACCTGCACTTCCTTCTTGAACTGGTAGACCACCAGCTCGGGCACGTAGGGCCCTTCGGTCAGATCGCGGACCCCGGCGATCGCCAGCGCCCGCAGATTGTCGCGGCCGATCGGGGTCAGGGGACTGATCTGTACGAAGGGTTGCAGATGCGGATGGGATTTCTCCACCAGCTGGACCGTCAGGTAGTAGGGCAGCTTGGGCACGTCCTTGACTTTGGCGAAGTCCCAGGTGTCGGCCTGCTGGAAGAACAGCTCCGGCTCCCGCTGATGGTACTTGGCGTAGATCTGCATCTGGATGCGGAAGAAGTCGCGCGGGTAGCGCAGCTGGGTCTGAATCACGTGGGGCATGGCGCCGATGGGCTTGAACACCCCCGGAAAGGCGCGGGCATAGGCGCGGATGATGGGATCTTCCGGATCGGCGACGTAGAAATCCACGTGGCCGTCGTAGGCATCGATGACGATCTTGACCGAATTGCGGATGTAGTTGATCTCCCGTTCCAGACCCTCCAGGGTGGTAGGCTTGGAGATCGGATACCAGTCGGAAATGGTGTAGGCGTCGATGAGCCAGTAGAGACGGTCATCGGTGACGATCACGTAAGGATCGCTGTCGATCATCAGGTAGGGCGTCAGCTCGCGAATCCGCTCGATGATATTCCGACGGATGCGCAGGCGACTTTCTTCGTCGATGTTGATGGAGAAGAAGATCTTGGGATCCTGGAAATAGACCGCGGCGATCAGCTTGCGGAACAGAGATTTGATTTCGACCCCGCCACCGCCGTGGTATTTCTGCGGCGTCGCCTTGGTTCCCGGCAGCTCGGCGATTTCCAGCTCGTTGGGAACGATGGCGTAGGTCAGATTCTCCTGACCGTAGTAGATGTCGGGGGTGTCGATCTTGAAGCCGACCGGCGAATACAGGGTCAGGTCACGGATGAACCATTCCATCGGCCGGTCGCCTTCCTGGGCCGCCGGGGTCATCACTACCCCGTAGCCATGGGTGTAGCGCAAGTGCACGTTCTCCCAGTTTTCCACCACCGAGGCCGGCAGCTTGCTCAGGTTCAGCTCCCGGGCCGCCAGGTTGACCTGCTGCACCCGGCCGTGGATGGTGTAGCGGGCCACGTCCACCGGCGAGAAGCGGTAATAGGGCCGCAGCCCCTGGAGCTGCTGATAGACGTCGTAGAGGAAATTCTCGTCCCAGACCGGGATGTTGTTGATGTAGCTGGCGACGTCTTCGCCGATGTCGGTTTCCGGCCGCCGGCTGACCTCGAAGTCCACTGCCGTCGCCTTGTCCAGGCGATAGGCCGCCAAGGTCGCTTCGATGTTGTTCTTCATGAAGCGGCCTTCGGTGGTCACCGGATTGGCCTTGACGATGTACTGGTTCAGCATTGCCGGGATCAGATCGACGTGACGCAAGCCGACAGCGGCGAGAAACACCACCGCACCGGTGATGCCAGCGATCAGATAGACGCTCCGGCGTAGGTTGACATAGAAGATGAAGGCCACCGCCGCGATCAGAAAAGCGAGCAGCGCCAGCCAGATCAACGGCAGATGGTAGTAAACCTCGACGAAACCGGGGCCGTAGAAGGTCGGCTCGTGATCATCCACGTAGAGAAGGGCGAAACGCTGGAGCATCAGCCCCCAGGCCAGCACCAACGCCGACAGAAAGGCGAGGATCGACAGATGGACCCGGACGCCGTCGGGGAATTCCTGCCGCTTGACCGGAATCACCCGGTTCTCCAGCCAGTAAAGGAATCCCACCCCCACGAACAGAATCAGGAAGGTGGCCAGCAGTCCCCGCTGCAGCATCAGAAAGATCGGCAGCCGGAACAGATAGAAGGAGACGTCGTTACCGTAAAGCGGATCGTCCACCCCGGCCCCGGGGCCGAAGAAGAACAGCAGTCCGGCTTCCCACTGCTGGTAGAAGGGGATCGCCAGAATGATCCCCATCACCAGCGACAAGGGCGTATAGACCTCCATCGCTCCGGTCTGGAACTTGTGGATCCAGCCGTTGGAAACCCGGCCGCGGGCGTTGCGCCCCAGATAACGGGAGGCGATCCAGAAATTGGTGAAAAAAAGGATGAAGAAAAACAGCGTCACTCCGCCCGCGAGGATGTAACGGTACAGCAGGCGCAGCCAGAAATAGCCGCCGAAGTTGAGGGACAGATACCACCACAGATCGATGAGAAAGTGGCTGAACAGAATCCCCAGCACCAACAGCAGCAGCGCCAGGAACAAAAGACCGCCGCCGGCGACGATCAACCCTCTCTTCCAGTTACCCATTCCCATAGATAGCCGCCCCTGTTGTCCTACGGCAAACGTTCAAAAAGGAATTAAGGGTAATACGTCAAGACAACGGAAACAAGGAGAAAGGCAGCGGGAGAGGGAAGGAGCGGGGCGGGGGGAGAACCCGCCCCGGACAATGACAATCCGATCGGTAGGTCAGCCGATCAGTGGACGTGACCGTGACTCTTTTCTTCCTCGGTGGCGTCGCGCACGTCGGTGATGTCCACGGAGAAGTGCAGGGTTTCCCCCGCCAGGGGATGATTGCCGTCGACGATGACTTCGTCGCCCTCGACCTTCACCACGGTGAGGATCTGCATGCCGGCCGGCGTCTGGGCCTGGAACTGCATGCCCGGCTTGATTTCGTCCACACCCTCGAAGGCGCTGCGCGGCACCGCCTGAACCAGGGCGTCGTTCCGCTCCCCATACGCTTCTTCCGGAGCGATGCTGACATCCACGTGTTCGCCGACGTCCTTGCCTTCGAGCGCTTTCTCCAGGCCGGGAATGATGTTGCCGACACCGTGGAGATAGGTCAGCGGCTCGCGGCCTTCGGAGCTGTCGATCACCTCACCGGCATCGTTTTTCAGCGTATAGTGGATGGAAACGACTTTGTTTTCAGAAACTTGCATGAAACGAACCTTATATGCACAATGGAAAGTAACCTCCCATCATACGCCGATGGGGAAAAAAACCAAGTCTTTTGTCATTTTCCTCCGTTTGACATCGCCCTTACGGCCCACGATAATATGAAGTTTCCTGAATCAACGGCAATCATAGGGGAGCGACTTGGCTAACATCGCATCTGCAAAAAAGCGCGCGCGCCAGAACCTGAAGCGCTACGCGCTCAACAAATCCCATCGCAGCCGCATGCGCACCTTCATCAAGAAGGTCATCAAGGCGGTCGAGGCCGGTGATCTGACTGCGGCCCAGGAAGCCTACCGCAAGGCGGTGCCGGTCATCGATTCGATGGTCAACAAGGGCATCATCCACAAGAACAACGCCGCTCGCAAGAAAAGCCGCCTCAACGCCCGCCTGAAGGCGCTGGCGCAGCAGGCTTCCGCCTAAGACCGAAACGGCAAAGATTTCAACCACCGCAGCGCCTGGCGCTGCGGTGGTTTCGTATTGTCTAGAGCAGCGCCAGATTGTCGCGGTGGATGAGCTCCGGCTCGTCCATGTAACCGAGCACCTCGGCGATGTGCCGGCTGGAGCGTCCCTGGATCCGACGCACCTCGTCGGCGGCATAATTGATCAATCCCCGGGCGATCTCCCGCCCCTCCGGATCGAGGCAGGCCACCACGTCACCGCGGCGGAAATCCCCTTCCACCCGCTTCACTCCGACCGGCAGCAGGCTTTTTCCCTGCGCCTGCAACGCCGTCACCGCGCCGGCATCCAGCCACAACTTACCCTTCAGCTGACGCTGCCCCACCAGCCAGCGCTTGCGGGCATCGAGCGGTTCGCGGTCGGGGATCAGGAAGGTGCCCAACGACTCCCCGGCCAACACCCGCTGTAGTACATTCGGCGTCTTGCCGTCGACGATCACCGTCGCCGTGCCGGAACGCGCCGCCAGGCGGGCGGCGCGGATTTTGGTGATCATCCCGCCGCGTCCCAGGCCGCTGTGGCTTTCCCCGGCCGCTCGGTCGAGCACCGGATCGTTGACCGAAGCCTCGGCGATCAGGCGGGCCTCCGGATCATCGCGGGGATCGCGGTCGAACAGCCCTGATTGGTCGGTGAGAATCACCAACAGCTCGGCCTCGATCAGATTGGCTACCAGGGCCGCCAAGGTGTCGTTGTCACCGAAGCGGATCTCGTCGATGACCACGGTGTCGTTCTCGTTGACGATGGGCACCACGCCGTATTCCAGCAGGGTGGTGAGGGTACTGCGGGCGTTGAGGTAACGCTGGCGGTGGCCGAGGTCCTCGTGGGTCAGCAGGATCTGGGCGCTGCGGCGGCCGTGGCGCTGGAACTGGGATTCGTAGGCCTGCACCAGTCCCGCCTGGCCCACGGCGGCGGCGGCCTGGAGCAGATTGAGCTGCTGTGGCCGGCGGCGCCAGCCCAGTCGCGCCACCCCCTCGGCCACCGCCCCGGAGGACACCAGCAGGGTTTGACGGCCCTCGTCCCAGAGGGCTGCGATCTGGTCGGCCCAATGGGTCAGGGCGGTGTGATCGAGCCCCTGACCGCCGGCGGTCAGTAGCGAGCTGCCGATCTTGACGATGATCTTATTGGCCCGACGAAACGCTTCGCGGCTGCGCATCGGCCTCTCCGAGAAAATTCATCACCGCCAGCACCAGTTCGCGGGTGCCGCGACCGTCAAGCGCGGAAACCGTGAACACCGGCCCCTCCCAGGCCAGCGCCTCGACCAGGGCGCGGCGGTGGGATTCGAGCGCGTCGGCCGGCACCAGATCGATCTTGTTGAGCACCAGCCAACGGGGCTTGTGCGCCAGTTCGTCGCTCCAGCGCCGGATTTCGGTTTCGATCTGGCGCACATCCCCGGCAGGATCGTGGCCGTCGAAGGGGGCGATGTCCACCACGTGGAGCAACAGCCGGGTCCGGCTCAGATGCTTGAGGAACTGGATCCCCAGACCTGCACCTTCGGCCGCCCCCTCGATGACGCCAGGGATGTCGGCGACCACGAAATGCCGCAGCGCATCGACCCTTACCACTCCCAGATTGGGATGGAGGGTGGTGAAGGGATAGTCGGCCACCTTGGGGCGGGCCGAGGAAATCCGGCGGATCAAGCTGGACTTGCCGGCGTTGGGCAGCCCCAGCAGCCCGACGTCGGCGAGCAGTTTCAGCTCCAGCTTCAGACGCCGCTGCTCCCCCGGCGTTCCCGGGGTGGACTGGCGCGGAGTGCGGTTGGTGCTGCTTTTGAAATGGACGTTGCCGAGCCCGCGGCGGCCGCCTCTGGCCACCAGCAGGGTCTGACCTGCCTCGGTGAGATCGCCGATGAGCTCGCCGGTGTCGGCGTCGTACACTAGGGTCCCCACCGGCACCGGAATACGGCAGTCCTCGCCGCGCTTGCCGGTCATCTGCCGTCCCATGCCGTTTTCGCCCCGACCGGCCCGGAACAGACGCTGGTGGCGGAAATCGACCAAAGTGTTGATGCTGTCACTGGCGACCAGGTACACGTCCCCCCCATCCCCGCCGTCGCCGCCGTCGGGGCCGCCTTTGGGGATGTACTTCTCGCGCCGGAAGCTGACGCAGCCGTTGCCGCCGTCGCCCGCTTCGACCTTGATTTCCGCTTCGTCGACAAATTTCATGGGTTCACCAAATAAAAAAGCCCCGTCGGTGACAGGGCCTTTGGGATTCGCTTGGGCGTGGCGCCGTCAGGCAGGCATGACGCTGACGAATTTGCGCTTCTTCGGCCCCTTGACCTGAAAGACCACTTTACCGTCCGTCAGCGCGAACAGGGTGTAATCCTTGCCCAAGCCGACGTTCTCACCCGGGTGGAAATGGGTACCGCGCTGGCGCACGATGATGTTGCCCGCTTTGACCTGCTGGCCGCCGAAACGTTTCACGCCGAGGCGCTTGGAAATCGAATCGCGGCCGTTGCGGCTGCTGCCGCCCGCTTTCTTGTGAGCCATGGTTGCCTCCGCTGAAAATCAAGAAATGTCGGTGATCTCGACTTCGGTATAATACTGCCGATGACCCTGGCGCTTCATGTGATGCTTGCGCCGCTTGAACTTGAGGATGTTGATCTTCTTGTGGCGACCGTGGGCGATCACCCGGGCGACCACTTTGCGGCCTTCTACGTAAGGTTTACCGGCCTCGATTTTGTCGTCCGAACGCAGCAGCAGAACCTTGTCGAATTCCACCGTGTCGCCTTCGGCTGCGTTGAGCTTTTCGACCTTGAGCTTGTCGCCGGTGCCGACTTTGTACTGTTTGCCGCCTGTTTTGATTACCGCGTACATGGCTATCTGCTCCCTTGGCAAGCCGTTGCAATCTTCCAACGTAAACTAGGAATTTTATAGCCGTGATTAAATTTGGTCAAGGGTAAAGTCCTGTTGTATTATTCCAGGACTCATCCGACCATCGCAGCACGGTTTTTCTTCCGCAATGACGGCCACGGTTTCCGAGAACACGTCCGCTTCCCCGCAGCAAACCTTCGAACAGGTCCGTGCCCTGGTCGCCGACCAGGTCGAGGCCGTCGACCGGCTGATTCTGGCGGAGCTCAGTTCGGACGTGGTGCTCATCAATCAGATCGGCCGTTACATCGTCAGCAGCGGCGGCAAGCGTCTGCGTCCGCTGCTGCATCTACTCGCGGCCAACGCGCTTGGCTACGAGGGGGATGACCACATCACCCTGGCGGCGGTCATCGAGTTCATCCATACCGCCACCCTGCTGCACGACGACGTGGTGGACGAATCCGAGCTGCGCCGCGGCCGCGACACCGCCAACGCGGTGTGGGGCAACGCCGCCAGCGTGCTGGTAGGCGACTATCTCTATTCCAGCGCTTTCGAAATGATGGTGCGGCTGCAGCGGATGCGGGTGATGGCGGTGATGTCGAAGACCACCACCGCCATCGCCGAGGGTGAGGTGCTGCAGCTGCTCAACGTCAACAATCCGGCCACCAGCGAGCAACGCTATCTGGAGGTGATCTGGCGCAAGACCGCCATTCTGTTCAGCGCCGCGGCCCAGCTGGCCGCGGTCATCGCCGGCAGCGACCCGGCCACCGAGGAGGCCCTGCGCCGCTACGGTATGCACCTGGGCGCGGCGTTCCAGCTCATCGACGACGCCCTCGATTACCGCGCCGATCCGGAGAGCCTGGGCAAGAACCTGGGTGACGATCTCGCCGAGGGCAAGCCGACCCTGCCATTGATCTACGCCATGCAGCAGGCTGGGGCGGACGATGCCGGCCTCATCCGTCGCAGCATCGAGGAGGGGAACCGCGATGCCTTCGCCGAAATCTACAAAATCGTTGAATCCACCGGCGCGATCGCGTACACTGAAAAACGTGCCAGAGACGAAGCGCGCAACGCGATCGAAGCGCTGGCACCCATCGCAGCTTCTCCCTTCAAGGAGGCGATGGTCGCCTTGGCCGAGTTTTCGGTGCAACGGTCTTACTGAATCCGACCAGATTCGGGGTGTAGCTCAGCTTGGTAGAGCGCCGTCTTCGGGAGGCGGAAGTCGCTGGTTCAAATCCAGTCACCCCGACCATCTCCTTCGCTTCAATCGCGGTTTCCCCGTTTGTTATAATCGCGGCTTTTGGTTTGATCACCAACCGGAGTCGCGCCCGTGATTACAAGAAATACAAGAAAAAGCTCGCTCCCCGCCCGGCTGCTTTCCTGCGCCGGTCTGCTGGCCCTTCCCCTCGCCCCGTCCGCCGATGAACTGCAGCTGGAAACCGTCGAGGTGGTCAGCCGCGCCAGCAACGTGCTGGGGATGACGTCTTCGGCTTCCCAAGGTTTCGTCGGCCGGCCGGAATTCGAATTCCGCCCCTGGATGCGGGTGGGCGAACTGGTGGAGGTGGTCCCCGGCATGGTGGCGACCCAGCACAGCGGCGAAGGCAAAGCCAACCAGTATTTCCTTCGTGGTTTCAACCTGGACCACGGCACCGATTTCGCCGGCTTTCTCGACGGTGCCCCCCTCAACCTGCCGACCCACGGACACGGGCAGGGGTGGCTGGATCTCAACTTCATGATCCCTGAGCTGATCGATTACATCGAATATGGCAAGGGGCCCTATTATTCCGAAATCGGCGACTTCGCCTCGGCCGGCTATGCCAAATTCCACACCGCCAACCGCTTGGAAAAAGGCTTCTTGAAACAGACCTTCGGCAGCGACAAATACTTCCGCACCGTGGTCGCCGACTCCATCGACATCGGCCAGGGCACACTGCTGGGAGCGACTGAAATCGGCTTCTTCGACGGTCCCTGGGACACGCCCATGGACATGCAGCGCTACAAGGGTTTTCTGAAATATTCCTGGGAAGGCATCGGCCGCGGCTTCGACATCAGCGCCAACGCCTACTTCAACGACTGGACCGCCACCGACCACATTCCCGAACGGGCGGTACAACAGGGTCTGATCTCCCGTCTGGGGACTATCGATCCCAGTGACGGTGCCCAGGTGCACCGCTTCGGCCTCACCCTCAACGGCTGGAACGATTCCCGCTGGGGGCAGACCCGCCTGACCCTGTATACCTATTATTCCGACCTGCGGATTTATTCCAATTTCACCTATTTTCTCGACGATCCGGTCAACGGCGACCAGATCTTCCAGAAGGACCGCCGTTTCGTCCTCGGCGGCAAGCTGAGCCATCACTGGCACTGGTTGTTCCACGGCATCGACGCCGGCTTCAAACTCGGCGCCCAGATACGCCAGGACTTCATCCCCAAAGTCGCCCTGTACCATACCCAGCGACGCCGCATCTTGGATCCGGTCCGTATCGACGAAGTCAGCGAAACCAACGTAGCCTTCTACCTGGAAAACAATACCCGCTGGCACGAGAAAGTCCGCACCATCGCCGGCCTGCGGGGCGACATTTTCCTGTTCGACGTCGAGGATCGCTTCATCGACGCCAACAGCGGCGACACATCCGACTACAAAATCAGTCCCAAGTTCGGCATCGTCCTTGGGCCGTGGTACGACACCGAACTGTATTTCAACTACGGTTTCGGCTTCCACAGCAACGACGCCCGCGGCACCGTCACCAAAATCGATCCCCGGAGCGGCAATCCGGTCAGGCCGGTCGATCCCATCGTCGGTTCGCGCGGCTTCGAGGTCGGTCTTCGCACCTACTGGATTCCCAACCTCAGCACCACTCTGGCGCTATGGCAGCTGCGGCTGGATTCGGAACTGGTGTTCGTGGGCGACGCCGGCACCACCGAGCCCAGTGGGGAGAGCAAGCGCTACGGCATCGAGCTGAGCAACACCTACAAGCCCCTCGACTGGCTCACCCTGGACTTCGACATGGCCCTGACCCGGGCCCGCTTCCTCAACGTCGGCAGCCATGCCAACAACGTCCCCAACTCCGTCGGCCGCGTCATCACCGGCGGCATCACCGTCGATCATCCCACCGGCGCCTTCGGTTCCATCCGGGTGCGCCACTTCGGCGCCATGCCGTTGGAAGAAACCGGCACCCACGATGCCGACAGTTCCACCATCGTCAACATGGGGGTCGGCTGGCGCTGGCGTGACCGGCTGCGGGTGTCCCTCGACATACTCAATCTCACCGACAGCGATGACTCCGAGATCCAGTACTACTACACGTCCCGTTTGCCCGGCGAACCCGCGCAGGGGGTAGAGGACTATCACTTCCATCCGTTCATGCCACGGCAGTTCCGCGGCACGGTGCAGTTGTTCTTCTGAGACGATGGATCGGAGCCGGAACTAACCCCCGCATGGACAATCCAATCCTGCGGTTCGAATCAAGAGGATCTTTATGGCCACGAAACGATTGTTGCTGTTCTGGCTGGCGACCTTGCTGCCGTTGTGGGCCCAGGCCCATGCCATTCTGGTGGAGGCCAATCCGGCTCCGAAATCGGTCATCAAGGTGAGCGAGGCGCCCAGGGAAATCTGGCTCCGCTTCGACGCTGGCGTCGGTGAACGCTATCTGGCGCTGGCGGTGATCGACCGCAGCCGCAAGAAGCGGGTGGACGCCAAGGATGCCGACCGCGATTTCACCGATCCCAGTATCGTGCGGGCGAGCTTCAAGGAACCGCTCCAGCCGGGCAAATATATGGTCCGCTACCGGGTCCAGTCCGCCGACACCCACATCATCACGGGCCGTTTCCAGTTCACCGTCGTCGAGGATGACCAATGAACCTGCGTATTTTCGTTACCCTGCTGGCGTTGCTGGTCGCTGGCTTCTCACTTCCCGGACAGGCCGCCCCCAACATGAAGGGACGCGCCTGCATGATCACCACCGACTTCTATATCGTCCATTTCTCGGCCTTCCAGCCTCCGGCCAAGAAGCCGGAAACCGACGCCGAGCGCAAGGAGGCCTTCCGTCCCTACTGTCATGAGCTGCCGCGCACCGGCACCACCTATTTCGGCATGGACTTCATCGACCGCGACGTGCGGCAGATGCCCATCAGCATGAAAGTGGTGGAGGAAAAACCGACTGCCGGCGAGGAAGGCAAACCGCAGGTCGTGCGGGTGGTCAAGGAAGTTCCGCCCACGCTGTATCCGCAGGGGGTCGCCGATCTGCGGGTGAATTTCGACAAGCCGGGACACTACGCCCTGATCATCCAGTTCGGCGGCGAGGACGCGCTGGAGGAGGACATCATGCGGGTTCCGCTGACCGTGGCCCTGAGTTCGCCCTGGAAGCATATTCCCTTCCTCAAATACGCTGCGGTAGCCGCCATCGTGGTGTTCTTCACCATGGTGATCTTCTTCATTTCCCATTTCCGTGGCGCCCGCAAAGCCACGCAGGCGTAAATCCCACAGCCACCGCTGGCCGATCACCGGCCGGCGGTGGGCTTTCCGCCTGCACCGCTGGCTGGCCCTGGGCACCGCCCTGTTGCTGGTGCTGCTGGGGCTGAGCGGCAGCCTCCTGGTCTATCGCGACCCGCTGTACCGGCTGCTGCACCCCCAAACCCGGATTCAGATCGATGGGCAACCCGCACCCCTGGGACGCCTGCTCGATGCCGCTTTCACCTTGTATCCCCCCGACTCCGGCGTCTGGCGGCTGGTGCTGCCCGGGCGGGCCGGCGAGCCGGCCAAGGCCACTTACGTCAGCGACGACCCCTTCGAAGGCCCGGAAGGGGAGGTGATCGTCTGGATCGATCCGTACCGTGCCGAAGTCCTGCGTGCCTTCGAGAAGGACAGGGACTGGTTCGAGGGGTGGTTGTACCGCTTCCATTCCACCTGGCTGCTGGAGGAAGGCAAGCTGCTCACCGCCGCCCTGGGGACGGTGCTGGTGATCCTCATCGCCACCGGCCTGTCCCTGTGGTGGCCGACCCGCCGCCGCCTGCACCTGAATCTGGCCGGCAGCCACCGCTGGCTGGGGGCCCTGGGCAGTCCGCTGCTGCTGTTCAGCACCCTCACCGGGCTCTATCTCGCCATCCCCCACGCCTGGCTGCCAGCACTGTATCCGGCCGTGGTCAGCGAGCCGCGCCCGCCTGTCCTCGAGCCGGCGGACACCGCGCCGCTGGACATCGACACGCTGGTGGCCCGCATCGTCCGCCGGCATCCACGCCTGGAACTGCGGGCCCTGACGCCGCCGCGCAGCGAAACCGACCCCTGGCTGCTGGAATTTCACCGCCAGGGGAGTTACGATGCGCCGCCAAGCTGGGACAAACTCTGGGTCGATCCCTGGCGCGCTCGCATCGCCGGCCGGATTGCGCCGCCGCCCACCTGGCGGGAGACGCTGCTGTGCTGGATGTTCCCGCTTCATAGCGGCGCAGCCATCCCGCCTGGAACCCTGCCGTTGCTGGCTCTCACCGGCCTGCTGCCCCTGCCGCTGGCCGGTACCGGCCTGTGGCTGTGGCTGCGACACCGGATCAGGAAGCGACACCGTGCTCTATCTGCTCGCCAAAACCGTCATTAACGCCCTCATCATCACCGCCGCCAGCGAAGCGGCCAAGCGCAGCCCGCTGATCGGCGCGGTGCTGGCGTCGATCCCGCTGGTTTCGGTACTGGCGATGATCTGGATGTACCACGAGCAGCACGACGTGGCCCAGATCGCCGCCTTCGCCCGCGACATCTTGTGGCTGGTGCTGCCGTCTCTGCTGCTGTTCGCAATCCTCCCGCCGCTGTTGCAGCGGGGACTGCATTTCTATCTCAGCCTCGCCATCGCCATCGCCGTCACCGTCGCCGGTTATGGCCTGATGGTGGTATGGTTGCGCCGTGGCGGTTGATTTCCCCCGCCGCAAACCCTATTTTCCCTAAGAAAAAGCAACTTTTTGGAGGAAAAACTGCGATGAGCGAGGCAAAACAACTGTGGGGCCGGCCCCTGCAGCAGTGGTTGATCGGCGGCGGTATTCTGCTGGCCCTGATCGTCGGCTGGGCCCTGTTCTCCAGCGAGGAGGCGCAATATCAGGAGAAGGACAAGGTACTGGCCCGCTGTCAGGACAACTATCTGCGCGGCTGGATCAAACGGGTACGGGCCACCGGTTACGAAGTCAAGTTCGACAAGGACACCCAGCCGATCCTGTGCACCCCCTATCTCTGGAAACCGATGTTTCTGGAGCCTTATCAGCCGGTCACGGAGGTCGAGGTCGGGGGGACGTCCTACAAAATCGGTGACAAGGTGGCCTTCGACATCAAGGTGGAAAAGAAGCGCTACAAACTGATCGCCGAAATCGTCGATCTCACCGCCGACGGCAAGGTCCGGCTCAAGGTGGTCGATGGCGATCCCCTGGCGCGGGGTTACTATGACCAGCACATCGGTTCCAACTATATCGCCCTGGACCGCTTCAAGCTGACCAAGGTCCACTGAGAACCCGGCGTCAGGGCCAGCCTTCAGCCATAGAGATCCAACTCCAGCGACGCCTCGGCGTCGGTGACCCGAACGTGGCCGTAGGCGCTGATGTCCGCTTCCTGCCCTGCGTTCCGGCGCAGGGGATTGTCGCCGCCATCCTGACGCTGCTGGATCTCGATCTGCGCCTTCATCGCCATCGCTGCCGCCGCGGCGGCGACGCTGCGGTCCTGGGGCGAGGGATCGCCGGGGGCGAGGGCGGCACGGCGGATGGTTTCCGCCTTGCGCAAGGTCGCCTCGGGATCGCTGGGAACCGGCGAGGTGTCGATGTTGATGTGACCGCCGATGGCATAGCGCTGGCCGTCCGGTCCCACTTGGTATTCGAACGACGGCCCGCCCAGGGCGTAGGAACCGGCAGCGGCCAGATGGGCCATCTCATGGGCCCGCACCTCCCGGTCGCGCTGGCGCAGTCGTTCCACCTGCCGCAGCTGGGCCTGATCCAGTTGCAGGCGGTCCGTCACGGCGGCCTTGGCTTTTCCCTCGCTTTCGGCGCCACGGCCTGCCACCGGAGAACCGGCCACCTGCACGTGGGGAAGAAACGCCTGGGAGGCGGAAGGAACCTGCACACCTGTCACCATAGAGATTGACCCTTTGCCGTTAGCGGCCGCTACCCCGGATTCTTTAGGGATCGGTTTCGTCCAGACGCTCCATCAGATAGCACAGGCAGTCCTGGCGGATGACGCGCTCGTCCAGAGTCAGCATCGACGGCATCACCCGCTGGCGCTGGACCAGCCTGCCGCTTTCGACGGCGAAATAGCGCCCCGTCACCTCCCGGCCTTCCTCGTCCACCACCTGCACTGGCATGCGTTCGGTGTGCACCTCGCCCCAGGCGACGCCGGGGGGCAGCTCGGTGAAGTTGAGGTGGTCCAGGTCGCCGCGCAGCACCAGATCGGCGCTCTCGTCGTGGAAGCTGAAGCGGATGTGGTCGGGAATCCTGACCTGAGCCACGGTGTGAAACAGGTCGATGGCGCCGCGGCCGATGGGTTTGTCGGGCACCTGGCGCAGATGCAGGCAGGTGTCGATGAAATCGGCGGCATGGGCCGCGCCGCGCTCCACCCCGGGCTTGCCGCATTCCAGGGTCACCGCCGGGCACAGTTCGGCAAAAGCCAGCGACTGCACCCCGCGGGGCCGGAGGAAATACACCACCAGGTGACCGAACAGCGCCGCCAGGTTGAGGAACGGCCGCGCCAGTCTGTTGACACAGGCGTAGTGGGGATTGCGGCCGGTGTTGTTGTGGACGTCGACGCTGGCGAACACCCGGCGCCGGCGCATGATCTCCCACACCTGCCGCATCAGCCGCACTTCCGGGCAATCCGGGTGGTCGGTTCCCGGCCAGACCCGGTTGTAGTCCGGCTGGCCGTCGAGCCGCCGCATTCCCGCCGCCGCAGCGGCGACATTGCCGAAGAACACCGACAGGGAACGCGGTAGCGGCGCAGCCCGGTATTTTCGCAGAAGGCGCTGGACCGCCTGCAGCCCGGTCACCTCGTTTCCGTGCAGCAGCACGGAAACGAACAGGGGCCGCGCCTCGCGGCCCGGAAGATGCAGCAGGGTGGGGCCCGGCAGCAGGGTGTGCAGGTCGCGGGCCTTGATGTCGAGCAGACCTTCAGGAACGCGGTCGATTTGATACAGGGTCAGATCGGCCATGTATGGACAGGGTCTCCTTGGCGTTGATGACGAAGATAGGCCGCTGTCAGGGCGATGAAGTCACGCCCGTGGACGGCGGCGAAGCGGCGCTGCCACAGGGCGCCGTTCTGGTCGGCCAGCACCCGCTGGCGCACGATGTCGAGATAGAATTCACGGTCGCGGCGGCATATCCCTAACCGCTGCAGACCCTCCCGCGCCAGCGGGATCAGCTCGTCACGCAGCAGTCTGGACAGGTGCCAGCGCTGGCCTCCGGCCCAGATCACCCGCGCCTCCCAGCCGTGTTTGGCGGCGCGATAGAAATTGTCCCGGGCGACGGCGAAGGGCAGGGGCTTTTCGTGGCTGAGGGACTCGGCCAGCCCGTAGTACAGCGCCGCGTTGGCGATCATGTCCACCAGGGTCGGGCCGGCGGGCAGTACCCGGTGCTCGATACGGAAATGGGGGGTGCCGTCGGCGTCGAACCCCACCAGCGGGCGGTTCCAGCGCCAGATGGTGCCGTTGTGCAGGCGCAGGTGGGCCAGCTTCTCCGGCGGGGTGTCGAAGCAGATCGGCAGCAGCGGCGGAAAGTGCCGCAGGTTCTCCTCGAACACCTCGCTCAGCCGGCGGCGGGCGTAGCCGCTGCCGAAGCCGACCCGGCGCAGGGGGCCGCGCACCGCCGCCCCGTAACCGCCCACTTCGATGGCTTGCTCGAACAGGGGGATGCGGGTTTCGGCCCACAGATCGCGGCCGAACAGGAACGGCGAATTGGCCCCGGCCGCCACTGTTGCCGCCGAAGCGACGATCGATGCGTTATAGAGGGCCACCGCCCGCTCCCGGGGGGCCTGCAGATGGATCTGGAATGAGGTGGCGGCCGACTCCAGCATGACGTCGTGATGCAGACACCTGAGGTGTTCGAGGCCGTGGATGTCCAGCCGCAGCGGCTGGCCGCCGCGCTGTTTCAGGATCTGCTCGTTGAGCGCCAGATAGCGGTTCAGCGGCGACATGTTGGCCAGGCTGAGATCGGCCTGCCGCAACGTGGGCAGGATGCCGATCATCAACAGCGCCAGATCGAGGCGGCGGGCGCAGGCATCGGCTCGGCGCCACAGCTGCGCCAAATCGTGATGGAAGCGGCGCAAAGCGTCCTCACGCAGCGGACGGGGCCGATTGTTGAGCTCGACGTTGAAGCGCGCCAGCTCCGCCGAAGCCAGGGGATCGGCCAGGGCCTTAAGATAGCGGACGTTGTCCGGCGCCGGGCGCAGCCGGCGGTCCACCAGCCAGGCCTCGATTTCGAAGCCGCCCACCGGCTCGCGCCCGGAAAGATGGCCCTCGTGCTCCAGCACCCGCAGCAGGTGGGTTTCTTCGGCGACCCGGCGGCGGAAGCGCTCGAAATCCGCCGGCGTGAAGCGGATACGTTCGATTTCCTGGCCCAAGTTGAGCGATCTCCTCGGTCGAAGGTTACAGATTGAAGGCGTTCCACACCGGCTCGACGCCCGGCGGCAGCGGCGCCAGCCGCCCGAGATCGATCCAGGGAAAGGCCGGATCGTGGAAATCGGACCCCACCGACCCGGCCAGGCGGTAACGGCGGGCGTAATCGGCGCAGGTGGCGATCTGGTTGGGGGAGCTGTTGCCGCTGACCACCTCCAGCCCCACCCCGCCGGCGGACTGGAAGGCCGACAGAAAGCGCCGCAGCCAGCTGGCGGTGAGCTGATAGCGCAGCGGATGGGCCAGCACCGCGACGCCGCCGGCGGCGCGGATCCATTCCAGAGCCTCTTCCAGCCCGGCCCAGCGGGTGGCGACGTAACCGGGTTTGCCCCGCACCAGATAGCGGTCGAAGACGTCGGCCACCGAAGCGGCATAATCCTGGGCCACCAGAAAGCGGGCGAAGTGGGTGCGGGTGATCATACCCCCGCCGGCCATTTCCTCCACCGCCGCCAGACTGCCCTCGATGCCGTGTCTGGCCAGATTCTCGGCCATCGCCGCCGCCCGCTCGCGGCGGATCCGCTGCAGGCCGGCCAAGCCCCGACACAGGATTTCGTTGGTGGGATCGACACCCAGACCGAGGATGTGGAAGCATCGCCTCTCCCAGGTGACGGAGATCTCCACCCCGGCGATCAGGCGGACACCGAGCGCCTCGGCGGCGCGGCGGGCGCTCGCGATACCGGCGACGCTGTCGTGGTCGGTGAGGGCCAGATGACGCACGCCATTGGCCGCCGCCCGGCTCACCACCTGTGGCGGGGACAGGGCGCCGTCGGAGGCGGTGGAATGACAGTGGAGATCGAACGCCGAGGTCATGGCAAAGCCTGCTGGCGTTCGCCGTAAAGCCTGGCGTAGAGGCCGCCCTGGGCTAGGAGATCGGCATGGCCGCCCTGTTCGCAGATGCGGCCGTCCTCGAATACGTAGACCCGGTCGGCCTGTTTCACGGCGCTGAGACGGTGGGCGACGATCACCGTGGTGCGGCGCGCCAGGAAGCGGGACAGCGCTTCGTGGAGCCGCTGCTCGGTTTCGGTGTCCAGCGCCGAGGTGGCCTCGTCGAAGATCACCACCTTCGGCTCGGCCAGAATCATGCGGGCGATGGCGAGGCGCTGGCGCTGCCCTCCGGAAAGGCGCATGCCGCTACGGCCGATGACGGTGTCCAGACCGGCGGGCAGGGCGGCGACGGTGTCGGCGAGCTGGGCGGTCTCCAGGGCCCGCCACAGGCGGCGGTCGTCCAGATCGCGGCCCAGGGTCAGGTTGGCGCGGATGGTGTCGTTGAACAGCACCGGCTGCTGCAGCACCGTGGCCACGTGTTCGCGCACCACTTCCATGCCGATGCGGGTGATGGGCTCGCCGTCGTAATAGACCATTCCCCGCGTCGGCGCGTAGAGGCCGATGAGCACCTGCACCAGGGTGGACTTGCCACCGCCGCTGGCGCCCACCAGGGCTATCTTTTCGCCCGCACCGACGTCGAGGCTCACGCCTTTGAGGACTTCGTCCCCCTGATCGTAGCGGAAATGCAAGTCCTCGACCCGGATGGACACCGTGGGCTTGCCGCGGAAGGGATTGACCCGATGCGGATAACGCGGCTCCTGGCGCAACGCCAGCAGACGGTTGATCCGCGCCAGCGCCGCCTGAGCGCTGTAGAAGGCGTACTGGATGCCGAGCAGTTCCTGCACCGGCCCCATCATGAACCACAGGTAACCGAACACCGCCAGCATCTGGCCGATGCTGAGGTCGGAAAACAGCACCATGGTCATGGCGGTAGCGCGGAACAGATCGACGCCGTGGAGGAAGACCACGAAGCTGAAACGGTTGAGGGCGTCGCTTTTCCAGGCATACTGCCCGGCACGGTGGCGCACCTGGTCGGCGTGATCGCGCAGGCGCTCGAAGTAATAACGCTCGCGGTTGCTGGCGCGGATCTGCTGGATGGCGTCCAGGGTTTCGGTCAGGGCCTGCTGGAACGCCTCCAGAGCGCCGTTTTCCTTCTTCTTGAGCTGCTTGACCCGTTTGCCCAGGGCGCGGGTGAAGTAGATCACCAGGGGATTGAGACAGAGGATGAACAAGGCCAGGGGCCAGTGGATCCACAGCAGGATCGCCGCAGTGCCGACGATGGTGAGCGCGGCGATGAGAGAGCGGCTGATGGTGGCGCCGAGAAACTGGTCCAGGGTGTCGACATCGGTGACCAGGTGGGTGACCACGGTGCCGCTGCCGAGGGATTCGTATTCCGCCATCGACACCCGTTCCAGGCGCTTGAGCAGATCGGTGCGCAGCCGGTAGGTGACGTCCTTGGAAATCTCGGTAAACTGGCGCGTCTGCCAGACGTTGAAGCCCAGGGCCGCCAGGCGCAGCAGGAACGACAGCACCAGCACCGCGCCGATGTACCACAGGGCCCGGTCCCAGGGGAACGCCGCCGGCGGCGGCAACCAGCGGTCGATGAAAGCGGTCACCGGTCCCGGATGCCCCAGCAGGACCTCGTCCACCAGGGTCGGGATCAGCAGCGGCACCGGCACCGCCGCCAGGGCCGCCAGCAGCGCCACCGCCTGGGCCAGGAGCAGCTTGCGCCGGTGGCGCAGGCTCAAGCGGATCAGGGTGCGCCAGTCGTAGCGGCGCGGTGGCAGGGCGGCGGTGCGGGACATGGCTTCAAGAACGCAGACAGGGATGGACCGGGTCGATCTGGTCCACGTCTTTGTCCGCTGCGATGGTGAGCGGCCGGTAACGGCTCAGGTCCTTCAGCGTCAGGGGCCCGACGATGGCTTCCAGCCGGGCCAGTTTCAGCCCCTGGCGGAGCAGATGAACGATGCAGGCATGACGCAGCGCTTCCGGGGTTACGCTTTCCGGGTCTTCGAGCCCGGCTTCCACCGCGGCCAGATAGAGCAACTTGCGGACCGCTTCCGGATCACCAGGCACTAGGGGCGTCCCCCCGCTGGCCGCCAGCCAAGTCTTCAACCGCGGCGCCAGGGGCAGGGAGCGCCGGTGCGGGGGCGGGACCAGCAGGCGCGCATGGGCCAGATCCACATCCGTGGTTTCCAGGCGGGTCAACTCCTCCGGGGTCAGGCCGCTGAGGAGCAGGGCGACGGTCTGGCGGGTCTTCAGGTCGGCGCGGTCGATCAGGCGGTTCAGCGTTTCGGTATCGAGCTCCTGGGGCTGGGAAGGCAGCCTTTCCGGGGCCGTTTCCGTCCTGAGGGCTTCGGCCGGCGGCGGCGGGGAAAACAGGGGAGCCTGACGGGGATCGGCATAAACGTGCACCCCGGCGAGGGTCAGGCGGGTGTCCGGCAGCCGTGCTTCCCGCCGGGTCAGGAATTCCAGCAGCCAGACCGCCGCCAGTCCCAGCCCGAAGGCGAGCAGCGCCACCACCCCAGCGTCACGCCAGTAATGGGGCCGGATGGGGCTTTCCGGCGCGTAGGCCTTTTCGACCACCTCCACCTGGGGATACTGTTCCAGCTGCTTGACCTCCAGCTGGGTGATGCGGGCCTGCAGCTCGCGCTGCTGTTCTTCCAGCTGTTCCAGATCCTTCACCAGCGACTCGTGCTCGGCGAAGCGGGTGCTGAATTCCTGCGCCTGGCGTTTGTGCGCCTCCAGCTGGCGCCGGGTTTCCGCCACCGTCTGGAGGGCGGCGGCGTAATCCTGTTGCGCCTGGGCCAGCACCGCCCGGCGGCCCCGTTCCACCAGCGCCGCGATCTTGGCCTCCACTTCCCGCAGCTGCTGCGGCACTTTGCGGTAGGCGGGATTGAGGCGGATGTACTGGGGAGTGAAGCGCTGTTTCATGGCGGTCAACTGCTCACGCAGCGCCTGGGCCCGCTGCTCCAGCACCGCCAGTACCTGCTGGTCTTCCTCGGGGACCACCGGCTTGCCGGCGGCGACCGCCGCCTTCACCGCCTCCAGGCGCGACCTGGCCTCGACCACCGCCTCGTTGGCCTTGTTGAGGGCCTCGGTCAGACCGTTGAGACGGGCGAGCGCGGTGTTTTCCCCGCGCTCCAGGGAAGCGATGTCGTAACGCTGGCGGAAATCCTCCAGAGCCTTGCGGCGGGCGGCGATCTTGCCCTGAAGCGCCGCCAGCCGCTCACGCAGCGCCCGCAGGGTGGCGCCGGTGGAAGCCTCGATCTCCCGTGCCCGCACCTCCCGGTAGACCTCGACCCAGGTGTTGACCAGGGGGGCGAGCAGATCGCGGTCCGGGCCTTCGGCGATCAGGCGCACCAGATTGGTGTCGGGCACCGGTTCCACCCGCAGCATCTCCCTCACTGCCGCCGGGGTCAGGCCCGGCGGCAGGCGGCCGTCCCATTCCAGCCGCTCGAGGGTTTCCTCCAACAGCGGCTGGCCGGTGAGCAGGACGCGCTGGATGGCGATGTGCTGGGGATCGACGACGACCTCATCGGCATCGACCGCCGGCGGCGGGGTGGTCAGCAAGGTGGCGCCGGCCTGATAGATCGCCGGCCGCAAGAAAACGATCAGCCAGCCCAGCAGCAGGGTCGCGGCGGCGACAGCGGCGAACACCAGAACACGGCGCTGCCGGTACCAGGGCAGAGGCGGGACGCTGGCGGGCGGGGCCGGTTCCGGCCCGGAAATGCGTTCCACGGGGATCTGTGCCATCGTCTCACCTCGTTCGGCTGATGATCTTAGGGTAACAGGGCCAGCAGATGGTGCAGGCGCGCCTCCAGGGCCTTGGCCGAGGCCGCCCGCACCGTGGCGTGACCGACCTTGCGTCCCGGCCGCTCGGCTTTGCCATAGAAATGGCAGTGGACGCCCGGCTGCGCCAGCACGTCGGCCAGCGCCGGCAGCACGCCGATGAAATTCACCATCGCCGTATGTCCCACCGGCTCGGTGCCGCCCAGGGGCAGGTCGAGGATGGCGCGCAGGTGGTTTTCGAACTGGCTGACTTCCGCCCCCTCGATGGTCCAGTGACCGGAGTTGTGCACCCTGGGCGCCATCTCGTTGGCCAGCAGACGGCCGTTCACCTCGAACAGCTCCAGTGCTAAGACCCCGACATAATCGAGACGTTCAAGCAGGCGGCGGGCGTATTCCTGGGCCTGCGCCGCGGCGGCATCCCCCGGGCGGCAGCGGGCGAGATGAAGGATGCCGCTTTTGTGGACGTTCTCGCTGAGGGGATAGAAGGCCGTCTCGCCGCTGGCGCGGCGCACGGCGATGACCGAGACCTCGCGGTCGAAGGGAATGAAGCCCTCGCCGATCAGCGGCCGGCCTGCCAGCTCGGCCCAGGCGGCATCCATGTCGGCGGCGGTGCGGATCAGAAACTGCCCCTTGCCGTCGTAGCCGAAACGGCGGGTCTTGACCAGGAAAGGCCAACCCAGGCACTTGGGCGCCTCCGCCAGATCCTCCCGGCTGTCGATGGCGACGAAGGGCGGGGTGGGAATGTCGAGGCTGCGAAACAGCGATTTCTCCTGCAGGCGGTCGCGGCTTTCGGCCAAGGCCGTCAGCGGCGGATGGATGCGGGCGCGGTCCTGCAGCCTGCTCAGGCCCTCCAGGGAGACGTTCTCGAATTCGTAGGTGATGACCTGGCAGGTGTCGGCCAGCCGCGCCAGCGCCTCCGGATCGTCGTAGGGGGCGACCAGATGTTCGGCCAAAGGGCCGGCGCAGGCGTCCGGAGCCGGGTCGAGGACGGCGAAATCCAGCCCCAGGGGGTAACCGGCCAGGATCAGCATCCGCGCCAGCTGACCGCCGCCGATGATGCCGATCTTCATGACGCCGCCTCGCGGGGATCGGGACGGGCCAGCACGGCCTCGGTCTGGCGCTGGCGGTAGGCGCTGAGGGCGGCGTCGATCCCCGGGTGTTCCGGAGCCAGAATCGCCGCCGCCAGCAGCGCGGCGTTGACCGCCCCGGCGCGGCCGATGGCCAGAGTGCCGACCGGAACCCCGGCCGGCATCTGCACGATCGACAGCAGCGAGTCCAGGCCGTTGAGGGTGCGCGACTGCACCGGCACCCCGAGCACCGGCAGGGTGGTCTTGGCCGCCGCCATGCCCGGCAGGTGGGCGGCTCCGCCGGCGCCGGCGATGATGACCCGAAGGCCGCGCTCCCTGGCGCTGCCGGCGTATTCGAACAGCAGGTCCGGGGTGCGGTGGGCGGAAACGATGCGCACCTCGAAGGGGACTTCGAGCTGCTCCAGCATGTCGGTGGCATGGTGCATGGTGTCCCAGTCGGATTGGGAACCCATGATCACGCCCACGAGAGGTTGGGTGGTCATGGAATTTTTGTCACGCTGAATGGTTGCGGCGATGTTATTATGACAAAATTCTGCCGTTCCGGCGGCGGTTCCCGGTTCGCCGCTCTTGAGAAACGGCCGGCCGGCCCCCAGATTCGCCGCCTAACCCACTCACAAAGAACAAGGAGATCCAACCGATGAGCATCATGGGCATCAGCCAGTTCGAGCGCTTTTTCCGCGAAGCCGCGTCCCTGGACGTGGACAAGGACGACCTCAAGCGCCTGTCGGACTTCATCGACCAGAAGCTGCACGACCTGCTGCTGATGGGCGTGGCCACCGCCAAGGCCAACGGTCGTGACGTCATCCTGGTGCACGACCTGCCGATCACCAAGGGATTGCAGGAAAGCATCCACCAGTTCCGCAAGATGGACCTGGCCCTGGAGCTGCAGCCGATCCTGGACCAGTTGGCCAAACTGCCGCCGCTGGAACTGGCCTACGGCGAGGACGTGGAAACCAGGCTGCCGGAAATCGTCGGCGGCCTGACCTACGCCATGGCCAAGACCTTCAAGATCATCGACCCGGCGCTGAAAAATCCCCAGACAGAGCACTGGAACCGGGTCGCCGACATCTTCAGTCTGCTGCTATAAGCCGCAACCGGATCATCCTGCCGGCAAAGCCCGCCTTCGTGCGGGCTTTTTACCGCCTGTCGGCCGAGACTGGGTTACAATTAACCGGTTTTCCCCGAGGAGATCCGAGCGTGTTGGAAATCATCGAAGCGGGCGGCTGGCTCATGTGGCCGATCCTGGCCTGTTCCGTGCTGGCGACCGCCATCGTCTGCGAACGCTTCTGGAGCCTTCGGACCGCCCGCATCATCCCACCGCACCTGGTCACCCAGGTCTGGCGCATGTTCCGCAAGGGGGAACTGGATGCGAACCACATCCGGCAACTGCAGACCAGCTCCCCGTTGGGGGCGATTCTGGCCGCCGGCCTGAGCAACTACCGCTACGGCCGCGAGGTGATGAAGGAGGCGATCGAGGACGTGGGCCGTCAGGTAGCCCACGAGCTGGAGCGGTTCCTCGATCTGCTCGGCACCATCGCTTCGGTCACCCCGCTGCTGGGCCTGCTGGGCACGGTGATGGGGATGATCAAGGTCTTCAGCGCCATCACCGCCGTCGGCGTCGGCGATCCCAAGGTGCTCGCCGGCGGCATCTCCGAGGCCCTCATCACCACCGCGGCCGGATTGTCGGTGGCGATTCCGGCCCTGATTTTCTACCGCCACTTTCAGGCCAAGGTGCAGGATCTGGTGCTGAAAATGGAAAACGAGGCCCTGCGCTTCCTGGACATCATGTACAGCGAAACCGACCACGAGGATTCGAAAGGAGAATGAACTTCCGCACCACCCGGCGCGAGCGCCTCGAACTGAGCCTGACGCCGATGATCGACGTGGTGTTTCTGCTGCTGATCTTCTTCATGGTCACCACCACCTTCGACCGCCAGGCCCGCCTCAAGCTCGAGCTGCCCAAGGCCAAAAGCGCGGTCCAAAGCCCCCAGCAGAAACCGCTGGAGGTGGTCATCGACGCCGAAGGTCACTACTACATCGGCGGGCACGAATTGATCAACACTCGCCTGGAGACCCTGAAAAAAGCCATACGACGGGCGCTGCAGCAGGGCGCCCGGCCGGTAGTGGTCATCGTCGCCGACAAGCGCACCCCCCATCAGGCGGTGATCCGGGTGCTCGACGCTTCCCGCCAACTGGGTCTGAGCCACATATCCTTCGCCACCGAAACCACCCAAGAGTGAACCGATGGACAAGAAACTCCTGGACATCCTGGTCTGCCCGGTCTGCAAGGGCAAACTGATCTACGCCCCCGAGACCGAAGAGCTGATCTGCAAGGCCGACCGACTGGCCTATCCGATCCGCGACGACATTCCGGTGATGCTCGAAGAGGAGGCCCGCAAGCTGAGCCTGGAGGAATACGACCGTATCAAGGACCGATGACCGGCTTCAAGATCGTCATCCCCGCCCGCGCCGCCTCCTCGCGCCTGCCCGACAAGCCCCTGCTGCGCCTGGCCGGGGAGCCGATGATCGTCCACGTCTGCCGCCAGGCGCTCAAGGCCGACGCCGACGAGGTGGTAGTCGCCACCGACGACGTCCGCATCGCCGAGGCCGCTCGCGGTGCCGGCGTGGAGGCGGTTCTGACCTGCCCGTCCCACACCAGCGGCACCGAAAGGATCGAGGAGGCCGCCCGCCTTAAGGGCTGGGACGACGACACCATCGTGGTCAACTGGCAGGGGGACGAGCCGTTGCTGGACCCGCACCTGGTCAACCGCCTGGCCTGCGACCTGGATGAACATCCGGACGCCATGGTCGCCACCCTGGCGGCGCCGGCGAGCGAGACCGAGATCTTCAATCCCAACGCCGTCAAGGTGGTCATGGACCAGGCCGGCTATGCCCTTTATTTCAGCCGCGCTCCCATTCCCTGGCATCGCGAATCCTTCGCCACCGACCGCCCCGATCTCGCCGCCGCCTGTTGCTGGCGCCACATCGGCGTCTACGCCTACCGGGTGGGGCTGCTGCACCGCTACGTGCACTGGCCGCCGGCGCCGCTGGAGCAGGCCGAGGCGCTTGAACAATTGCGCATCCTGTGGCACGGTGAGCGCATCGTCGTGCTGACCGTGGATCATGCGCCGGAACCGGGCGTGGACACCCGCGAGGATCTGGAAAGGGTGAACCATGTGCTGCGGCAGCGTCAGGGCTGAAACCACCATTTCGAGGTAAGCGTCATGATTCGTATCCTGTTCGTGTGCATGGGCAACATCTGCCGTTCCCCCATGGCCGAAGGGGTGTTCCAGAAACTGCTGGAACGGGAGGGGCTGGCCGATCAGGTCATGATCGATTCCGCCGGCACCCACGCCTATCACCTGGGCAAGTCCCCGGACGAGCGCGCCATCCGCGCCGCCCGCGAGCGCGGCATCGACATCTCCCACCTGCGCGCCCGCCAGGTGGAGCCAGGGGATTTCGAGGAATTCGACCTGGTTCTGGTGATGGACGAGCAGAACTACGACACCCTGCTGTTTACCGGTGCCCGCAAGTATCAGCACAAACTGGGGTATCTCCTCGACTACGCCCCCCATCTCAAGACCCGCAACCTGCCCGATCCCTACTACGGAACCGAACCGGGCTTCGACCGCGTCCTCGACATGATCGAAGACGCCTGCGAAGGTCTGCTCGCCCATCTGCAGGAACGCCGCCAACGACAGGCGCCCTGACGTGGCCACACCGCAACCCTGCGCCTTCGCCATTTTCGGCGCCACCGGGCATCTGGCCCGGACCAAGCTGCTGCCGGCCCTCTACCGCCTCGATGAGGCCGGGCGCCTGGGCGGGCCGACCCGGATCGTCGGCGTCGGCCGCCGGGACTGGGACGCGGCCACCTGGCGCGGCATCCTCGCCGAGCAGCTCGGCGAACGCCTGACCCTCGACGATGCCGCCCTGGCCCGCTTTCTGGAACGCCTGCATTTCGTCCCAGTGGACCTGGACCGGCCGCAGACCTTCGCCAACCTGGCCGCCACCGTAGCCAAGCCGGATTTTCCGCCCAACTGGGTGTTCTATCTGTCGATCCCGCCACAACAGTACGCCGAGGTGGCCCGCCACCTCGCCGCTCACGGTCTCAACCGTGAGGATCACGGCTGGCGCCGTCTGGTGGTGGAAAAACCGTTCGGTTACGACCTGGAAAGCGCCCGCGTTCTCGATCACAGCTTGCACCGCGATTTCGCCGAGTCGCAGATCTACCGCATCGATCACTATCTCGGCAAGGAAACGGTCCAGAACATTCTGGTGTTCCGCTTCGCCAACCTGCTGCTGGAACCGCTCTGGAACCGCAATCACATCGACCACGTCCAGATCACCCACGCGGAAACCGCCGGCGTCGAAGGCCGGGCCGGCTATTACGACGGCACCGGCGCCCTGCGCGACATGATCCAGAGCCACTTGCTGCAGATGTTGGCGATGGTGGCGATGGAACCGCCGCCGCGCCTGGACGCCGAGTCCCTGCGCGACGAGAAGGTCAAGGCCCTCAAGTCGGTGCGGCCGATCCGCCCCGACGCGGTCCACGCCCACGCCTTCCGGGCCCAGTACACCCGCGGCCGGGTCGGCGACCGGGAAGTGCCCGGCTATCTGGAGGAAGAAGGCGTCGCCCCCGACAGCACCACCGAAACCTACGCCGCCCTCAAACTCTATCTGGACAACTGGCGCTGGCGCGGCGTGCCCTTCTACCTGCGCACCGGCAAGCGCCTGGCCCGGGACCGGGCCCTGGTCGCCATCCGCTTCAAGCATCCCCCACAACAGCTGTTCCGCAGCGCTCACATCGAACGCCTCGAACCCAACTGGCTCCTGCTCGGCATCCAGCCGGACCAATGCATCCGCGCCGAAGTTTACGTGCGCGAACGGGGCACGGCGATGAAAATCCACAAGGTTCAGCTCGACGCCACCACCTGCGGCATCGACCTCGACCGACTGGGAGCCTACGAAACCTTGCTTCTGGACGTGATCGCCGGCGACCACTCCCTGTTCCTGCGCAGTGACGAGGTGCTGTGGGCGTGGCGGGTGGTGGACCCGGTCCTCAAGACCTGGGCGGTGGAACGCGACTACATACCCACCTATCCGGCCGGCAGCTGGGGGCCGGAGGAAGCCCGCGCCCTGTTCGACCGCGACGACCATCATTGGCGCAACGGTTTGGAAACCGATTCGGAGGAGGACACGCGATGACGATTCAGACCCGTGAAGTGGAATATTTCGACGGTGACACCCGCCTGGTCGGCTTTCTCGCCTGGGACGACGCCCGCACCGTCCCCATGCCCGGGGTGCTGATCGCCCACATGTGGGGCGGGCGCGAAGCATTCGTCTGCGACAAGGCGGTGGCTCTGGCGGAGCTGGGCTATGCCGGCTTCGCTCTGGATCTCTACGGCGACGCCAGGACCGGCAGCGGCCCGGAGGAAAACGCCCGCTTGATGCAGCCGTTCCTCGACGACCGCACCCTGCTGCAGCGGCGCATGATCCTGTCCTGGGAGACCATGCGCCGCCAGTCCATGGTCGATCCCGCCCAGACCGCCGCCATCGGCTACTGCTTCGGCGGCCTGTGCGTGCTCGATCTGGCCCGCACCGGCACCGAAGTGGGCGGGGTGGTCAGCTTCCACGGCCTGCTCAAGCCGCCGGGCAACACCGCCGGCAACCCGATCAAGGCCAAGGTGCTGGTGCTCCACGGCCACGACGATCCCATGGTGCCGGTGGAAGACGTGGTCGCCCTGGAAACCGAGCTGACCGAGGCCGGTTGCGACTGGCAGGTGCACGTCTACGGTCACACCCTGCACGCCTTCACCAACCCCAAAGCGAACGATCCGGCTTTCGGCACCGTCTATAACCCGGACGCCGACCGGCGCTCGTGGATCGAAATGCGGAACTTCCTGGACGAACTGTTCAACGCCCGGTCAACCACCCCTCCCTGAAGGAAGGGGCTTGTGGAGAAATCCACAAGCCCGGGGTTGACCAGGGAAAGCTGTAACCAACCGGCTACGTTGCAGGTAAGGCCAAAAGACCCACCCTGGGATGCTTCCTCAGTCCCAGGCTCTGGAAGTCCCGGTTGCAGACAAGGGCCGGGTACCCACGAAACGGACCGGGACAGCGGGCCGGCCTGCAACATTCCCGAGGGGAGACACCCTGAAATGGGTGCGTTACCAGGCCCGTAAGGGCGTTTTTGGAGAGAGAACCATGGCCGTTTTCGTACTCGACAGACACAAAAAGCCACTGATGCCTTGCTCGGAGAAGCGGGCGCGGCTGCTTTTGGAACGGGGCCGGGCGGTGGTGCACCGGCGGGCGCCGTTCGTCATCCGCCTCAAGGACCGCACGGTGGCGGAATCCCAATTGCAGCCGCTGCGCCTGACGCTCGATCCCGGTAGCCGGGGGACCGGGATGGCCCTGGTACGGGAGACCGAGCGCCTTAATCCTGAAACCGGCCAAATCCACCGGGAACGGCAGGTACTGACGCTGCTGGAACTGTTCCACCGCGGCCACCTGATCCGCAAGCAACTGGCGCAACGGGCGGCTTTCCGCCAGAATCGGCGTTACCGCAAGACCCGCTACCGCCCGCCCCGGTTCGCCAACCGCAGAAGGCCGGACGGGTGGCTCGCCCCATCGCTGCAACACCGGGTGGATGCCACACTGGCGTGGGTGGAACGGCTCTGCCGCTGGGCGCCTGTCACCGACCTTTCGCTGGAACTGGCGCGTTTCGACACCCAAAAGCTCCAGAATCCGGAAATCTCCGGGACCGAATACCAGCAGGGCGAGCGGTTCGGCTACGAGGTGCGGGAATACCTGCTGGAGAAGTGGGGCCGGCAATGCGCCTACTGCGGCGCTGAAAACGTGCCGCTGGAAATCGACCACATCCACCCCAGGTCCCGCGGTGGCAGCGACCGGGTGGGCAACCTTACCCTGGCCTGCCGGGATTGCAACCAGGCCAAGGGCAACCGGGACGTCAAGGAATTTTTGTCCGGCCAACCGGATCGGCTGGCGCAGATTTTGGCGCAGGCCAAGGCCCCGCTCCGGGATGCGGCGGCGGTCAACGCCACCCGCTGGGCGTTGCACCAGGCGCTGGTGGCAACCGGCCTTCCTGTCGAACCCGGTACCGGAGGGCGGACGAAATGGAACCGCACCCGCTTTGCCATCCCCAAGACCCACGCCCTGGATGCCGCCTGTGTCGGGCAGGTGGATGCGGTACGAAACTGGCGCATTCCCACCCTCGGTATCCGTTGTACCGGAAGAGGCAGCTATCAACGCACCCGGCTGAACAAATATGGTTTCCCAAGAGGCTATCTGAACCGCCAGAAATGCCACTTCGGCTTTCAGACCGGCGACTGGGTGCGGGCCGAGGTACCCTCGGGCAAGAAGGCCGGCGTCCATGTGGGCCGGGTGGCCGTCCGGGCTTCGGGCAGTTTCAATATCCAGACGCCCCAGGGCGTCGTGCAAGGGGTCCATGCCCGCCACTGCCGCCTACTGCAACGGGCGGACGGGTATGGGTATTTCATGCAACCCAAACCAACGGAGGCCGCGCTTTCCTCCTCCGCCTGAAGGCGGGGGTCTCCAGCGTGGGAAACAGATGAAAAACCCCCTCAACTATCTCGACTTCGAACAACCCATCGCCGAACTGGAAGCCAAGATCGAGGAGCTGCGCCGGGTCGGCTTCGATAACGAAATCAACATCTCCGAGGAGATCGCCCGCCTGGAGGAGAAGAGCCGCAAGCTCACCGCTTCGGTCTTCTCCAACCTGTCCGCCTGGCAGATTTCCCAGCTGTCGCGCCACCCGCTGCGGCCCTACACCCTGGACTACGTCCAGCAGATCTTCACCGACTTCCACGAGCTCCACGGTGACCGCACCTTCGCCGACGATCCCGCCATCGTCGGCGGCCTGGCGCGGCTGGAAGGGCGACCGGTGATGGTGATCGGCCACCAGAAGGGCCGCGACACCAAGGAGAAGATCCGCCGCAACTTCGGCATGCCGCGCCCGGAGGGCTACCGCAAGGCCCTGCGGCTGATGCAGCTGGCGGAAAAGTTCCACCTGCCGGTGCTGACCTTCATCGACACCCCCGGCGCCTATCCGGGCATCGACGCCGAGGAGCGGGGCCAGAGCGAGGCCATCGCCCGCAATCTCTACGTCATGTCCCAGCTCAAGACCCCGATCATCTGCAGCGTCATCGGCGAGGGAGGCTCCGGCGGGGCGCTCGCCATCGGCGTCGGCGACCGCCTGCTGATGCTGCAGTACAGCACCTATTCGGTGATCTCACCGGAAGGCTGCGCCTCCATCCTGTGGAAGAGCGCCGACAAGGCCGAACTGGCGGCCGAGGCCATGGGCATCACCTCCGAACGCCTGGAGGCGCTGGGGCTGATCGACGAAACCATCCCCGAACCCTTGGGAGGCGCCCACCGCGACAAGAAACAGGCCGCCGCCAACATCAAGGCCGCCCTGCTCAAGCACCTGGAACAACTGGAACGGATGCCGCTGCCCCACCTGCTCGACGAGCGCTACCGGCGCCTGATGCGTTACGGCGTCTACGACGAGGATACATGAATGAACTGCGCCAACGGCTCCATCGCTTCCTGAGCGCCCATCCGGCCCGCCGCTACTGGATCGGTTACAGTGGCGGGCTGGATTCTCACGTGCTGTTGCACCTCTGTGCGGAATTACGGCCAGAAACCGGCCTCGTCTTCGCCGCGGTCCACGTCAACCACCGACTCCACCCCGACGCCGACCTGTGGCAGGCGCACTGCCGCACGGTATGCGAGCATCTCGCCATGCCGTTCCAGGCGGCGGTGGTGGACGCCCGCCCCGCCGCCGGGGAAAGCCCGGAGGAAGCCGCCCGCCGGGCCCGCTACCGGGCCTTCACGGCGACGCTGCAGGTGGGCGAGGCGCTGCTGCTGGCCCAGCATCAGGACGACCAGGCCGAAACCGTACTGTTGCAGCTGCTGCGGGGCGCCGGTCCCGCCGGTCTGGCGGGGATGCCGGCCAGTGCGCCGCTGGGCGCGGGCAGGCTGTTGCGCCCCTTCCTCGACATCCCGCGCCGGACGTTACAGGACCATGCACAGGCGCAGGGACTGAACTGGATCGACGATCCCAGCAACGCCGACACCCGTTACGACCGCAACTTCCTCCGCCACCGGGTCATGCCGCTGCTGCGCCGGCGCTGGCCCGCCTGCGCCCGCACCCTGGCCCGCAGCGCCCGCCACTGCGGCGAGACGGTCGCGCTGCTGGAGAAGGAAACCAACCTCGCCCTGGAAACGCTGGTGGCGGCGGACGGCAGTCTCGATTTCGCCTCCCTGACGACCCGCCCGGAACCGCAACGACGCGGACTGCTGCGGGCCTGGCTGAAACGTCAGGGCGCCCGCCCCCCCAGCACGGTCTATCTCGACCGTATCCTCAGCGAGTGCCGGCAGGCCGCAGGCGACCGGATTCCCTGCATCCGCTGGCGCGGCGGGGAGGTGCGGCGCTGGCGGGGGCGGTTGTATTTTCTCAGCGCCCCACCGCCGCCCGCAATCGATTGGCACAGCCCCTGGGACGGGCGCGCCGCGCTCCTGCTGCCCGACGGCTCCTGCCTGGAGGCGGCCCCGGCGCCACGCGGCATCCCCTTGGCCCTGTGGCAGGAGCGCCCCATCACGGTCCGCTACCGCCGGGGCGGGGAGATCCTCCGCCAGCACAGCCACCGGCGCCCGTTGAAAAAATTCCTTCAGGAGCAAGGCGTCCCGCCGTGGCGGCGGCAACGCCTGCCCCTGGTCTATCTCGGAGAAGAATTGGTGGCCGTGGCCGGTCTCTGGTGCGCCGAGCTGACAAACCGAGCCCCGGCGGTGCGGCCGCGATGGCTCCCACGGGGTTTGCAATCGCAAAGGTTGTGATAGAATCGATCCCGTACGCCCAAATCACGCAATACGAATCAAACATCGATTAAGTTGAACCGGGCGATCATCTCATCGACGCTACGAGTCACTAAACAACCAATACCTTGTGAGGGGGTTTAACTATGAAAAAAACCATGAAGACCGTTCTGACCGCCGCCATCATCGCCGTCTCCGGGGGCGTGATCACCGCTTACCCCACCGCGCCGCTGGCCGCTGAAACCGCCGAAGGCGTGACCGCCGCCATCGCCGAAGTGAAAGCCAACCTGGAAGAAGCCCTGAAGCTGGCCCAGGAAGGCACCGACCCCCGCGCCGTGCTGGACGCGCTGGGCGCGGTCAAACAGGCGGCCAAGGAAATCACCGGCGACCAGTTCGGCATGCCGGTGCAGCGTCTGATGGGCAACGTGCGCCGCGCCCGCGGCATGGCCCGCCGTGGCGATCTGGCCGGCGCCGAGGAACAGATCAAGCAGGCCCTGGAACAGGTCAAGAATTTCCCGGTTTCCGGCCGCTGAGCGACGGTTTTCCCGTCGTTTCCGAAAAACCCGCTCTTTGGAGCGGGTTTTTTCGTTGAGCGCCTCCCCCAGTGGCAAGCTGTCTGCGCTTGTGCTTCAATATCGCCTCGCACCCTGCGTCAAGTTTCGAACGACAACAATTCCGTTTCGAGGAGGCATCCATGTTCAAACGCAAATCCATCGTCGCAGCGCTGGCGCTCGCCGGCGCGACCGGGCTGGCGAGCGCCGCCCAATGGCAGGCCCTGCCGGAAAGGGCGCCGGAACCGGCGGACAACCCCACCACCCCCGCCAAGGTCAAGCTGGGGAAACTGCTCTACCTGGACCCGCGGCTGTCGTCCACCGGCACGGTATCGTGCAATTCCTGTCACAACGTCATGGCCGGGGGTGAGGACAACCGCCCGGTGGCGGCCGGCGTCCACGGCCAGACCGGCGGCCGCAGCGCGCCTACGGTCTGGAACGCCGCTTTCAACGCCACCCAGTTCTGGGACGGCCGTGCCGCCAGCCTGGAGGATCAGGCCCGGGGGCCGGTGACCAACCCCATCGAAATGGGGATGAAAAGCTGGGACGACGTGGTCGCCCGGCTGAAACAGATTCCCGAATATCCGCGGCTGTTCAAGGAAGCCTTCGGCCCGGACGCCGAAATCAGCGAGGACAACGCGGTCAAGGCCATCGCCGCCTACGAGCGCACCCTGATCACCCCCAACAGCCCCTACGACCGTTACGTCAAGGGCGACAAGTCGGCCCTGACCGAACAGCAGGTCCGCGGCATGAAAACCTTCGCCGAAGTGGGCTGCATCGGCTGTCATTCCGGCCCCGCCTTCAACGGCCAGATGGGGCAGGGTACCGGGGTGTTCCAGAAATTCCCGATGTTCGACAACCCCTACTTCGAGGGCAAGTACGACTTCAAGGACGACCTGGGCCGCTACGAGGTCACCAAGAACGAGGCCGACAAGCACTTGTTCAAGGTCCCGACCCTGCGCAACATCGCCCTGACCGCTCCCTACTTCCACAACGGCGCGGTCAAGACCCTGGACGAAGCGGTGCGGGTGATGGCCAAGCTGCAGCTCAACAAGGACCTGTCCGACCAGCAGGTGGAAGACATCGTCGCCTTCCTCAACGCCCTGACCGGCCCGTTCCCCAAACAGGACCTGCCGCGCCTGCCGGCCACACCGGGCAGGACTTTCGACTTCGTCAAATGACCCGCAGCAGGCTGCAACCGACGGACGGGCGCCTTCCGGCGCCCGTTTTTTCTCCCCCCGAAAGGCGGATTGACCGAATCGACATGGTGTCGATTTGATATAATTTCTTGTTACTCCAAAAGAATTTCACCACCATGGCGCAAAAGCTCTACATCCAGACCTACGGCTGCCAGATGAACGAGTACGACTCGGCCAAGATCCGTGACGTGCTCGCAGCTTCCCACGGCCTGGAGTTGACCGACGATCCCGGAGAGGCCGACGTTCTCCTGCTCAACACCTGTTCGGTGCGGGAAAAGGCTCAGGAGAAAGTGTTCTCCCAACTGGGACGCTGGAAGCCCCTCAAGCGCAAGCGCCCCGGCGTGGTCATCGGCGTCGGCGGCTGCGTCGCCAGCCAGGAGGGGGAAGAAGTCCAACGCCGCGCCCCCTACGTGGACATCGTCTTCGGCCCCCAGACCCTGCACCGCCTGCCGGAGCTTCTGGAACAGGCCCGCAACGAACGGCGGCCGGTGATGGACATCTCCTTCCCGGAAATCGAGAAGTTCGATTCCCTGCCCCAGCCGCGCGCCGAAGGTCCCAAGGCCTACGTGTCGGTGATGGAGGGATGCAGCAAGTATTGCACCTACTGCGTGGTGCCCTATACCCGCGGGCCGGAGGTCAGCCGGCCGCTGGCGGACGTGGTCGCCGAGGTGAAAGCTCTGGCGCGCCAGGGCGTCAGGGAAGTCAATCTGCTGGGGCAGAACGTCAACGCCTACCGGGGCGCGACCGCAGACGGCGACGAGGCCGATCTGGCCCTGCTGCTGTTCGAGATCGCCGCCATCGACGGCATCGAGCGCATCCGCTTCACCACCTCCCATCCGGCCGAGTTCGACGACAATCTGATCGAGGCCTTCGCCGCGATTCCCCAGCTGGTCGATCATCTCCACTTGCCGGTCCAGGCCGGCAGCGACCGCATCCTGGCGGCGATGAAACGCGGCTACACCCGCCGCGATTACGAGCGGCGCATCGCCAAACTGCGCGAGGTGCGCCCGAACCTGTCGCTGTCGTCGGACTTCATCGTCGGCTTCCCCGGCGAGACCGAGGAAGACTTCGAGCAGACCCTGGACCTGATCGAAACCGTCGGCTTCGATCACTCCTACAGTTTCATCTACAGCCCCCGTCCCGGCACCCCGGCGGCGGAACGGGCCGACGACGTGCCCCTGGAAGTCAAGAAACGGCGCCTGGCCCGCCTGCAGGTCTTGATCCAGCGCCAGGTGCGGGCGATTTCGGAAAGGATGGTCGGCAGCCGCCAGCGCATCCTGGTGGAAGGGGCCTCGCGCAAGAACCCGCGCGAGCTGTGCGGGCGGACCGAAAACAACCGGGTGGTCAACTTCATCGGCCCCCCGCAGCTCATCGGCCGTTTCGCCGAGGTGGCCATCACCGAGGCGCTGCCGAACTCCTTGCGGGGCCGTCTGGTCTAAGCTATGCTAGCCGAAAGACACGCGCGCAAGAGGTGTTCAACCAGCCCGGTCAAGGGCTCAACCCAACTTCATTGACAGACCGACAAGCCACAACCCTGCAGATCACCCTGGAGCCCGCCGACAACCAGAGACTGGCCAATCTGTGCGGGCAGTACGACGAAAACCTCAAACAGATCGAACAGCGCCTCGGCGTCGAAATCGCCAACCGCGGCAACCGTTTCCGCATCGCTGGCGCCAGCGAGCCGGTGGAAACCGCCTCCCGTCTGATTCAACAGCTGTTCCAGGTCTCCTCCTCCGAGGACATCACGCCGGAACGGGTCCATCTGTCGCTGCAACGGGCCCATCTCGACACCCTGCTGCAGGACAAAGACGAGGAAGCGCCGATCGCCATCCGTACCCGCAAGGCGGTGATCAAGCCCCGCGGCGCCCACCAGCAGCAATATCTGAAGAACATCCAGTCCCACGACGTCAACTTCGGCATCGGCCCGGCCGGGACCGGCAAGACCTATCTGGCGGTGGCCTGCGCGGTGGCGGCGCTGGAGGAGGAACGGGTCAAGCGCCTGATCCTCACCCGTCCGGCGGTTGAGGCGGGCGAGCGCCTGGGCTTCCTGCCCGGGGACATGGCCCAGAAGGTCGATCCCTACCTGCGCCCACTCTACGACGCCCTGTACGAAATGATCGGCTTCGAGCGCGTGGGCAAGCTGATCGAGCGCCACGTCATCGAGGTCGCGCCCCTGGCCTTCATGCGCGGCCGCACCCTCAACGACGCCTTCATCATCCTCGACGAGGCCCAGAACACCACGGTGGAACAGATCAAGATGTTCCTGACCCGGGTCGGCTTCGGCTCCACCGCCGTGATCACCGGCGACGTCACCCAGGTGGACCTGCCGCGCGACCGCCAGTCGGGCCTCAAGCACGTACTCGAGGTGCTCCGGGAGGTGGAGGGCATCAGCTTCACCTATTTCGACGCCCGCGACGTGGTCCGCCATCCGCTGGTGCAGCGCATCGTCTCCGCCTACGAGGCCCACGAGCGCCGGCAGGCGCAAACCGACGGAGCCGTCTGAGCCGTGGACGCCCACCCTCCCGAGGTGGCGATCCAGATCGCCACCGAATCCCCCCACCCGGAACCGGAAGACCTATGCCGCTGGGCCGAGGCCGCCCTCGAAGGCAAGGGGGGTGAGGTTTCCCTGCGCCTGGTGGACGAAACCGAAATCACCGATCTCAACACCCGCTACCGCCGCCAGGCCAAAGCCACCAACGTCCTCAGCTTTCCCTTCGACGCCCCGCCGGGGGTAGACCTGGATTTCCTGGGGGACGTGGTCATCTGCGCCCCGGTGGTCAACCTGGAAGCCGAACGACAAGACAAGACGCCTGAGGCCCATTGGGCCCACATGGTTGTCCACGGCGTGCTGCACCTGCGGGGCTTCGACCACATCGACCCGGACGAGGCCGAGATCATGGAAGCGCGCGAGCGCGAGATACTGGCCCGCCTGGGTTTCCCCGATCCCTATCAAACCGAGGAACCGACGTCATCATGAACGAACAAGTCGCCGACAGTAGCAGTTGGGTCGAGCGTCTCAGTCAGTTTTTCACCGGCGAGCCCAAGGACCGCAAGGATCTGCTCGCCATTCTCCGCGACGCCCAGAAGCGTCACCTCATCGACCGCGACGCCCTGTCGATGATCGAAGGGGTGCTGATGGTCTCGGAGCTTCGGGTCCGTGACATCATGGTGCCCCGGGCGCAGATGGATGTGGTTCACCAGGACGCCTCCCTCAGCGACGTCTTTCCCATCGTCATCGACACTCACCACTCCCGTTTCCCGGTCATCGGCGAGGACCGCAGCCAGGTGGTCGGCATTCTGCTGGCCAAGGACCTTCTGCCCTACGCCTACCGCCAGAACCTCCAAACGCCGGTCAAGAAGCTGATGCGTAAAGCCCTGTTCGTGCCGGAAAGCAAACGCCTCAACGTCATGCTGCGGGAATTCCGCCAGCAACGCCAGCACATGGCCATCGTCATCGACGAATACGGCGCCGCGGCCGGTCTGGTGACCATCGAGGACATTCTGGAGCAGATCGTGGGGGAGATCGCCGACGAGCACGACCTGGAAGAGGAATATATCTTCCGCCGCAGCAACCGGGTCTATACCGTCAAGGCCATCACCCCCATCGAAGAGTTCAACGCCTACTTCGACGCCGATCTGAGCGACGAGGACTTCGACACCATCGGCGGTCTCATCGTCCACACCCTCGGTCACGTGCCCCAGCGGGGCGAGAAAATCCAAATCGACCGCTTCGAGTTCGAAGTCCTGCGCGCCGACAACCGCCGCATCCACCTGCTCAAGGTGAAGCTGCTGGAACCCAAGCCGCAAACGTCCCGTGCCGACTGACCGACTGCGGCCGCTGCTGGCCTTCGGCGCCGGCGCCCTGACACCGCTGGCCTTCGCGCCTTTCCATCAGAGCTGGATCGCACCGCTCACCCTCGCGGCGGCGTTCTGGCTGTGGCTGCACGCCCGCAGCGTGGGCGGGGCCGCCCGCGACGGATTCCTGTTCGGACTGGGGCTGTTCGGCCTTGGCGTCTGGTGGGTGTTCGTGAGCATGCACACCTACACCGGGGCCGGGGCCGGGGTGGCCGGCCTGCTGACGCTGCTGTTCGTCAGCGTGCTGGCGCTGTTTCCCATGCTCGCCGCAGGTTCAAGCCGCTGGCTGGCGGACACCGACACCCCACCGTGGCAGCCGGTGCTGCTCTACCCGGCCGCCTGGGTGGCGCTGGAATGGCTGCGGGGCTGGATCTTCACCGGCTTCCCCTGGCTGCAGCTGGGCTACAGCCAGACCACCGCCCCCCTGGCCGGTTATCTGCCGGTCTTCGGCGTCCTCGGTGCCAGCTGGGTCCTGGCGCTGACCGCCATCGTCCTGGTGCAGCTGCTGCGGCGGCAGCCGTTGCACCGCTGGGTCGCGGCAGTGGTCGTCCTCTGGCTGGCCGGCGCCGGCCTGCACCGGATCGACTGGAGCGAACCGGCCGGCCCGTCCCTGACGGTCAGCCTGCTCCAGGGCAACATCCCCCAGGAAATGAAATGGCGCCCGGAAAGCCGCCGGCAGATCGTCGCCACCTATCTGGAGATGACCCGCCAGCGCTGGGGCGCCGACGTGATCGTGTGGCCGGAGACGGCCGTGCCCTACTTCCACCATCAGGCCAAAAAGGACCTGCTCGATCCCCTGCAGCAGGAGGCCCTGAGACAGGGCACCAATCTGCTCATCGGCATCCCGGTCAAAGACGGGCAGGGCCGCTACTACAACGCCCTCGTCAGCCTGGGAAAAACCCCCGGTATGTACTTCAAGCGCCACCTCGTGCCCTTCGGGGAATACCTGCCGCTGCGGCCGCTTCTGGGTTTCTTTCTCGAACTGATTCAGTTCCCCATGAGCGATTTCACCCCCGGCGGCGACGATCAGCCGCCGCTGCGGGCCGCCGGCCACCCCCTGGCGCCGACGATCTGCTACGAGGACGCCTTCCCCCGCGACACCCTGCGCTACCTGCCGCAGGCCGCCTACATCGTCAACGTCAGCAACGACGCCTGGTTCGGCAACACCATCGCCCCGGCCCAGCACCTGCAGATGGCCCAAGCCCGCGCCCTGGAGGCGGGCCGCTACCTGCTGCGGGCCACCAACACCGGCCTGACCGCGGTCATCGGTCCCCACGGGCGCATCCTGGCCCAGGCCGCCCCTTTCGTCCGCACCTCCCTGACGGCGACCTTCGTCCCTCTGCAGGGCATCACACCTTACGTGCGCTGGCACGACTGGCCCCTCGCCGCCGCCTTTGCCGGATTGCTGATCTGGGGAATCGCGCAGCGAAGGAAGCGCTGAAAGAAGAAAGGCCCATCCGAAGCATTACGGATGGGCCTTTGCCGATTGGCTCCCCGGGACGGACTCGAACCGCCGACCCGGTGGTTAACAGCCACCTGCTCTACCAGCTGAGCTACCGGGGAGTGGAAAACCGATTGTATCTTGAAATTGGCGCGCCCGGAAGGATTCGAACCTCCGACCACCTGGTTCGTAGCCAGGTACTCTATCCAACTGAGCTACGGGCGCAGCGCTTAGAGATGCATAAATATAAGCACGTGTTCCCCGCTTGTCAAGCTTTATTGCGCGGCGCGGTTTGGCACCAACGCGGGGGATTGCTTACAATGGAAGCTTTGCTTCATCAACTCCTTAGCGGAAATCGCCTATGCCCGTGCAACCTCTGGTCAAAAGCCAACCCTGCGAATCGATCACCGAACTGGAACCGCTGGGGATGGATCCCGAATCGATTCAGCGCGACTACAAGCGTCACTTCAACTATACCCTCGGCCGCGACCGCGACTGCCGCTCGGCCCACTACGCCTACACCGCCTTGGGGCTGGCGGTGCGCGACCGCATCATGGAGCGCTGGCGCGACACCCGCCAGCTGTGCAGCACCTCCCTGTGCAAGCAGGCCTATTACCTGTCGATGGAATTCCTCCTCGGCCGCACCTTGGGCAACGCCATGCTCAACCTGGGGCTGAAGGACGCCGCCACCCGAGCGCTGTACGAGCTGGGGATAGAGATGGAGGAGCTGATCGAGATCGAACCGGACGCCGGCCTGGGCAACGGCGGCCTGGGACGGCTGGCGGCCTGCTTCCTCGACAGCTGCGCCACCCTGGAACTGCCGGTCATGGGCTACGGCATCCGCTACGAATACGGCATGTTCCGCCAGGTGATCGACAACGGCTACCAGGTGGAGGAGCCGGACCACTGGCTGCGCAACGGCAACGTCTGGGAGCTGGAACGGCCCGAACTGACGGTACGGGTGCGCTTCGGCGGCCGTACCGAGGTCGTCGGCGACGGCAACGGCGGCATTCAGCGGGTGCGCTGGCTCGATACGCACGACATCCTGGCGGTGCCCTACGATGTGCCGATCCCCGGCTACCGCAACGACACCGTCAACACCCTACGGCTGTGGAAATCCATGGCCACCGACGAGTTCGACCTGGAGGAATTCAACGCCGGCGACTACCCGGAAGCGGTGGCGGCCAAGAACACCGCCGAGCAGATCTCCCTGGTGCTGTACCCCAACGATGCCAGCGAGAACGGCAAGGAACTGCGCCTGCGCCAGCAGTATTTCCTCGCCTCGGCCAGCCTGCAGGACGTGCTGCGCCGCTGGGTCTGGACCCACGGCGAGGACTTCAGCCAGTTCGCCGACAAGAACGCCTTCCAGCTCAACGACACCCACCCGGCCATCGCGGTGCCGGAGCTGATGCGCCTTCTGATGGACGAGCACGGGCTGGGCTGGGACGAGGCCTGGAGCATCACCACCCGCACCATGGCCTACACCAACCACACCCTGTTGCCTGAGGCCCTGGAGAAGTGGCCGGTGCGATTGTTCCGGCAGCTGTTGCCGCGGCTGTTGGAAATCATCTACGAGATCAACGCCCGCTTCCTGGCCGAAGTGGACAAACGCTGGCCCGGCGACGGCGAGCGCCTGGCGCGCATGTCCCTGATCGAGGAGGGGCACGAACCGCAAATACGCATGGCCTATCTGGCCATCGTCGGCAGCTTTTCGGTCAACGGCGTCGCCGCCCTCCATTCGCGCCTGCTCACCGAGGGGCTGTTCCGCGACTTCTACGAACTGTGGCCCCACAAGTTCAACAACAAGACCAACGGCATCACCCCACGGCGCTGGCTGGCCTGGGCCAACCCCGGGCTGAGCGCCCTGCTCACCGAGACGCTGGGCGAGGGCTGGGTCACCGACCTGAACCGCCTGCGGGAACTGGCGCCGCTGGCCGGCAAACCCGAGTTCCAGAAACGCTGGCAGGAGATCCGCCGCCACAACCGCCAGCGGCTGATCGACTTCGTGGCACGGGAAACCGGGGTGGAAATCCCCGCCAACTTCATGCTCGATGTCCAGGTCAAGCGTATCCACGAGTACAAGCGCCAGCTCCTCAACACCCTCCACGTCATTCACCTGTACGACCGCATCAAGCGCGGCGACGTGGCCGACTGGACCCCGCGGGCGGTGATCATCGGCGGCAAGGCCGCCCCCGGCTACCTGATGGCCAAGAAGATCATCAAGCTGATCAACAACGTCGCCCAGATGGTCAACAGCGACCCGGACACCGAAGGGCTGCTGCGGGTGGTGTTCCTGCCCAACTACCGGGTTTCGGCGATGGAGGTGATCTGCGCCGGCGCCGACCTGTCGGAACAGATCTCCACCGCCGGCAAGGAGGCCTCGGGCACCGGCAACATGAAGTTCATGATGAACGGAGCCCTGACCATCGGCACCCTGGACGGCGCCAACATCGAGATCCTCGAGGAAGTGGGCGAGGAGCATTTCTTCCTCTTCGGCCTCACCGCCGCGCAGGTGGAGGAAATGCGCCGGCACTACGACCCGATGGGCTTCATCAACCGCGACGAGGATCTGAGCCGGGTCATGCGCCTGCTGGAAACCGGTCATTTCAACCGCTTCGAACCGGGAATCTTCGACGACGTCATCGGCTCGATCAAAAACCCCCACGATCCGTGGATGACCGCCGCCGACTTCCGCAGCTACGTGGAGGCCCAGAAGCAGGCCGCCGCCCGCTTCCGGGATCAGAAGGCCTGGACCCGTTCCAGCATCCTCAACACCGCCGCCAGCGGACGCTTCTCCACCGACCGCACCATCGGTGAATACAATCAGGATATCTGGAAGCTGACGCCGCTACACCAGCTTCGCTGACCGCAGCGGCCGCAACCATCAGGAAGGCGGACCGCTTCGGTCCGCCTTTTTTCGTGGAGAAACGCGATGACGCACCTGTCCAAAACGACCATTTTCCACACCCTCAAATACCTGATCTATCTGCTGCTGGCCTACGATGCCTGGCAGTATTTCCAGCAGGACTACGCCGCCAGCCGCCAGATTCTGGGCGCTGGCTTCAGCTACCAGCAGTTCGTCGAGAGCTTCGCCATCACCATCGACGTGACCTCGTGGCTGGTGCTGCTGCTGTGCTTCGAGGTGGAAACCGTGTGGTTGCCGCCGGAGAGGCTCCGCGGCTGGGTGTCCTGGCTGCTCCACGGCATCCGCGTGGTGTGCTACTTCTTCGTACTGTCGTCCTACTACGGCTACATCGCCAAATATCTGCTGTTCACGCACACGGCGCCGCTGCCGGTGGCCGATGTCTGCGAACTGGCGGGACGGGGCTACACCTGGCTGCAGGGGCTGGACGAATATCCGCCCCTGGATGCGGCAAGCTGCCAGCGCCTGCGGGAGCTGCCTTTGGCGCTGATCGCCGGCACCCGTATCGTCGCCGATCTGGCGACCCTGGAGGAAACCCGTTTCATGGCCTGGGTGGACGTGCTCTACGCCACCACCTGGCTTTTGGTGATCGCCATCCTGGAACTGGACGTCTATCTCAAGGAACGGGGAAAACTCAAAGGCTGGGTGCTCAAGATCAGCGAGATCATCAAGGCGGTCCTCTACCTGGGGCTGTTGGGCGGGGCCGTTTTCTGGGGCCTCAAAGGGGAATTCCTGGATTTCTGGGATTCCTTCCTGTGGCTGGCCGCCTTCGTGCTGATCGACCTGGACGTGTTCGGCATCACCGCCGACGCCGAGCCGGCCTCATAAGGTACGCACGTCCAGGAACGACCCGCTTTCGTATTCCCTGAGCCGGGGGAAGGTGGCGGCGAGCCGTTCTGCCGCTTCCTCCGGCGACAGCTTCTCCACCTCCTGGATGCGCTTGACCGAAGGATATTTCTCCGTGTCCGCCGTCTCCACCACCTTGGCCAGCATCGGGGTCCAGATGATGCCCGGCGCCAGGGCGGTCAGGTGGGTGCCCGCCATCTCGCGGGCGTAGAGCTTGAGCAGGGCGTTGAGGCTGGCCTTGGAGAGGGAATAGGCGTTCCAGCCCCGGTTGCAGTTGACCGCCGCCCCGGAGGAAATGCCGACGATCTGCTCCACCGGCAACTCCAGGTCGATCAGGGTGTCGAGCAGCACCTTGTTGGCCCAGACGTTGACCGTCATCACCCAGTCGATCTCGTACAGCGGGGTTTCGGTCATATCCTTGATGGCGCCGAGCACCCCGGCGTTGAGGATCACCAGGTCGAGCCGCCCGGCGTCGGCGAGCAGCTTGCGCAGGGCCGGGCCGACCGCTTCCAGCTGCTGCAGGTCACAGGGCTGGAAGCGCAGCCTGGGATGACCGGCGAGATCGTCGGGCAGATGGCGGCCGAGGGCGAAGACCCGATCGCCCCGGTTCAGATAATATCCGGCCAAGGCCTTTCCGAGGCCGGAGCCGATACCGGTGATGAGGAGGTTGGCCATGGATTTACTCCTGGTAGGCTTCGCCGCGTTTCATCCGCAACGTCCGCGATCAAACTTTCCGACCATTCCAGGGGCTCCCGCTCTCGTTCCTCATCCTCGGCCATTTCCCGGTAAGCGGCGTCCATGTCTTCGGGGACGACGAAGGGTCGGGCCAGATCTTCGAGGAAACGGCCGATCCGCCCCCGGCCGATTTTACGGTGCAGCCCCTCGTAAACGGCTTATCAAACCATAACCTCAACCTCGAAAATCGTCAAACCGCCCCACTAAACCCCTGCTGCCGCCAGGCCTCGTAAACCGCCACCGCCACGGCGTTGGACAAATTCAGGCTGCGGCTCGAAGGCGCCATCGGCAGCCGCAGCTTGCGTTCATCCGGCAAGGCGTTGAGGATCCCGGCAGGCAGGCCGCGGGTTTCCGGGCCGAACAGGAGGGCATCACCGGGTTCGAAAGCCGCCTGAGTGTGCCAGCGCCGGGCCTTGGTGGTGAAGGTGAAAATCCGGCGCGGGGCGACCACATCGAGAAAGGCGGCGTAGCTGCGGTGGACGCGGACCACGGTCAGATCGTGGTAGTCGAGACCGGCGCGGCGCAGCTTCCTTTCCTCCAGATCAAAACCCAAAGGTTCGATCAGATGCAGGCGGCAGCCAGCGTTGGCGCACAGGCGGATGACGTTGCCGGTGTTGGGGGCGATCTCCGGTTCCAGCAGGACGACGTCGAACATCAGCCCCGCAGGGTCTCCAGCGCGTCCCGGCCCGGCCGCACCACCCCTTTTTCAGTGACGATGGCGCTGATGAGATCGGCCGGGGTCACGTCGAAGACCGGATTCCAGGCACCCGCCAGGCTGTCCTCCCGTTGGTAGTAGGCCGGCAGCAGTTCGGCCGGGTCGCGTTCCTCGATGGGAATCAGACCGCCGTGAGGGGTGTTCCAGTCGATGGTGGCGGTGGGCGCTACCACCATCAGTTTCACTCCGTGCCGGCGCGCCGCCACCGCCAGGGCGTAGGTGCCGATCTTGTTGGCGGTATCACCGTTGGCGGCGATGCGGTCGGCGCCCACCACCACCCACTGGACCCGCCCCTGGCACATCAGGAAGGCGGCGGCGGAATCGGCGATCAGCGTCGCCGGGATGCCGTCCTGCTCCAGTTCCCACAGGGTCAGACGGGCGCCCTGGTTCCAGGGGCGGGTTTCGGTGGCATGGACAGTGAAACCGGGCCGCCGCTGCCACAGGGTACGGATCACCCCCAGGGCGGTGCCGAACCCGCCCGTGGCCAAAGAGCCGGTGTTGCAATGGGTCAGAATGCCGCTCAGGTCACCGATGACCTCGGCCCCAAGTTCCCCCATGCGGCGGTTGGCGGCCACATCCTCGGCATGGATTCTTTCGGCTTCGGCAAGCGCGGCAGGGCAGGGATCGCCTTCGGCCGCCAGCACCACGCGGCGCATCCGTTCCAGGGCCCAGACCAGGTTGACCGCGGTGGGGCGGGAACGGACTAGGCGTGCGAAATCGGCCTCGATGGCCTGGCGCCAGGTTTGCGGCGCTTCCCGGAAGCGCTGACACGCCGCCAGGACCACCCCGTAGGCGGCGGCGATGCCGATGGCGGGCGCCCCGCGCACCTGCATGGCGGCGATGGCGGCGGCGACCTCGGCGGCGGTGGTGCAGCGGCGGTACTCGCAGCGGTCGGGCAGCAGGCGCTGGTCGAGCACTTCGAGAGCGGTTCCGGTCCAGCGCAGGGGACGGACCCGGTCGTGGGCGGATGGATGCATGTCGCGGCTTTCCGTGCTAAAGTCTGTCGGCTCTGGAACCCGAGGCCCCCTATGGAACCCGTAGATATCCTGATTCAGGCCGGCTGGATTATACCGGTCGTCCCCGCCGGAGAGCTACTGGTGGACGGCGCCGTGGCCGTCGCGGACGGCCGCATCGTCGCGCTGTGCAGCCGGGAGGAAGCCGAACGCCGCTTCCAGGCGGCGGAAACCGTGTCCCTGCCGGACCACGCCCTGATTCCCGGCCTGGTCAACGCCCACACCCACGCCGCCATGACCCTGCTGCGCGGCATCACCGACGACGTGCCGCTGATGGAATGGCTTAACGACCACATCTGGCCGCGGGAGGTGCGCTGGGTCGATGCCGACTTCGTCCGCACCGGCACCCGCCTGGCGGTGGCGGAGATGCTGCGGAGCGGCACCACCTGCTTTGCGGACATGTACTTCTTCCCCGACGCCGCCTGGGAGGTGGTGCGGGAAACCGGCATCCGCGCCGCCCTGGGGCTGATCTTCGTGGACTTCCCCACCCCCTGGGCCCGCTGCCCGGAGGAGTATCTGGAGAAAAACCGGGCGCTGCTGCAGAACTGTCCGGCCGACGACCAGATCCAGTGGCTGCTGGCGCCCCACGCCCCCTATTCGGTCGGCGACGCCACCTTCGAACGCATCGCCGAACTGGCCGATCACGCCAATCTCCGGGTGCACCTCCACCTGCACGAAACCGCGCAGGAAATCCACGAGAGCCTGGACCGTTACGGCGAGCGCCCCCTAGCCCGGCTGGATCGGCTGGAATTGGTGAACGAGTGCCTGCTGGCGGCCCACATGGTCCATCTGACCGAGGAGGAAATCGAAACCGTCGCCGAGCGCGGCGTCCACGTGCTCCACTGCCCCGAATCCAACCTCAAGCTGGCCAGCGGCTTCTGCCCCGTGGCCCGCCTGGCCGACCGCGATGCCGCGCTGGCGCTGGGCACCGACGGGGCGGCGAGCAACAACGACCTCGACCTCATCGGCGAGATGCGCACGGCGGCGCTGCTGGCCAAAGGGGTGGCCGGCGACCCGGAAGCGCTGCCGGCGGCCAGGGTCCTGGAAATGGCCACCCTGGGCGGGGCCGAGGCGCTTCATTTCGACCACTGCATCGGCTCCCTGGAACCCGGCAAGTACGCCGACATCGTCGCCGTCGATCTGGGCCGGCCGGAAACCCAGCCCTGTTACGACCCCATCTCCCAGATCGTCTATGCCGCCACCCGCGAGCAGGTCACCGACGTCTGGGTCGGTGGCCAGCAACTGTTGACCCAACGTCGCCTGACTCGGCTGGACTGGACGGCGCTAAAAGCGGAAATTCGTCCCTGGGAAATTCGTTTGGCTGAACCTTTGGAACAACTGGAATGAACACGAAAAAACAGACTTTCAAGGTATTCGCGGGCATTATATTGAGCCTATCGGCCTTGGCGGCGCAGGCAGACTGGAAAGTGGCGTTAAATATTCTCGGACATCCTATGAAGAAAGCAGGCGAGGCGCTGGAACTCAACTTGGAAACCCAAGGCGATGAAGGGTTGGCGGACATATATCTGGCAGTAAAGAAACTGCCAGACGGTCCCTTCTCGTTCATATCATCCGATTCATCCGCCACACAGTTCACCACCGAGCCACACCCTTATGCCACAGGAATTACCAACAAAAACACAAACCATAGGTTTGAAATACCCAAGCTATCACGCGACATTCCGGCTGGTAAATACGCATTCTACGCCGTAGCCGTGCCAGTCGGCGCCAATGTGTTCAATCAGGATGCTTGGTTAAGCCCGCTCGCAATCAAGGAAATATTTTTTGTAAACAACAACAATACGCTGCCTGTTCCCCCATTGCTGACTGGCACATTGAACGACGCCGGGCAAAAAGTTTTCGAGCTTAATCTCCAACGGGGCCAAAAGAGCTTCCTGCCTGGAACCTCAACCGAAACGTTCGGCATCAACGGGGATTACTTGGGGCCTACAATCCGCCTCTCCAAGGGTGACAAAGCCTTGTTCAAAGTCACCAATCATTTAGGAGAGCGTACGACGATTCACTGGCATGGCGCTCATGTTCCTGCCGCTATGGACGGCGGTCCCCATCAGGTCATAGAAGCCGGTGAGACCTGGCAGCCATCCTTCGAGATCATGCAACCCGCCGCCACACTCTGGTATCACCCCCATTTGCACGGCAAGACAGGCGAGCATGTCTATAAAGGTTTAGCGGGGTTCTTCATTGTCGATGATGAAGTCAGCGATAGTCTGCCCTTGCCAAAAACCTATGGCGTGGACGACATTCCCATCGTGATACAGGATCGAAACATCGATCCCGATGGCACCATGAATTACACAATTAACAACATGGAAAACATGATGGGTTTTCGTGGCGCCTACATCCTGGTCAACGGAGCAGTAACGCCGACCCTGGAAACCAAAGCCCAGATGATTCGTCTGCGGTTGCTCAATGGTTCCAATGCGCGAATTTATAACTTTGGGTTTTCGGACAACCGAACGTTCTACCAGATCGCCACCGATGGCGGTCTGCTGCAAACCCCGGTACCCATGAATCGCCTGCGCCTAGCGCCGGGCGAACGTGCCGAAATCTTGCTCGACTTGAGGCAAGACATCAACAACTACCTGATATTGAAGAGCTACTCCGAGGAAACCACCCCTTCCCTCATGCGAGACAGCATGATGTCTCGAGGCCGCATGATGTCCGATGATCTGGATATGCAGACATTCGATGTCATGTATATTCGCATAGGCGAGATTGGCGATAACGGCGCCTCCCTTCCAAGCCAATTGACTTCCATAGATTGGCTCCAAAGCGCCACCGCCGTCAGAACCCGCACCTTCGTATTGGGCATGGGCATGGGCATGGGCATGGGCAGGAGATTCTCCCAATCAACCGAAAGGCACATGTTCACCATCAACGGTCAATCCTTCGATATGAATCGTATTGACGAAACCGTACGCTTGGGAGATACGGAGATATGGGTGATTCGTAACCAATCCATGGCGCATCCGTTTCATATGCACGACGTCCAATTCCAGATTCTGGATAGGAACGGCGCCCCACCATCCGCCAGTGAAAAGGGGTGGAAAGACACCGTATTGGTCATGCCCAATGAAACCGTGCGTGTTATCGCCCGCTTCGATGATTTCGCAGATCCCGATCATGCCTATATGTATCATTGTCATATCCTTGAACACGAAGATGATGGCATGATGGGGCAATTCATCGTCGTGCCTTGAGCCAAGGCCCGTAACCTACTTTCCTTACAGGAAACTGAAAGACAATGCCCCAGGAAAACGTCCATCCCGAGGAAATCGCCAAGTTCACCAGCAAGGCCGAGCGCTGGTGGGACCCGGAAGGGGAGCTCTGGACCCTGCACCGGGTCAATCCGCTACGAATTCAATTTATCCGCGAAACGGCCGCTATCGAAGACAAGCGCATCGTCGATGTCGGCTGTGGCGGCGGCATCCTCAGCGAGGCCCTGGCCAAGGCGGGGGCCGCCGAAGTCCTCGGCATCGACCTGAGCGCGGAACTGATCGACGTGGCCGAACTGCATGCCTTGGAGCAGGGGGTGGACAACGTGAAGTACGAACGCATCAGCGCCGAGGCGCTGGCCGAACACGAGCCGGAAAGTTTCGATCTGGTCACCTGCATGGAGATGCTCGAACACGTGCCGCGCCCCGCCTCGGTGGTGGCCGCCTGCGCCCGGCTGGCGAAACCCGGCGGCAAGGTGTTCTTCTCCACCCTCAACCGCAACCTCAAGTCCTATCTGCTGGCCATCGTCGGCGCCGAATACGTCCTCGGCATGATCCCCAAGGGCACCCACGAATACGAAAAATTCATCCGCCCCTCGGAACTGGCGGCCTGGGCGCGGGCGGTGGACCTGGAACCGGTGGCGATCCGCGGCATCGAATACAATCCGCTGACCAAGCGTTTCTCCCTCAGCGACGACATCGACGTCAACTACCTGATGGCTTTCGAGAAAGCGCCATGACCCTGCAGTGCATCCTTTTCGACCTCGACGGCACCCTGCTCGACACCCTGCCGGATCTGGCCCTGGCGGTGAACACCGTGCTGGCCGAGGAAGGCCGCCAGCCCCTGGCCGAAGCGGTCATCCGCATGGCGGTTTCCGACGGCGCTCCAGGAATGGTGCGGCTGGCCTTTGGCGAAGACCAGGACAAGGAAGACTTCGCCCGCCGCATGGCCCGGCTGCGGGAAGTCTATCTCGACCACCTGACCGACCGCACCCGCCTGTTCCCCGGCATGGAAACGGTGCTCGAAGACATCGAAGGCCGAGGTCTGAAATGGGGCATCGTCACCAACAAGCGCCGTTACATGACCATTCCCCTGCTGCGAGAACTGGGGCTGCTGGCGCGGACCGACGCCGTGGTCTGCGGCGACGACACCCCCCTGGGCAAACCCAACCCCCAACCCCTGTGGCTGGCCTGCCGGGAAGCCGGCGTGGAGGCGACCCGCTGCGTCTATGTCGGCGATGCCGCCCGCGACATCGAGGCCGGCCGCCGCGCCGGCATGATCACGGTGGCGGTTGGATACGGCTATCTGGCCCCGGAGGACAAACCGGAGCGCTGGGGCGCCGACCACCTGATCGAACACCCGGGCGAAATCCATTCCCTGCTGGAGGGCTGGCTGCCGACGGCCCGCCCGGCCGGAACCGTCAGCGCCGCCTGATGCGAATTCCCATCCCCCTGCCGACGCCGGACACCCTCGCCGGCCGGGTCATTCTGGTCACCGGCGCCGCCGGCGCCCTGGGGCGGGTGGCGGTGGCGGCGTGCCTCAGCGCCGGCGCCGAGGTGATCCTGCTCGACCGCGACGTGCCGGCACTGGAGCGTCTGCGTGACGAAATTTTGACACGTCAACCAGGCGCGGCCTTGGGTCTGTTTCCCTTCGATCTGGCCGGCGCCGGCCCCGAGCACTACCGGGAACTGGCCGCCACCCTGGAGCGCCACGCCCCCTGCCTCGACGGCCTGCTCCACAGCGCCGCCCATCTGGACCATCTGGAGCCCATTGCCTGCCTGCCGCCCGAGCGCTGGTTCCGGAGTCTGCAGGTCAACCTGCACGCGCCTTATCTCCTGGTTCACCATCTCCTGCCGCTGCTGCAGCGCAGCAGTGACGCCAGCGTCGTTTTCACCTCCGATTCCTCCGCCCGCCAGGCGGAAGCCTACTGGGGCGCCTACGGCGTCGGCAAGGTGGCCGTGGAGGCCCTGGCCCGCATCCTGGGACGGGAATGGCAGGTCAACGATCATCTGCGCGCCAACGTCCTGGTGCCGGGTCCGGTGGCAACCCCGATGCGCCACCGCGCCTTCCCGGGAACGGAAAAAGACTTGACCGGTCCACATTCCTTAGCAAAACTGTATGTTTATCTGCTGGGGCCGGAAAGCCGGGACCACAGCGGCCAGGTGTTCACTTTCCAGGACGAGAATCATGTTCTACGGTCAGGGTGAAAGCATCGTCCTCCAGCGTGACGTCGAGGCGGTGCGCGTTCCCGACGGCGAACCCGTCAAACTCCACAAGGACGAAATCGTCACCCTCTATCAGGCGCTCGGCGGCAGTTACACGGTGCTGACCGAGGACGGCACCATGGCGCGCATCAGCGCAGGCGACGCCGACGCCCTCGGCAAGGAACCGCCGGTCATCCCCGATCTCAGGGAGGGCACCGACCCGGAAACCGTCAAGCACAACGTCTGGCAGGTGCTCAAGACCATCTACGACCCGGAAATCCCGGTCAACATCGTCGATCTGGGCCTGGTCTATCACGTCCGTATCACACCCATCGAGGAAGGCAAAAACCGGGTCGAGATCGTCATGACCCTGACCGCCCCCGGCTGCGGCATGGGGCCGGTGATCCAGCAGGACGTGGAAATGGCGGTGAAGAACCTCCCCGGGGTCGAGGAAGTGCAGGTCGAAGTCGTCTTCGATCCCCCCTGGTCGCGAGACATGATGACCGAGGCCGCCAAACTGCAGCTGGGCATGATCTGAAGCGGCAAGCGGCTGCCAGCTTTGGACAGTCAATTTTCCGTCGTTTGCCGCTCTCTGGCGAAAGCCAACTCCAACAGACTGATTTCATTATATAAATTTTTTGGCACGGGTTTCGCTAATCACCCCTTGAACCATTGCGGTACGCAATGGCCCGATACACGAGGGGAGAGCCATGCGACAGGAACGAGCCACCTTGGAGGTCATCCACAACCCGGCCTTCCAGCAAAAGGAACCGATCGCCACACCGGAACAGATCCAGCGCCTGGAACTGAGCGGCATCCTCCAGACCACGCTGGTACTCGACCAGCTGCTGCAGCTGTTCAGCCAAGCGATCCGCCAGTGGGTTCCCCACGACGGCTTCCACTACCGCTATCAGGATCTGGGACTGCAGATCCGCGGCGGCGAGCGGGCGGTCCACAGCTGCCATTACACACTGACCCTGGAGGGCGAGTCGCTGGGGGAACTGACCCTGACGCGGCGCAAGCGCTTCAGCGAAAAGGAGCTGGAAACCTTCGAAACCCTGCTCTGCAGCCTCTTTTATCCGTTGCGCAACGCCCTGCTTTACTATCGGGCGCTGGAATCGGCCCACACCGATCCCCTGACCGGCGTTTACAACCGCACCGCCCTGGACAGCGCCATGCAGCGGGAATGGAAACTGGCCCAGCGCCTGCACACCCCGTTGTCGATCCTGGTGCTCGACATCGACCACTTCAAAGCCATCAACGACACCTACGGCCACCCCGCAGGCGATGCCGCCCTGGTCAAGATCGCCGACTGTCTGCGTCAGGGCGTGCGCGCCAGCGACATCATTTTCCGTTACGGCGGCGAGGAATTCGTCATCCTGCTGAGCAATACCGACACCGAGGGCGCGACCTTGCTGGCCCAGCGCCTGCGGCGCCGCATCCGCGACATGGACTGCAGCGACATCGCCCCCAACCTGCGCATCACCACCAGCATCGGGGTGGCGACCCTCAATCACCCGGAGGAAACCCCCGAGCAGATGCTCAAACGCGCCGACGACGCCCTCTACCGCGCCAAGCGCCAGGGTCGGGACCGGGTGGTGACGGCCTGAGGGCGAAACCGCGTAAAATGGGAGACTCTGTCATCGCAACGAGGAAAACCCCATCATGAGCGGTTACCGTTTCCATCTCCATCACGTCAGCCTGCTGGTGTCCGATACCCGACGGGCGTTGGATTTCTACTGCGGCGTCCTCGGCATGGCGCAGACCGAACGCCCCGATCTGCCGTTTCCCGGCGCCTGGCTGCAGATCGCCGAACACCAGCAGATCCATCTGCTGGAACTGCCCAGCCCCGACCCGGTGGAGGGCCGGCCGGCCCACGGCGGCCGCGACCGCCATTTCGCCCTGGTGGTACCCGACCTGGAAGTCATCCGCCGGGCCCTGGAGGCGGCCGGCTGGCCCTATTCACCGAGCAAATCCGGCCGCCGGGCACTGTTCTGCCGCGATCCAGACGGCAACGCCGTCGAGTTCTTCGAGAAGGGCGTGGTTGCCGGCACCGAAAGGCTGTTCCCGGATCCCTGAAAAAACCCCGGCGTTGTGCCGGGTTTTTTTCAGGCTTTAGCCCCGCATCCGTCGCAGCGCTTCGATGCGCTCCTCGATGGGGGGATGGCTCATGAACAGGCGCGCCAGCCCCCGGCCGATGCCGCCATTGATGCCGAAGGCGGCGAACTCACCCGGCAGATCCCGGGGTTCGGCGTAGCGGCGCAGGGCCTCCAGGGCCGCGATCATCTTGTGGCGGCCCGCCAACCGGGCGCCGCCGGCGTCGGCGCGGAACTCACGCCAGCGCGAGAACCACATGACGATGATGGTCGCCAGAATTCCCAGCGCGATCTGGGCCAGCATCTGGGTGATGTAATAGCCGGGGCCGTAGCCGTAGTAATTGCCTTCTTCGTCGGCGGACTGGAACAGGGTCCTGTCCACGATGTGGCCGATGATGGTGGCGAAGAAATAGACGAAGGTGTTGAGCACCCCCTGGAGCAATGCCAGGGTGACCATGTCGCCGTTGGCCACGTGGCTGACCTCGTGCCCCAGCACCGCCTCGATCTCCTCAGCGTCCATGGTCTCCAGCAGGCCGGTGCTGACCGCCACCAGGGCGTCGTTCCTGTCCATGCCGGTGGCGAAGGCGTTGGGGTCGGGACTGGGGAAGATTCCCACCTCCGGCATGCCGATGCCCGCCTGGCGGGCCAGGCGCTCCACCGTGCTCACCAGCCAGGCCTCGGTGCGGTTCTGGGGCCGGTCGATGACGTAGACCCCCATCGAGGTCTTGGCCATCCACTTGGACAGCGCCAGGGAAACGATGGAGCCGGTCATGCCGATGAGCGCCGACATGATCAACAGGGCGGTCAGGTTCAGATGCACCCCCTGACGATCGAGGAATTCGCCCAACCCGAGCCACTGGAACAGGGCGGTGATCATGACGAGCACCGCCGCGTTGGTCGCCACAAACAACAGGATACGCAGCATGGATGTCACTCCTTTGGAAACGTTGGTTCGAATGGAATGGATGGAGACAATGACCGCAGGATTCAAGCCTTTGTTTCCAAAAAGCTTATCACAATACCCCGTGGTGGTGGACGCCGCCGCCCGTGCAGCCGATAATGATCGCCATCACCCTTTCGGAGGAGGCCGATCCATGTTGCGTCTCACGATTCTGCTCTGGTGCTGGCTGGCTGCCGCCCACGCCTTCACCGATCCGGTCGCCACCCTGCTGAAGCTGCCGCCGGGCTTTCACATCGACCTCTACGCCCGGGACCTGCCCGACGCCCGCTCGCTGGCCCTGGGGGACGACGGCACCGTCTACGTGGGCAGCCGCAAGGCCGGCAAGGTCTACGCGGTGCGTGACGAGGACGGTGACGGCAGGGCCGAGCGCCGCTTCGTCATCGCCACCGGCCTGACCATGCCCAACGGCGTGGCTTTCCGCAACGGGGCGCTCTACGTGGCGGAAGTCTCCCGCATTCTGCGCTTTCCCGGCATCTCCGGCCGCCTTGCCGATCCCCCAAAGCCGGAGGTGGTCTTCGACGGCTTCCCCGGCGATCTCTGGCACGGCTGGAAATACCTGCGTTTCGGCCCCGAAGGCAAGCTCTACACCGGTGTTGGCGCCCCCTGCAACATCTGCAAACCGGCCGACGAGATCTACGCCACCCTGGTGCGCTTGAACCCGGACGGCTCCGGCCTGGAAATCTTCGCCAAAGGGGTCCGCAACAGCGTCGGTTTCGACTGGCACCCTGAGACCGGCTCCCTCTGGTTCACCGACAACGGCCGCGACTGGCTCGGCGACGACCGCCCGCCCGACGAGCTCAACCAGGCGCCCCGGCCCGGGCTTCACTTCGGCTATCCTTACTGCCACGGCGGCGACATCCCCGATCCCCGTTTCGGCCGGGACGTGGACTGCAAGGAATTCGAGCCGCCGGCCTGGCGCTTCCCCGCCCACGTCGCCCCCTTGGGAATCCGCTTCTACACTGGCGCCCGTTTCCCCAGGCGCTACCGGGGGCAGCTGTTCGTCGCCGAACACGGCTCCTGGAACCGCTCGCAGCCGGTCGGCTATCGGGTCGTGTGGCTGGAATTCGACCACGGCCGCCCTGTGGCCGAGCATCCCTTCGTCGAAGGCTGGCTGCGGCCGGACGGCCGGGTGATGGGCCGGCCGGTGGACGTGCTCCAGCTGCCGGACGGTTCGCTGCTGGTCTCCGACGACTTGCGCGGAGTCATCTACCGGATCGACTACCGCCGCTGAGGTTCGGCTGCGATTCATTTCCGATGGACTACAGTTGAAGCAGGATTCAAAAAAGCGATCGCCATGACCCAAGACACCGACACCTCCTGGGAACGCCAAGTTCTGGAACGCCTGGCGAACGAGACCCTCGCCGAACGCCGCCGGGCCCGGCGCTGGAACGTCACCATCCGCCTGCTGTTCCTCGCCTACCTGATCGCCGTCACCCTGAGCCTGATGAAGCCCTGGTCCCAGGAAGGGCTGGCCGGCAACGCGCAGATCACCGCCAAGGTGAAGGTGGAAGGCATCCTGCTGCCCGATGCGCCCGCCAACGCCCAGGCGCTGATCGAAGGGCTGAGACGGGCAGCGAAGGCGCCCAACGCCAAAGGCATCCTGCTGGAGATGAACTCTCCCGGCGGCAGCCCGGTGCAGGCGGCGCTGGTCTACGACGCCATCCGCCGTCTCAAAAAGGAAAAGCCGGATCTGCCGGTAGTGGCGGTGGTGCAGGACATGTGCGCCTCCGGCTGTTATTACATCGCCGCCGCCGCCGACAAGATCTACGTCAGCCCCTACAGCATCGTCGGCTCCATCGGCGTCATCATGAACGGCTTCGGTTTCGTGGAAGCGATGAAGAAGCTCGGTATCGAACGCCGCCTGCTCACCGCCGGAGAGCACAAGGCGCTGCTCGATCCCTTCTCCCCGGTCAAACCGGAGGAAAAGGCCCATGTGCAGGGCCTTCTGAACGAGGTCCATCGTCAGTTCATCGCCGCGGTCAGACAGGGAAGGGGACAGCGTCTCAAGGACACCCCCGAAATCTTCTCCGGACTGATCTGGGTCGGCCATCAGGGCATCGAACTGGGACTGGCCGACGCCATCGGCGACACCTACAGCGTCGCCCGCGAAGTGATCGGCGCGGAAAAGATCGTCGATTTCACCCCGGAGGAGAACGTCTGGGAACGCGTGGCCCGACGTTTCGGCACCTCGCTGGGAATGATGGTGGCCGCAACCGTCGGCGGCGCGAGGCTGGGACCGTGAAGCCGATCCGCATCGCACTGGTGCTGGGGATTGCCCTCATCACTTCCAGGGTGGCAGCAATCACCGTCGAGGAGGCCGCCAAGGCGGTACAGCAAGAGGTCAAGGGCCGCGTTCTCGGCGCCAAAACCGTCACCGAGGACGGACGGAAGATCCACGTCATCCGCATCCTGACCCCGGACGGACGGGTCCGCCATATCCGGGTGGATGCGGCCAGCGGCAGGATACTCAAGGAAACTTCAAAATAAACAGGGGCAAAGCAGTGAGGCGGCGGTGAGCGCAATCCTGGTTCTCTCCATCGGCATCCGTCTCATCGCCTTCTTCATCTCCCTACGGGTCTGGCACCGCATCCGCGACTGGCGTATCGGTTTTCTGGCCCTGATGCTTCTGCTGATGGCCGTGCGCCAGGGGTGGACCCTGATTGAAAGGACCCAGGACTGGCATACCTTACGCTGGCAGGCATGGGAGGAACTGCCAGGACTGGTTGTCAGCGTGATCGCCCTGGCGGCGGTCTTCTGTCTGGAAAGAATGTTCACCGAACTCAGGCGCCGTACCCGCGAAGACCGCCTGTTCAACGACATTCTCAGACACACCTTCGAAGACGCCCGGAATTTTTTCACCCATCTGCTGCAGGCGCTGCTTCACCATGCCGACCTGCCCCTGCAACAAAAGGCCGCCATCTGGTTGAAAAACGAGGAACGGGAACCGTTCCGGTGCATCGCGCAGATCGGAGATCCTCCCCAACCGTCCAGGCCGCTCTTTTCCTGCCCACTGAAACCCAAACCTTGTGCCGACTCCCACGAAATCAAAACCATCGAAATCGACGCAAAAGGAATCGTGCGCCTGTGCTTGAAGGGGGAAAATGGCTGCTGCGGCTGGATAGAACTGTACCTTCACCCCGACAGCCGTCTAAACCCAAGAGACACACGGCTGCTGGAACACGTCGGCCAACTCGCCAGCCTGGCCTACAGGCGCCAGCAGGCCGACCGCCGCATCGCATACCAGGCGCACCACGATGCGCTGACCGGCCTGTACAACCGCCACGCTTTCCAAACGTGCCTGGAAACGGCACTGAAAGACGTCAGACACGGTGCCCCCCCCTACGTGCTGTGTTATTTCGACCTGGACCAGTTCAAACTGGTCAACGATACTTGCAGTCATGCAGCCGGAGACGCGCTCTTGTGCCAGATCGCCCAGCTGATCCGCCAGCAGCTGACCCCTGGCGACTGCTTCGCCCGCCTGGGTGGCGACGAATTCGCCCTATTGTTGCGCCATTGTCCCCTGGATCGGGCGCTGGAACGGCTGCAAAAGATCCGCGCCACGCTCAACGACTGGCCTTTCGTCTGGGAAGGGCGGACCTTCCACGTCAGCGCCAGTTTCGGCGTGGTTCCCCTGTCATCTGAACCGACCAGCGCGGAAACCGCCCTCAGCCACGCCGATGCCGCCTGTTTCCTCGCCAAGGACTACGGCCGCAACCGGATCCAGATCTATCGCAGCAGCGATCTCGAGATCAGTCAGCGCCGCCAGGAAATGAACTGGATCGCACGTCTGGAGCAGGCACTGAAAGAAAACCGTTTCGAGCTTTATGCCCAGCCCATCGTCCCCATCGGCCAGATTTCACGCCCGACCGCCCGTCATTACGAAATCCTGCTGCGCCTGCCTCAGAGCAACGGCGTCGAACCCCCGGCAAGCTTTCTGTCTGCAGCCGAACGCTATCATTTGATGCCCCGAATCGACCGCTGGGTGGTCTGCCGCACACTCACCCTGTTGTCCCGGCACTCCAACCCCACGACCCGGTTCTCCATCAACCTGTCGGGACAATCCCTGGGCGATCCGGAACTCCTGGCGCTGATCCAGGAAGGTTGCCAGCATTTTGACCCAAAACGCCTGTGTTTCGAAATCACCGAAACCGCCGCCATCACCCACCTAGCCCAGACCCAGCCCTTTCTCGCCACCCTCAAATCCCTGGGTTGCCGGCTGGCGTTGGACGATTTTGGCGCCGGTTTTTCGTCTTATGCCTATCTGAAACGGCTGCCGGTGGACTATCTCAAGATCGACGGCCAGTTCATCCGCAATCTCAGTCAAGATCCGGTGGACCTGGCCATGGTCCGCTCCATCAACGAGGTTGCCCACATTCTCGGCAAACGGACGGTGGCAGAGTTCGTCGAATCCGAAGCGATCATGCAACAACTGATAGAGCTGGGAGTCGATTACGCCCAAGGGTTTTTCGTCGGTCAACCGGTACCCCTGAAAACCGTTCTGCAAACGCAGCCTCAGACCCTGTGAAACCCACCTTCCAGCCCCAACTGGTCAACGATCCTTTTGGCGATCCGGCCCTGTATGTGGAGTTTCTGTTCCAGAAACGGGCCCTGCTGTTCGATCTCGGCGACATTCACGCTCTCAGCCCGCGCAAGCTGCTGCGCCTGACCCACATCTTCGTCTCCCACGCCCACATGGATCATTTCTACGGCTTCGACTACTTGCTGCGGGTGTGCCTGGGGCGGGCGATAACCCTCCGCCTCTACGGTCCTGCAGGTTTCATCGACCGAGTCGAACACCGTCTCGGCGGCTACACCTGGAATCTGGTGGAAAATTACGCCGACGAGCTGATTTTCATCGTCCACGAATGGGAGGGCGGTGCGACGATGGCTCGGGCCCGCTTCCGCTGCCGCCGGACTTTTGCCCGGGAAGACCTAAGCGCGGTGCCGGTCGAGAACCGGACCCTGGCGGCCGAGCCGGGCCTGAAGGTTCGCGCCGCGGTCCTAGACCACAAGATCCCTTGCCTTGCCTTCTGTCTGGAGGAAACCGAACACGTCAACATCTGGAAGAACCGCCTGGAGGAACTGGGCGTTCCCACCGGCCCCTGGCTGCAGGAACTGAAACGGGCCGTTCTGGCCGGAAAGCCGGATGACCTGATCATCACCGCCTACTGGCGCGATGGGACGATCCCCCGGAAACGCCGCTTCACCCTGGGCGAACTGAAGCGGAAAATTCTCAGAATCGTCCCCGGGCTGCGCATCGGCTATGTGGTGGACTGCCGCTACGACCCGCAAAACCTCAGAAATTTGCAGGCTATACTTTCCGGTGTGGACCGGCTTTACATCGAAGCGCCCTTTTCCCATGAGGAGGCGGAGATGGCACGGGAAAAATATCATCTGACCGCCTGGCAGGCGGGCGACATCGCCCGGCGTGTCGGCGCCAAACGCCTGGTGCCGTTTCATTTCTCCGCGCGTCATCAGCAAAATCCCGAGCTTCTGTATCGTCAGGCGGCGGAAGGATTCGGCAGGCCCCTGTCATCCTGAAAGACAGCGACAATGACAAAACAGCCTGACAACCAGGAAACGACCCTGCTGAGGCTGCGCCTCGGCCGCACCCACCTGGAACAGCGCCTGGGGATGGAGGCCGACTTCGAACGCCGGGTCTTCGGCGGTCTGGCGCGCAATTTCTTTCACCTCGAGAACTGGTACTCGGTTCACGGTTTCATCCGCGGCTGCCTACGGCTGGTCGGTCTGCACGGCCGCGGCCGTCGCAACGCCCGCTGCATCCAAGTGACCCGCAACGAAGTGACGATTCCGCATCTTCCGTCCATCTTCGACGGCTTCACCCTGCTGCACCTGAGCGACCTGCATCTGGACATGAGCCCCGATCTGCCGGCAGCCCTGAATGCCGCCGTGGCCGGGCTGGAATACGACCTCTGCGTTGTCACCGGCGACTTCCGCGCCCGCACTTTCGGTCCCTGGGAACCGGCGCTGGCGGCGCTGGCCCAGGTCGTCCCGCAGTTGACCGCACCTGTCTTCGGCATTCTCGGCAACCACGACACCGTGCGCATGGTCCCCGGCCTGGAGGCGCTGGGAATCCGCATGCTACTGAACGAAGCTGCCGCCATCGAGCGGGAGGGGCAGACGATCTGGCTGGCCGGGGTCGACGATCCCCATTACTACCGTGCCGACAATTTGGAAAAGGCCCTGGATGCGGTGCCGGAAGGGGAGGTGACCGTACTGCTGGCCCATTCCCCGGAACTGTACCGCCAGGCCACCTATGCCGGCTGCGATCTGTACCTGTGCGGCCACACCCATGGCGGCCAGATCTGCCTGCCCGGCGGCATCGCCCTGATGCGTAACGCCGCCGCTCCCTACCGCCTCTGCAACGGCCCCTGGCGCTACGACAAGCTTCAGGGCTATACCTCGCGCGGCTGTGGCGTGAGCGTGGTGGACGTGCGCTTCAACTGCCCGCCGGAAGTGACGCTCCACACCCTGCGGGCTCAATAAGGCCGCTTGCGGATTCCCAAGCGGTACAGGAGCGGGGAAAGGGTCACCTCGAGGACGAAGAACACCGCCACCAGCAAGAAGATGTTCTCCCAGCGCAACCCGCACCGTTCCCTGACCCACCACAGCGGCAACAGGCTTTCGGGGAGCTGATCCAGACCGCGGGCCTTACCGCTGGGCGCGATGTCCAGGCGCCGCTTGAGGAAACTGGACAGCAGATCGCCCGCCAGCGCCCCCAAAGCCACCATCGAACCGGTCTGCCAGGACAGGCCGAGCATCAGGGCGGCCGCCGGCGTGGCCAGCAGGGCGGCAAACAGTCCGCGCCAGGTCTTGGAAGGGCCGAACAACGGACGGCCGTCCCGCCAGCGCCACCCAAAATCCACCGGCCAGGCGAAACGCTCTCCGAACAGGTCCCAGGCGACCACCGGCGCGCCGTTGGCCACCAGCAGCAGGCACAACAGCTTGAATTCCAGCACAGCCATCCCCAAGATAAGCAAACAGGCAAGCCATCATAGCAGGGGAGGAGGGATGGCCGAAGCGGGCTGGGAACATTTCGAACACATGGCCGACATCGGCGTGCGCGGTTGGGGGCCCACCTTGGAGGAAGCCTTCGCCCAGGCGGCCCTGGCTTTGACCGCAGTCACCACCGACCCGGCCCGGGTCGAACCCAGACAGGCGGTCACCATCGAGCTGGAACGCGACGACGACGGCGACCTGGAACTGCTGCTGGTGGACTTTCTCGATGCCGTCATCTACGAGATGGCGGTGCGCAAAATGCTGTTCAGCCGCTTCGATGTCGAGATCGACGACCGCCGCCTGCGGGCGACTCTGTGGGGCGAACCGGTCGACCGCGCCAGACACCAGCCGGCGGTGGAAGTGAAAGGGGCGACCTTCACAGAGCTGAAGGTGACCCGGAGCGACGACGGCCGCTGGATCGCCCAGTGCGTGCTGGACGTATGACGAGGTGAAGCGATGGACATCAGCAAGCTCGAGCGTATCGACGAAACCTGCTGGCGCATTCCGGCCACCGGCAAGATGCGGGTGCCGGTGCTGATCTATGCCGATGAGGCGCTGATCCGCGACATGGACGACAAGGTGGCCGAGCAGGCCGGCAACGTCGCTTCCCTGCCCGGCATCGTCGGGGCCTGTTACGTGATGCCCGACGCCCACTGGGGCTACGGCTTCCCCATCGGCGGGGTGGCGGCTTTCGATCCCGACGAGGGGGGGGTGATTTCCGCCGGCGGAGTCGGTTTCGACATTTCCTGCGGGGTGCGCACCCTCACCACCGGCCTCAAGCGCGAAGAGCTGGAACCGCTGAAAAAATCCCTGGCCGAGGCGCTGTTCATCCACATCCCCGCCGGGGTCGGGAGCAAGGGTTCGATCTCCCTGAACGATGCGGAAATGAACGCCATGCTCAAAGGCGGAGCGGCCTGGGCGGTGGAACGGGGTTACGGCCGCGAGGCGGATCTGGAACGGATCGAGGAACACGGCTGCATGGCTGGCGCCGACCCGGCCCAGGTGTCGAAAAAGGCCCGCGAGCGCCAGCGCCGGGAGATGGGCACCCTCGGCTCCGGCAATCACTATCTGGAAGTCCAGGTGGTGGAGCAGATCTTCAACCCGGATGTGGCCAGGGTCTTCGGCCTGGAGGCGGAGGAAGTGGTGGTCACCATCCACTGTGGCTCCCGCGGCCTCGGCCACCAGATCGGCAGCGAATACCTCAAGCTGATGCAGAAGGCGGCCAAGGAGGCGGGGATCGAGCTTCCGGACCGGGAGCTGGCCTGCGCCCCGATCCGCTCCCCGGTGGGGCAGCGTTATCTGGGCGCCATGCGCGCCGGAATCAACTGCGCACTGGCCAACCGCCAGATCATCACCCACCTGGTGCGCCAGGTGTTCGCCGAATTCTTCCCCGACCACGATCTCAAGCTCATCTACGACGTCTCCCACAACACCTGCAAGGAAGAGGAACACGAGGTCGGCGGCAGGCGGCGGCGGGTCTTCGTCCACCGCAAGGGAGCGACGCGGGCCTTCGGCCCCGGCCATCCGGCCCTGCCGGAAGTGTTCAGGCCGGTGGGGCAGCCGGTCATCATCGGCGGCTCCATGGGAACCGGCTCCTACATCCTGGTGGGCACCACCGAGAGCGAACGCCACTCCCTGTCCTCGGCCTGCCACGGCGCCGGGCGCTGCCTGAGCCGGCGTCAGGCCACCAAAACCTGGAAAGGGCAGCAGGTCATCGCGGAGCTGGAGCGCCAGGGCATCATCGTCCGCAGTCCGTCGATGCGCGGGGTCGCCGAGGAGGCACCGCAAGCTTACAAGCCGGTGGACGCCGTGGTGAGAGCCGCGGATAAGGCGGGACTGGCCAGGCTGGTGGCGCGGCTGCGGCCCCTGGTCTGCATCAAGGGCTAGCGCCGGAGCGGAAACGTTCTGGTTCAGGCCAGCAGAACCGCCAGCACCCCGGTCATGAAAATGCCGTCGAAGGTGCCGGCCCCACCGATGGAGGCGATGGGCGCCCCGAGCCGGGGGATGTCCCTAAGATGCAACACGTCGGCCCCGATCAGCACGCCCAGGGTGCCGCAGATGTAGGCGAAAGGCGCCCGGTATTCCTCCCCTCCTAGCACCACGGCCACGGTGGCGGCGATCAGCGGCGGCAACAGCATCGGCATGCCGATCCCCATTCCCGGAATCGGGCGGCTGAAGATGTAGCTGAGCAGAGCGACGAGGGCGATGCCCAAAAGGAGCGGCGGCAGGGGTAGGTCCAGCCTGCTGACCAAGTACAGCGAAAACAGCAGCGGGATCAGGCAGCCGCCCACGTTGACGGCGATCACCGTCCGCCCGGTGAAGGGTAGGGGCGGAGGCCGCAGCAGGCCGAAGGGGGTTTCGATCACCTCCGGCGGCGGCTCGGCGCGGATGCTGAACAGGGGAATGTTGATGCCGCTGCCGAGCAAGGAACCCAGCAGCATCAGCAGGGTGGCGGTGGGGGACAGCCCCAGGCGCTCGAAGGACAGGGTGATGAGCTGGAGCTGGATGAAGGTCAGCAGAAAGACCAGCAGGAAGAAAAACAGCAGAAAGTGCAGCAGCGAAAACGGCGAACGCATCTCAGGTGCCCTCCTGCCAGGAAGCCAGATAGGCCTGCTGTTCCGGTGTCAGGGCGTCGATGGCGATGTTCAGGGCATCGAGCTTGTGCCTTGCCACTTTCTGGTCGATTTCCGCCGGCACCGCATGAACCGCCACCGGCAGCTGCCCTTGCCTGCGCCACAGGTATTCCACCACCAGAGCCTGGTTGGCGAAGCTCATGTCCATCACCGCCGCCGGATGTCCCTCGGCGGCGGCCAGATTCACCAGCCGGCCCTCGGCCAGAAGACGCAGGCGGCGGCCGTCGGCGAGGCGGTACTCGGTCACGTGGGGACGGGGATGGTGCTGGCTTTCGGCCAGCCGTTCCAGAGCGGAAATGTTGATTTCCACGTTGAAATGGCCGGCGTTGGCGAGAATGCAGCCGTCCTTCATCACCGCCAGGTGCCCGGCATCCACCACGTGCTTGTCACCGGTGGCGGTGACGATGAAATCGGCGATTTTTGCCGCTTCCCGCAAAGGCATCACTTGGTAGCCGTCCATCGCCGCCTCCAGGGCCCGCAGGGGATCGACCTCGGTGACGATCACGTGGGCCCCGTGACCGCGGGCACGCATGGCGATGCCGCGGCCGCACCAACCATAACCGCAGACCACGAAATTGCGTCCCGCCAGCAGGATGTTGGTGGCCCGGATGACGCCGTCCAGGGCGCTCTGGCCGGTGCCGTAGCGGTTGTCGAACAGGTGTTTGGTCAGGGCGTCGTTGACGGCGACGATGGGGTATTTCAGCACACCGTCCTTAGCCATGGCCCGCAGACGGATGACGCCGGTGGTGGTTTCCTCGGTGCCGCCGGCGATCTCGGCCAGCTGTTCGGGGCGCTCCCGGTGCAGCGTGGTAACGAGATCGGCACCGTCGTCCAGGGTGATCCGGGGGTGGGTGTCGAGGACGCTGCGGATGTGGCCGTAGTAGGTGGCCTCGTCCTCCCCGCGGCGGGCGAATACGGCGATGCCCTTTTCCACCAGGGCGGCGGCGACGTCGTCCTGGGTGCTGAGGGGATTGCTGGCGCACAGGGCCACTTCGGCCCCGGCGGCCTGCAGGGTCAGCACCAGATTGGCGGTCTCGGTGGTCACGTGCAGGCAGGCGCCGATGCGTACGCCGGCCAGGGGTTTCGTCTCCGTGAACGTTTTGCGGATCCGGGCCAGCACCGGCATCTCCGCTCCGGCCCATTCGATCCGGTTCCAACCCTGAGGGGCCAGGGCAGGATCGTTGATGTCACACGCAGTCATCGCCGACCTCCGAGCATGAAAGAAACGCTCAGCTTATCACTCAAGACGAAGGGATGCCCATCTCTCGCAACCGGCGGCGCAGGTCCGCCTCACCTTGGAACAGAAGCGCCCGCCAGCCCTGTCGGCGGGCTTGCGCCACATTGCCGGGGCTGTCGTCGATGAAGAGGATTTCCTGGGGCGCCAGATTCAGATCTCGGGCGATGTCGTCGAACAGGGAAGGGTCGCGTTTTCCCTTGCCGAGGCGGTAGCTGACGTAGAGGCGGTCGAAGTGATCGTAGATGCGGTAGCGGCGGTCCAGTTCGTCGAGCCACTCGGTCTGATCGCTCAGCAGGCCGACCACGTATCCTGCACGGCGCAACGCGTCCACCAGAGCCAGCATCGACGGCCGGAGCCGGAACCGTTCCAGAATGACCGCCCGCAGGGAATCAGGATCGCCCTTCAGGGCGGTCCGCTCGGCCATCAGACGCCAGAAATCGGCCTCGGTGCCCCACCCTACCACCCAGCCGCTGTCGTAGACCGCATCCATACCGGCCTCGAAGATGGACTGTTCGTCCAACCCCTGTTGTCGGGCCAAGGTCCTGAGTCCTTCGCGGAAGCCTTCCTCGGCGATCACGCCGCCGAAATCGAATAAAACCGCCTTGATTCCGTCTAAGTTGTCGTTCTGACTCACAAGGCGCGATTCTCCATGCTGGGTGTCATCGTTCTGTTTCTCCTGGCCCTGACAGGCCTGCGTTTCCGTCATCCTTTCCTCCTTGCCGGCGGCTATGGCCTGCTGACCGGCTTTTACAGTTTAACCTTCGACGATTTCCAGGGGGCAGGTCTGCGGGCCATGATGGCGACCGCTTTCGGTCTGTTTTTCTTTCTCACCCTCTACCGCACCCGTCATCACTGGGGCTACTGGCTGGCGACCTTGGTCATCGGTCTTACAGCCTGGTATTTCTGGCCCTGGCTGGTGATGTGAAAACGGGCGGGACGACCTGTGCCCAAGCATGTGGATAACCGGGGGACACAGATGGGAGAAAATTTTATCCCCGATTCCTCCACAGGCTCCCCCATCTTGTCCACACCCTTGTGGACAACTTGGGAATAACACATCCCTTTGATCTGGAAAGAAAAAACCGGTTATCCCAGAAAAACGTGCCGGCTTACAATAACCAAATCTTTCTTCAAAAAAGAAGATAAAGACTTAAGAGTTGTCAGATGGAGGAACCGAAGACTGTATAATGTTTAGCCAATTTTCCCTACCGGATACCTATGGAGTTCCCCAAAGTCTTTGACGTCATCGTGGTCGGCGGCGGTCATGCCGGCACGGAGGCAGCGCTGGCGGCCGCCCGCACCGGCGCCAGGACACTGCTGCTGACCCAAAACATCGAAACCCTGGGCCAGATGAGCTGTAATCCTGCTGTCGGCGGTATCGGCAAGGGCCATCTGGTCAAGGAGATCGACGCCCTAGGAGGGGTGATGGCGCGGGCTATCGACCGGGCCGGCATCCAGTTCCGCATTCTCAATGCTTCCAAGGGACCGGCGGTGCGCGCCACCCGGGCCCAGGCCGACCGGACTCTGTACAAGCAGGCAATTCGGCAGATGCTGGAGAACCAGCCCAACCTGTGGCTGTTTCAACAGACGGTGGCGGATCTGATCGTCGAACGGGAACAGGCCGCTGGCGTCGTCACCCAGATGGGGCTGAGATTCCAAGGCCGCTGCGTGGTCCTGACCGTGGGCACGTTCCTCGGCGGAGTGATCCACGTCGGCGAGGCCAGCTATCAGGGGGGACGTGCCGGTGACAGTCCCAGCAACGCTTTGGCCAGACGCCTGCGGGAGCTGGATTTCCAGGTGGGACGGCTCAAGACCGGTACCCCCCCGCGGCTGGACGGCCGCACCCTCGACTATGGTGCGATGACCCCGCAGCCGGGGGACGAGCCGACGCCGGTGTTTTCCTTCCTCGGCACGCCGGAGGAGCATCCTCCCCAGGTGGCGTGTCACATCACCCGCACCAACGAACGCACCCACGCCATCATCCGCGCCGGCTTGGAGCGTTCTCCCCTGTTCAGCGGCGCCATCGAAGGCGTCGGCCCCCGCTACTGTCCCTCCATCGAGGACAAGGTGGTGCGTTTCGCCGAGCGCGATTCCCACCAGATTTTCGTGGAGCCGGAGGGACTCGACACCCACGAGGTCTATCCCAACGGGGTGTCCACCAGTCTGCCTTTCGATGTCCAGCTGGACTTCATCCGCTCGATCCGCGGCTTCGAGAACGCCCACATCACCCGGCCCGGTTACGCCATCGAATACGACTTTTTCGATCCCCGTGGGTTGAAGCCGAGCCTGGAAACCAGAGCCATGGCGAATCTGTTCTTCGCCGGCCAGATCAACGGCACCACCGGTTACGAGGAAGCCGCCGCCCAGGGTCTGATCGCCGGGCTCAACGCCGCCCGCAAAGCCAAAGGCCTGGAACCCTGGTGGCCGCGGCGCGACGAGGCCTACATCGGTGTACTGATCGACGATCTCATCACCCGCGGCACCAGCGAGCCTTACCGCATGTTCACTAGTCGGGCCGAATACCGCCTGTTGCTGCGCGAGGACAACGCCGACCTGCGTCTCACCCCCAAGGGCCGGGAACTGGGGCTGGTGGACGAGGTGCGCTGGCGGGCCTTCGAGCGCAAGGTGGAAAATATCGAAACTTTACGCGGCGAACTGGAGCGCTGCCGGATCCGGCCCGACAGTGAAACCGCAAAGCGGCTCGCGGCGGTGCTGAAAAATCCCCTGCAGCGGGAAGCCAACCTGCTGGAACTGCTGCGCCGTCCGGAAGTGGACATCACCCGTCTGCTCGAGCTGGCGGAGGTGGATGCTACCGCTTACACGCCGGCAGAGGTGGAGCAGGTGATGATCCAGGCCAGGTACGCCGGTTACATCGAACGCCAGCGGGCCGAGATCGAGCGCACCCGCCGCTACGAGGATCTGCGGCTGCCCGAAAGCCTCGACTACCACAACGTGGTCGGCCTGTCGCGGGAGGTGCAGGAAAAACTGGCGGCCCGGAAACCGGCCACTTTGGGGCAAGCGGCCCGGATTCCCGGCGTGACCCCGGCGGCGATTTCCCTGTTGCTGGTCCACCTCAGGAAGAAAAGCGCCTGATGGCCGCAGGCATCCTGACCGCCGGCATCGAGGCTCTGGGACTGGCGCCGACGCCCGACCGCATCGGCCGCATCCAGCAGCTTTACCGCGGGCTGGTGCGCTGGAACCGGGTGGTCAATCTCACCGCCATCGAGGACGAGGCGCGGTTCGCCACCCACCACGTCCTCGACAGCCTGGCGATCCATCCGTACCTGCACGGCGGGCGGATTCTCGACGTGGGCACCGGCGCCGGTTTCCCTGGTCTGCCGCTGGCGATCTTCTTTCCCGAGCGCCGTTTCGTGCTGCTGGACGCGGTGGCCAAGAAGATCCGTTTCGTGCGCCAGATGGCTCTGGAGCTGGGATTGAACAACGTAGAGGCGGTCCACGCCCGGGTGGAGGACTATACAGACCCGGCGGGATTTTCTACCATCGTCACCCGGGCCGTCACCGAAGCCGGCCGCAGCCTGACCCAGAGCCGTCACCTGCTGGCCCCGGGCGGCAGGCTGCTGGTGATGAAGGGCCGCCATCCAACGGAGGAACTGGCGGCGCTCCAGGCCCCCCACCGGGTGGTCCCCCTGAAGGTGCCCGGTCTGGAGGCCCGGCGTCACTTGATCGAAATTACACCGGAAACCGAATGACCAGAATCATCGCCGTCACCAACCAGAAGGGCGGAGTGGGCAAGACCACCACCAGCGTCAATCTGGCCGCCTCCCTGGGCGCGACTCAGCGCCGGGTGCTGCTGGTGGACATCGATCCCCAAGGCAACGCCACCATGGGCTGCGGGGTGGACAAGAACGAGGCCGAGCCCAACTGTTGCGATCTGTTGCTGGGGGAGGCCGGCGCCGAAACGGTGGTGGTGCCGCGGCCGCCGCTGGGATTCGACCTGATTCCCGCCAACGCCGACCTGACCGCCGCCGAAGTCCGGCTGATGCAGGCCGACCGCCGTGAACGCCGTCTCGCCGAAGCCCTGGAGCCGGTTCGGTCCCGTTACGACTACATCCTCATCGACTGTCCCCCGTCCCTCAACATGTTGACTTTGAACGCCCTGGTGGCTGCCGACGGTGTCTTGATCCCGATGCAATGCGAATACTACGCCCTGGAAGGGCTGTCGGCCCTGCTGGAAACCATCGCCGACATCCGCCGCAGCGTCAATCCGCGGCTGCAGATCGAAGGGGTGCTGCGCACTATGTTCGACCCCCGCAGCCGGTTGACCAAGGACGTCTCCGAACAGCTGCAGGAACACTTCGGCGAACGCCTGCTGCGTACCTGCATCCCCCGCAACATCCGCTTGGCCGAAGCCCCCAGCCACGGTCTGCCGGCGCTGCATTACGACAAATCCTCCCGCGGCGCTCTGGCTTACCTGGCCCTGGCCGGAGAACTGGTCGGCCGCCATCAGAGAGAAACCGCCCATGGCGATTAAGAAAAAACGCGGCCTGGGACGCGGTCTCGACGCGCTGTTGGGAGAGGCGGCCCTGCCCCGGGCCGAGTCGCCCCAGACGCTGCCCCTGGATCGGATCGAACCGGGCCGCTTCCAACCCCGCCGCGACATCGACCCCGATAGGCTGGCGGAACTGGCCGACTCCATCCGCACCCACGGTGTGGTCCAGCCTGTCGTCGTCCGTCCCCTCGAAAACGACCGCTACGAACTGATCGCCGGCGAACGGCGCTGGCGGGCCTCGCGCCTGGCGGGGCTGGCGGAAATTCCGGTGGTGGTGCGCCGGCTCGACGATCGCACCGCCTTGGCCCTGGCTTTGATCGAGAACGTCCAGCGCGAGGATCTCAATCCGCTGGAACAGGCCGAGGCCCTGTGGCGGCTGCTGGAGGAATTCGACATGACCCACCAGCAACTGGCCGAAGCGGTGGGCAAGTCGCGCACCACCATCACCAACCTGCTGCGCCTGCTTGATCTCGAACCGGAAGTCAAACGGCTGCTGGCCGAAGGCCGGATCGAAATGGGCCACGCCCGCGCCCTGCTGGGGCTGGCTGGCGAGCAACAATTGCAAATCGCCCGCCAGGTGGCCGACGGCAAACTGACGGTGCGTGCCACAGAAGCCTTGGTGAGAAAACTGCAACAATCCCGGGAAAAATCCCGGCAGGATCGGCCCGATCCCGACATCCTGCGGCTGCAGGAGGAGCTGTCCTCCCTGCTCGGCGCACCGGTCACCATCCGCCATGGCCGTGGCGGCAAGGGTAGCCTGGTGATCCGCTACAGCGATCTGGAACAGCTGGAAGGATTGTTGACCCGGATGAGATAAAGTCGTCGTTCTCCTTGATTTCGATCAGGGGCACCGATAGAATCCGGGTCTTGTGTGTGCGGGGAAGCGATGGCGATCAATGTCGCAGCCGCCGTCGGTCGGGTTCTGACCCTGCAGCTGGCGGTCGCAAGCTTGGTTTCGCTGGGAATCGGTCTGGTTTGGGGCTGGCCGGCGGCAAAATCGAGTGCGCTGGGGGCTTTGATCGCATTTCTTCCCAACGCTTATTTCGCCCTCAGGATCGCCCGTAGCCGCGGGCAGACGCCGAAGCAGATCGTGCGCGGCTTCTACCTGGGGGAAGTGGTCAAGCTGGTGTTGACCGCGACCCTGTTTTTTTTGGTACTGAGGATGCCCGGGCTGCGGTTCGGGCCGTTGTTTGCAGGATTCGTGGCAGTATTGGGCGCGTTCTGGCTCGCCCTGCTGCTGGACAAGAAGACCAAGTGAGGCGTCATGGCTAAAAGTCCTACCGAGTACATCGTTCACCACCTGACCCCCCTGCACGTGGGCGAGGGTTTCTGGACCCTGCACCTCGATACGCTGTTCTTTTCCGCCGTGCTCGGCCTGGCCTTCGTGTTGGCCTTCAAGTTCACCGCCGAGCGGGCCACCGCCGGCGTGCCGGGGCCGATCCAGAATTTCGCCGAGATGCTGGTGGAATTCGTCGACAGCCAGGTCAAGGACACCTTCCACGGCCACAATCCGGTCATCGCCCCGCTGGCGCTGACCATCTTCTGCTGGGTGTTCCTGATGAACGCCATGGACCTGCTTCCGGTAGACCTGCTGCCCACCATCGCCGCCCTGGAAGGGATCCCTTATCTGCGGGTGGTGCCGAGCACCGATCTGAACGCCACCTTCGCCATGTCGATCACGGTGTTCTTCCTCATCATTTTCTACAGCTTCAAGGTCAAGGGGCCCTGGGAATATCTCAAGGACATCCTGCTGCACCCGTTCGGGGTCTGGTTCATTCCTTTCAACCTGCTGCTGCGACTGGTGGAGGAGCTGGCCAAGCCGGTTTCCCTGGCCCTGCGACTGTTCGGCAACATGTACGCGGGGGAGTTGATCTTCATCCTGATCGCCCTGATGCCCTGGTACCTGCAGCCGCTGCTCAGTTTCCCCTGGGCGGTGTTCCACATCCTGATCATCACCCTGCAGGCTTTCATCTTCATGGTGCTGACCATCGTCTATCTCAGCATGGCGCACGCATCCCATTGATTTTTACAACGACACGACATCACAAACGGAGGAAATGATGGAAAATCTGGCTCTGATCGCTGACATTCAAGGTCTCACCGCCATCGCTGTGGGTCTGGTTCTGGGCATGGGCGCCCTGGGGACCGCCATCGGGTTCGGCCTGCTCGGCGGCAAATTCCTGGAAGGCGCTGCGCGCCAGCCGGAAATGGTGCCGATGCTGCAGGTCAAGATGTTCATCGTCGCCGGTCTCCTGGACGCCGTGACCATGATCGGCGTGGGGATGGCGCTGTTCTTCACCTTTGCCAATCCGTTCCTGGCGCCGGTCACCGGCAGCTGAGGGCATCCGCCGGTGGCGGACTGACCGTCCCTTAAATCAAGACTGAACGAGGCAAAGGGTCGTGAGTATCAACATTACCCTTCTGGGGCAGATGATCACTTTCGCGCTTCTGGTGTGGTTCACCATGAAGTACGTCTGGCCGCCCCTGATGGAAGCGCTCGAGGAGCGCAAGCGCAAAATCGCTGAGGGTCTGGAAGCGGCCGAGCGCGGCAAGCACGAAATGGAACTGGCCGAGAAACGGGCCAAGGAATTGCTGCGCGAAACCCGCGAGGAAGCCAACGAGATCCTCAACAAGGCCCAGAAACGGGCGAACGAGATCATCGACGACGCCAAGGAAACCGCCCGCCAGGAAGGCGAGCGCCTGATCGCGGCGGCCAAGGCCGAGATCGAACAGGAAATGCAGCGGGCCAAGGAAAGCCTTAGGGAGCAGGTTTCCCAACTGGTGGTGACCGCGGCCGGGCAGATCCTCCAGGAAGAGATCGACGCCGGCAAACATCGCCGCATCCTTGAAGAGGTCACCCAGCAACTGGAACGAGTGCCATGAGCGAACCGATCACCCTGGCAAGGCCTTACGCCGAGGCCGCTTTCAAGCACGCCCTGGAGAGCGGCAGGCTCGAGCAATGGTCGAAGATGCTCGCTTTCCTCGCTGCCGCCCTGTCCGATCCCGAGCTGGTAGCGCTGGCCCAAAATCCCAAGATCGGCAAGGAGCGGTTTCTCCAGATCCTGCTCGACATCGGCAAGGGCTATCTGGACGCAGAAGGGCAGAACTTCGTCAAGTTGCTGGTTCACAACGACCGCATCACGCTGGCCCCGCAAATCCATGAGCTGTTCGAGCGCTACCGTGCCGAGCACGAAGGCATCGTGGACGTGGAAGTCAGGACCGCCTATCCCCTGGAAGCGGAAGATCAGGCCAAACTGACCCGGGCGCTGGAAAAGGCCCTGGGCCGGAAAATACGTCTGCAGCTTGCCGAGGACCGTGATCTGATCGGCGGGGTGGTCATCCGCGCGGGTGACAAGGTGATCGACGGCTCGGTGCGCGGGCGGCTCGAGCGTTTGGCAAAAAGACTCTACAGCTAGAGCGAGAACAGAATTATGCAATTGAATCCTGCGGAAATCAGCGATCTCATCAAAGAGAAGATCAAGGAATTCGAGGGTGCGGTGGAAGCCCGCACCCAGGGCACCATCGTCGGCATCACCGACGGCATCGTCCGCATCTACGGTCTTCAGGACGTCATGCACGGAGAGATGCTGGAGTTCCCCGGCGACACCTTCGGCATGGCCCTGAACCTGGAGCGCGATTCGGTCGGCGCCGTGGTCATGGGTTCCTATGAACACCTGAGCGAGGGCGACTGGGTCAAGTGCACCGGCAAGATCTTCCAGGTACCGGTGGGCGAGGCGCTGCTGGGGCGGGTGGTCGATGCGCTCGGCCGTCCTGTCGACGGTAAGGGGCCGGTCGAAACCGAACATTTTTCGGAGATCGAGAAGATCGCCCCCGGGGTGATCGCCCGGCAGTCGGTGGACCAGCCGCTGCAGACCGGCCTCAAGGCCATCGACTCGATGATTCCCATCGGCCGTGGCCAGCGTGAGCTCATCATCGGCGACCGCCAGACCGGTAAGACCGCCATCGCCATCGATACCATCATCAACCAGAAAGGCACCGGGGTGAAGTGTATCTACGTGGCGGTGGGACAGAAGCAGTCCACCGTCGCCAACATCGTCCGCAAGCTCGAAGAGCACGGCGCGATGGAATACACCACCGTGGTGGCGGCCACCGCGGCCGAATCGGCGGCATTGCAGTTCATCGCCCCCTATGCCGGCTGCGCCATGGGCGAATATTACCGCGACCGCGGTGAGGACGCCCTCATCATCTACGACGACCTCACCAAGCAGGCCTGGGCCTATCGTCAGGTATCCCTGCTGCTGCGGCGTCCGCCGGGCCGCGAGGCGTATCCCGGCGACATCTTCTACCTCCACTCGCGGCTGCTGGAGCGTGCCGCGCGCATCAGCGCTGCCGAGGTGGAAAAACGCACCAACGGTCAGGTGAAAGGCAAAACCGGTTCCCTGACCGCGCTGCCGATCATCGAAACCCAGGCCGGCGACGTGTCCGCCTTCGTGCCGACCAACGTGATCTCGATCACCGACGGTCAGATCTACCTGGAAACCGACCTCTTCAACGCCGGCATCCGCCCGGCGGTGAATCCGGGGATCTCGGTTTCCCGTGTCGGTGGTGCGGCCCAGACCAAGATCATCAAGAAACTCGGCGGCGGGATCCGTCTCGATCTGGCCCAGTACCGGGAACTGGCGGCCTTCGCCCAGTTCGCCTCCGATCTGGACGAGGCCACTCGCAAGCAGATCGAGCGTGGCCAGCGCATCACCGAACTGCTCAAACAGCCCCAGTATCAGCCGATGAGCATCGCCGAGCAAGCGGTGTCGCTGTTCGCCGCCACCCAGGGTTATCTGGACGACGTCCCGGTCGACAAGATTCAGGATTTCGAGGCCGCGCTGCAGGATTTCGTCAAATCCGAATACGCCGATCTCCTCGAGGAGATCGACCGCACCGGCGATTACAACGACGAAATCGCCGCGCGGTTGAAGGAAGCGGTCGAAAAGTTCAAATCCACTCACGCTTGGTAACGGGCCATGGCAGTCGGCAAAGAGATTCGCACCAAGATCTCGAGTATCAAAAATACTCAGAAGATCACCAAGGCCATGGAGATGGTGGCCGCCAGCAAGATGCGCAAGACCCAGGACCGCATGCAGGCCACCCGTCCCTACGCCCGGCGAATGCAGCGGATCATCCGTCACCTGGCCCACGCCCATCCGGAATACCGCCATCCTTATCTGCTGCCGCGGGACGGCAAGCGCATCGGTATCCTGCTGGTGTCCACCGACCGCGGCCTGTGCGGTGGTCTCAACGCCAACCTGTTCCGCGGTTTGCTACGGCGGATGAAGGAATGGGAGGAGGGCGGCCACATCCTGGAGATGAGCGTCATCGGCCAGAAAGGCGCCTCCTTCTTCTCCGGCGTCGGCGCCAACATCGTGGCTCAGAAGACCCAGCTGGGGGACGCGCCGCATCTGGAGGACGTCATCGGCGTGGTCAAGGTCATGCTCGACAAGTACGATGCCGGTGAGCTGGACCGGCTCTATCTGGTGTTCAACGAGTTCGTCAACACCATGACCCAGAAGCCGGTGATCCAGAAGCTATTGCCGGTCGAGGTGGAAGCGGAAGAAGACCAGCTCAAGCATCACTGGGACTACATCTACGAGCCCGACGCCAAGGAGGTGCTCGACGAGCTGCTCATGCGCTACGTCGAGTCCATCGTGTTCCAGGGGGTGGTGGAAAACAAGGCCTGCGAACAGGCGGCGCGGATGGTGGCGATGAAGAGCGCCTCCGACAACGCCGGCAAATTCATCGACGAGCTGCAGCTGCTCTACAACAAGGCCCGTCAAGCTTCCATCACCCAGGAAATTTCCGAGATCGTTTCGGGTGCGGCGGCGATTCAGCAGTAACCGGATACCAACATCAGCTTTCAAGAGGAATTCACATGAGTTCGGGTAAGATCGTACAAATCATCGGCGCGGTGGTCGACGTCGAATTCCCCCGCGAGAACCTGCCCAAGGTCTATCACGCCCTCAAGGTGGACGATGCCGACCTGACCCTGGAGGTCCAGCAGCAGCTGGGCGACGGTGTGGTGCGGACGGTGGCCATGGGCAGCACCGACGGTTTGCGTCGCGGCATGAGCGTCACCAACACTGGCGCCCCCATCACTACCCCGGTGGGCACCGAAACCCTGGGCCGGATCATGAACGTGCTCGGCCAGCCCATCGACGAAAAGGGCCCCATCGGTGAGAAGGAGCGCTGGCCCATCCATCGCAAGGCGCCAAGTTATGAGGATCAGGTGCCGGCCACCGAGCTGTTGGAAACCGGCATCAAGGTGATCGACCTGATCTGCCCCTTCGCCAAAGGCGGCAAGGTGGGTCTGTTCGGCGGCGCCGGCGTGGGCAAGACCGTCAACATGATGGAGCTGATCCGCAACATCGCCATCGAGCACTCCGGTTACTCGGTGTTCGCCGGGGTGGGGGAGCGGACCCGTGAGGGGAACGATTTCTACCACGAAATGCAGGAATCCAACGTGCTCGACAAGGTGGCCCTGGTGTACGGCCAGATGAACGAGCCGCCGGGCAACCGCCTGCGCGTGGCCCTGACCGGACTGACCATCGCCGAGTACTTCCGTGAGGAAGGCCGCGACGTGCTGCTGTTCATCGACAACATCTACCGTTACACCCTGGCTGGGACCGAGGTGTCGGCGCTGCTGGGCCGCATGCCTTCGGCGGTGGGTTACCAGCCGACCCTGGCGGAGGAAATGGGGATGCTGCAGGAGCGCATCACCTCCACCAAGACCGGTTCCATCACCTCCATCCAGGCGGTGTACGTGCCCGCCGACGACCTCACCGACCCGTCGCCGGCCACCACCTTCGCCCATCTGGACGCCACCGTGGTGCTGTCGCGCCAGATCGCGGAACTGGGCATCTATCCGGCGGTGGATCCCCTCGATTCCACCAGCCGTCAGCTCGATCCGCTGGTCATCGGCCACGAACACTACGACGTCGCCCGCCGGGTCCAGTCCACGCTGCAGCGCTACAAGGAGCTGCGCGACATCATCGCCATCCTGGGGATGGACGAACTGTCCGAGGAGGACAAGCTCACCGTCTCCCGGGCCCGCAAGATCCAGCGCTTCCTGTCGCAGCCGTTCTTCGTCGCCGAGGTGTTCACCGGCGCCCCGGGCAAGTACGTGCCCCTCTCGGAAACCATCCGCGGCTTCAAGGGGATCGTCGACGGCGAATACGACGACATTCCCGAACAGGCCTTCTACATGGTCGGCACCATCGACGAAGCCTTGGAAAAAGCCAAGAAACTGGCGGCCTGAGGTAAAGGAACATGGCCATGACCATTCATGTGGATATCGTCAGCGCCGAAGCGGAGATCTATTCCGGGACTGCGGAAATGGTCTTCGCGCCGGCGGAGCTGGGCGAGGTGGGCATCGCCCCCCGCCACGCCCCGTTCCTGTCGCGTCTGATTCCGGGGGAGGTCCGGGTCAAGGTGTCGGCTTCCGAGGAACTGCCCTTCTACGTCTCCGGTGGGATCATCGAGGTCCAGCCCCACGTGGTGACGGTCCTGGCCGACACCGCCATCCGGGCCAAGGACATCGACGAGGCCGCCGCCCTGGAGGCCAAGCGCCGGGCCGAGGAGGCCCTCAAGGACCGTTCCGGCAAGATCGACTACGCCAAGGCCCAGGCGGAGCTGGCGGAAGCGGTGCGGCAGCTGCAGATTCTCGAGCGTTACAAGAAGCACAAGGGGCGCTTCGAAAAATAGCGATCGTCGGCCGTTACAGGTTTGTGATTCTCGATGGCTCGTCAGGAAAGATCTTGGCGGGCTTTTTCTTTTGGACTACCTTTCTAGTTGTTCCCATTCAGGAAAGGCGATGCCCATGTTGAACGTGGTGATACTGGCCGCCGGCCAGGGGACGCGGATGCGTTCCGATCTTCCCAAAGTCCTGCACACCGTCGGCGGCAAGCCGCTGTTGCAGCATGTCTACGAGCTGGCGGCAAGCCTGCGGCCGGATTCGCTCACCGTCGTCTACGGCCACGGTGGGGAGCGGGTGAGACGACGGTTCTCCGCTTGGCCGGTGCATTGGGTCGAACAAGTCCGCCAGTTAGGTACCGGCCACGCGGTGCAGCAGGCCCTGCCCCACCTGGAGCGGGGGCAGGTGCTGATTCTCTACGGCGACGTTCCCTTGCTCCGCAAACCCACGGTGTTGCGTCTGCTCGAAGCCGGCGCCGGCGGCAGGCTGGCATTGCTGACCGTCGAACTCGAAGATCCCACCGGTTACGGCCGCATCGTCCGCGATCCTGACACAGGCCAGGTGCTGCGGATCGTGGAGGAAAAGGACGCCACTCCGGAGGAGAAGCCTATCCGAGAGGTCAACACCGGCATTCTGGCCGTACCGGTCGAGGCGTTGAAGATCTGGCTCGGGCGCTTGAACAACGACAACGCCCAGGGGGAATACTATCTGACCGATATCATTGCCATGGCCGTGGCCGACGGGGTACCCATCGAGACGGTTGGCGCCGACCCCGATGAGGTCGAGGGGGTCAACAACAAGCGTCAATTGGCGGAACTGGAGCGGGTCTGGCAGCGTCGTCAGGCCGGCGCGTTGATGGATCAGGGCGTGACTCTGCGCGATCCGGAGCGCTTCGACGTCCGCGGGGAGGTCGAGGCCGGCCGTGACGTGGAGATCGACCCCAACGTGATGCTGGAAGGCCGGGTCCGTCTCGGCGACCGGGTCAGGATCGGGATGGGTGCGGTCATCCGCGACGCCGAGATCGGCAGTGATGTGGAAATCCTGCCTTACAGCGTCATCGACGGCGTCCGCATCGGGCCCGGGTGCCGCATCGGTCCCTTCGCCCGCCTGCGTCCGGAGACGGTGCTGGCCGACCACGTCCACATCGGCAACTTCGTCGAGATCAAGAAATCCTGCGTCGGTTCAGGTTCCAAGATCAATCATCTGAGCTATGTCGGTGACAGCGAGGTGGGGGCCGGGGTCAACATCGGCGCCGGCACCATCACCTGCAACTACGACGGCGTCAACAAGCACCGCACGGTGATCGGGGACGGTGCCTTCATCGGCTCCGACACCCAGCTGGTGGCGCCGGTGCGGGTCGGCGAGGGGGCCACCATCGGCGCCGGTTCCACCATCACCCGCGACGCCCCCGCCGGCAAGCTGACCCTCAGCCGCAGCAAACAGGTCACCGTCGAACACTGGCAACGTCCCCAGAAGAAATCTTGAAGCGAGGTAAGTGATATGTGTGGCATCGTCGGCGCCATCGCGCAGCGCAACGTGGTTCCCATCCTGATCGAAGGCCTGCGGCGGTTGGAATACCGCGGCTACGATTCGGCCGGGGTGGCGGTGATTCAGGACGGCGAGATCCGCCGCCGCCGCAAACAGGGCAAGGTGGCCGAGCTGGCCGCCGCCATCGAAGCCGATCCCATCGAGGGCCGGATCGGCATCGCCCACACCCGCTGGGCCACCCACGGGGTGCCGAGCGAACGCAACGCCCATCCCCACGTGTGCCGGAACACCGTCGCCCTGGTCCACAACGGCATCATCGAGAACCACGAAACCCTACGCGAGGAACAGACAGCCGCCGGCTATGAATTCACCTCCGAAACCGACACCGAGGTGGTGGTCCACGCGGTCCACGACCAGCTCCAGCGCACCGGTTCCCTGTTGGAGGCGGTCCAGGCCACGGTCGCCAAGCTGGAAGGGGCCTATGCTCTCGGAGTGGTCAGCGTCACCGAACCGGACGTGCTGGTGGCCTGCCGCAAAGGCAGCCCGCTGGTGATCGGCCTCGGCATCGGCGAATACTTCATCGCCTCCGACATCGCCGCCCTGCTGCCGGTGACCCGGCGCTTCGTCTTCCTCGAGGACGGCGACATCGCCGAGCTGACCCCGGAGGGCGTGCGGATCTTCGACGCGGCCGGCAATCCGGTGGAGCGGCCGGTCAAGGACAGCGAGGTTCAGCTCGATGCGGTGGAACGGGGGGAATACCGCCATTACATGCAGAAGGAGATCTTCGAACAGCCCCGCGCCATCGCCGAGACCCTGGAAGGCCGCTTCAACGGCCTGAAGCTGATCGAGGAAGCCTTCGGCAACGACGCGCCGGCGGTATTCGATCGGGTCAAGGCGGTGCAGATTCTCGCCTGTGGCACCAGTTATCATGCCGGCCTGGTGGCGCGCTACTGGATGGAATCCCTGGCCGGCATCCCCTGCAACGTCGAGGTGGCGAGCGAATACCGCTACCGCGATCCGGTGCTGCTGCCCGACACCTTGGTGGTCACCATCTCCCAATCCGGGGAAACCGCCGACACCCTGGCGGCGTTGGAGGAGGCCAAGCACCGCGGCGCGCTCCATTCCCTGGCCATCTGCAACGTGCAGGAAAGCTCGCTGGTGCGCGAATCCGACCTGGTACTGCTGACCCGTGCCGGCCCCGAGATCGGCGTCGCCTCCACCAAGGCTTTCACCACCCAGCTGGTGGCTTTGATGATGCTGACCATCGCCCTGGGACGGCGTCACCGCCTCGACCGGGTGACGGAAAAGCGCATCGCCTCCCAGCTCTTCGCCCTGCCGGCCCGGGTCGAGGACGTGCTGGAACTGGACGACCGGATCCGCGCCCTGTCGGAACGCTTCGCCGACAAACAGCACGCCCTGTTTCTGGGACGGGGCAGTCACTATCCCGTCGCCATGGAAGGTGCCCTCAAGCTCAAGGAAATCTCCTACATCCACGCCGAAGCCTATCCCGCCGGTGAGCTCAAACACGGCCCCCTGGCGCTGGTGGACGCCGACATGCCGGTGATCGCCGTGGCGCCCAACAACTCCCTGCTGGAAAAGCTCAAATCCAACCTGCAGGAGGTCAGGGCCCGCGGTGGCGAGCTGTACGTGTTCGCCGACGAGACCCTTGACGTGCAGCCCGATGACCATACCCACGTGCTGACCGTGACCCCCACCGAAAACGAGCTGTCGCCGGTGATCTTCACCGTGCCGCTGCAGCTTCTGGCCTATCACGTGGCGGTGATCCGCGGCACCGATGTGGATCAGCCGCGCAATCTGGCCAAGTCGGTGACGGTGGAGTAAATTCATCGTTTTCGAACCGAACCTTGAGGAGGAAACGATGAGACGACGTCACTTCATGACCGGTGCCGCCGTCCTCGCCGCCGCCGGGGCGGTGCGTCCCGCACTGGCCGCTCCGCCGTCGCCGGCCGGCGGCGTCTATTACACTCAAGACCTGCCGGGACGCTGGAAGGGCAAGGAGGCCGGTCATGTGCCGCGGATGGAGGTGCTGGGGCGGGTCGGTGGCCTCCATATCCGGGTGACCACCGCTCATCCGATGGATGGCTGCCGTCATTACATCGTCAAGCACGTGATCCTCGACGGCAAATACCGCTTCTTGGACGAGCATCTCTTCGACCCGGAAAAAGACAAGGTGCCGGTATCCGAATTCAACCTGGGTACCTATCGCGGGCAGATCTACCTGCTCAGCATGTGCAACCTGCACGACGTCTGGCTGGCGACCTACCGGGTCTGACGCGCTCATCAATTTGCTTTTTGCTTTTCCGGAGGGCTGGGAAGGGTCTGCCGGGCCGAAATCCGTCCGTGAATTTAGGCCCGGTGCAGCCTTCCCTGGCCGCTGACAAACCCTTCCCAGCCCTCCTCCCGCAGGGAGGGGCGTGGCAGTCTATACTTGCTCCTGAAGCAATTTTTTCAGGAGCGAGAAATGAGACACGTCTATCGACTGAGCGGATGGTGGCTGCTGGCGCTGCTGATTCTGGCTGTACCGGCCTGGGCCGGGGATGACGAAGAGGAGGAGAAGGCGACCCCGGAGATCGAATATCTGGCCCTGCAGCCGAAGCTGATCGTCAACCTGGCCGGCCGCCGCCATTATCTGCGCGCCGACGTGCAGCTGATGATCAAGGGCAAGGACAACAAGGAGCGGATCCAGAAGCACATGCCGCTGATCCGCCATGCCCTGATCATGTTGTTCAGCGGTCTGCCGCCGGAGCAGGTCGCCGACATTTCCCAGCGCGAGCAGCTGCGGGAGAAAGCGCTGATGGAGATCCGCAAACTGCTCGACCGTTATTCCGACAGCGACGGCCTCAAGGATGTGTTTTTCACCGAATTCCTGGTGCAATGACGCTATAATCGCCCTGGGCAGTCAGGCCTGAAGGGAGGAAACCATGCCGTATCTGCGTATCGAAACCAACGTTGAGCTGGATGACGCCAAGATCGACCATTTACTGTCCGCCGCCTCCAAGGCGATCGCGGCGGAGCTGGGCAAACCGGAACGTTACGTGATGGTGCAGGTGACCGGCGGGGCGGCGCTGATGTTCGATGCCAGTCGGGAACCGGCCGCCTATGTGGAGCTGAAGAGCATCGGTCTGCCCGAAGGCCAGACCCAGCCGCTGTCGCGCTTTTTGTGTGCCTTTCTGGAGAAGGAGCTGGGAATCGCGCCGGACCGGATCTATATCGAGTTCATCGACATTCCCCGAAAATTCTGGGGCTGGAACGGCGGGACGTTCTAATAGCGAATGAAGGAAGGGCCGGTCGCGACCGGCCCTTTCAGACTCAGTGCCAGCCGCCGTACTGCTTGGTCAGGTCCCCCTTGAAGCCGGTCGAGGAGCGCTTGCCTCCCTGGCTGGGGCGCATGTTGATCGCCGCTCCGGCCGCCTTGGCGATGTTCTCCGGGGTCAGGCCGCCTAGCTGACGGGCGGATTTCACCACCAGATCGGTATAGGGGCTGATGTCTTGTTCCACCACCTGATTGCTGGTGACCACCGCCAGCAGCTGTTTGTTGTCGGGCAGCCTGGCCACCAGCAACAGGGGATAGGGGGCAGTGGCCGGAATGGTGATTTCGAAATGGCCGCTGGCGTCGGCGTCCGTGGTCGCCAGCAGACGGCCTTGTTCATCGGTTGCCTCGATCACCGCCAGCGGCACCGGGCCGTTGTCGTCGCTGACCAGCCCCTTGATGGTCGTGGGTCCCCGGCCGGTAGCGCTGCCGTTGTCTTCGCTGCAGCCACCGAGCGCCAGTCCCAGGATGAAAATCAGCCAGAAAAACGGTTTCATGGTCGTCACCTCTTCAGGAAGTCATTGGGATGCCTGTTCTTGTTTGCGTTTCTGCCTCTCTTCGTAGGCTTTGAGCTGTTCCGGGGTCGCTTCGGTCTGGTATTTGGCTTTCCATTCCGCATACGGCATGCCGTAGATCTGCTCCCTTGCGGTTTCGTAATCCAGTTCGACGCCCCGGGCTTCGGCTTCGGCCTTGAGCCATTTGGCCAGACAGTTGCGGCAGAAGTCGGCGGTGATCATCAGTTCGATGTTCTGCACCTCCGGATGATTGCGCAAATGTTCGACCAGGCGGCGGAAAGCGGCCGCTTCGATTTCGTTTTGGAGTCGTTCGTCCATCATGGTTTTCCGGGAAGGTTGATTCGAAGATCCGTTGTTGCACAGGGGAAGGGGACAGGATAGCATAGCCAGATCGGATCGATTCGGATCGCTCTCATGCGGATAGACCGGTTCTTTCACGCACCCGTGCCGCACAGCGCAGGCCGGAACCCGGTTCCCGTCAGGGCGGTCGAAGCGGTGCGGCCGGTTCCTCGGGAGGATATGCGCCGTCCACTGAGCGAATTCGTTCAGCGGTCCGGCGGTGCCGCGGCGGCCGATTTGCCCACCGACCGGCGGATACGTCAGGCGCTCGAGGCTTATCTGAGCCATAGCGCACCGGAAACCGCAGCGGCAACCTTGTTCGGCGTGGACGTTTACGTATGAAGTTATTGTTCGATTTTTTTCCCATCATTCTGTTCTTCGTCGCCTACAAGCTCGAAGGCATCTATACCGCCACCGTGGTGGCCATCGCCGCCACCTTCGTCCAGGTGGGCTGGATGTGGCTGCGCCACCGTCGGGTCGAAACCATGCACCTGGTCACCCTGGCGCTGATCGTGATCTTCGGCGGGGCGACCCTGTATCTCCACGACGAGCAGTTCATCAAGTGGAAACCCACGGTAATCAACTGGCTCTTCGGCATCGCGTTTCTCACCAGCCAGTTCTTCGGTGACAAGCCCTTCATCCAGCGGATGATGGCCGGCAACATCGAGCTGCCGCGGCCGGTCTGGTACCGGCTCAATCTCAGCTGGGCGCTGTTCTTCCTGTTTCTGGGAGCGCTCAATCTGGTCGTGGTCTATACCTTCGACACCGATACCTGGGTCAATTTCAAGCTGTTCGGGATGCTGGGCCTGACCTTGGCCTTCGTCATACTGCAGGCGGCTTTCCTGTCCCGTTATCTGCCCGAACCGGAATCGGAACAGGAATGACCATGCTGTATGCCATTCTCGCCGAGGACGCCCCCGGCACCCTGACGTTGCGCCGCGAGAACCGCCCCGCCCATCTGCAGCGCCTGGAAGCGTTGCAGGCGGAAGGTCGTTTGCTGCTGGCCGGACCCCATCCCGCCATCGACAGTCCCGATCCGGGGGAGGCGGGTTTCAGCGGCAGCCTGATAGTGGCGGAATTTCCCAGTCTGGAAGCGGCCCGGGCATGGGCCGAAGCCGATCCCTACCACAAAGCGGGCGTCTATGCCCGCGTCACCGTCAAACCCTTCCTGCAGGTATTTCCAAGATGAGCGATCGCGTCTCACGGATCAAGGACCGTTTGCGACAGACCCTGTCCCCGCAACATCTGGAGCTGGTGGACGCCAGCGCCGCCCACGCCGGCCACGCCCAGGCGGGGGGCGCCGGGCATTTCTATCTCACCATCGTCTCCGCGGCTTTTGCCGGCAAGGGGCCGGTCCAGCGCCATCAGCTGGTCTATCAGGCGCTTGGGGACATGATGCAGAGCGAAATCCACGCCCTCAGCATCCAGGCCTACACCCCTGAAGAATTTGCAACCAAAGGATGAAATCCATGAAGAAAACGCTACTTTTCACCGCCCTTTCTCTCGCCGTTCTGAGCGGCTGCAATGCCGGCGGCAACAAAGCTTCCGAGGCCCTGTCCCTGGCACCGGTGGACGAAAAGGACATCGTCGCCACCGTCAATGGCCGTCCGATTTCACGTCAGGAGCTCGACTACATCAAATCGGAAATCACCCGAGGCAATCCCCAGGCGAAGATCAACATCCCGGAAGACAAGCTGGTCGAGGAACTGGTCAACCGCGAGCTGCTGCGCCAGGAGGCCGTTCAGAAACAGCTGACCCGGCAACCGGAGGTGGCCACCCGGATCCGCTATACCGAGCGGGCGGTGCTGTCCCAGGCCGACGCCCAGGAATATCTGAAACAGCATCCTGTCACCGAAGAACAGATCAAGGCCGAATACGACCGCTTGGTGGGGGCGATGAAACAGCAGGAATTCAAGGCCCGCCACATCCTGGTCAAAAGCAAGGAAGAAGCCGAGGAAATCATCAAGCAGCTGGACCAGGGCAAGGATTTCGCCGAGCTGGCCAAGCAGTACTCCATCGGTCCTTCGGCCAAGAGCGGCGGCGACCTGGGCTGGTTCACGCCGCAGCGCATGGTCAAACCTTTCGCCGATGCGGTGGTCGCGCTCAAGGACGGGGAATACACCAAGGAGCCGGTGCAGACCCGCTTCGGCTGGCACGTGATCCTGCGGGAACAGTCCCGGGCCAAGACTCCGCCCCCTTACGAACAGGTCAAGCCGCAGATCGAGCAGATGCTCAAGCGCAAGCTGATCCAGCAGCACATTCAGGAACTCAAACAGAAGGCGGACATCAAGCTGAAAACCGCCGAGCAGAAGGCTGCCCCGGCGCCCCAGCCGGCCGAAACCGCAACGCCCTGAAACCTGGCTTCCAAGCGCTTGGAAAGGCGCCGTCCGGCGCCTTTCTTCTATCCGGCCGCCTTGCGTTCGAGGCGGGTCAGAACCCCACCGCTTTCCACCCGGTTACGGCCTTCGCGCTTGGCGACGTAGAGGGCCTGGTCGGCAAGTTCCAACAGGCGCATGAGATCTTCCTTGCCCACCGGAGAAACCCGTTCGGGATCGTATTCCGCCACCCCGATGGAAAGGGTGAGGGAAATCGCATTCTGATTGTGGTCGACGATCTCCAGTTTCTCGATGCGCTGGCGGATGCGCTCGGCCACCTCGGCGCCCCGTTCGAGATTCGCGCCTGACAGCAGGGCGACGAACTCTTCCCCGCCATAGCGGGCCAGAACGTCGTTGCTGCGCAGCTGGGTGCGGATCTGCTGGGCCACCTCCGCCAGCACCAGATCGCCGGTCTGGTGGCCGTAGGTGTCGTTGATCTTCTTGAAATGGTCGATGTCGAGGAACAGGCAGGTCAGCGGTTCGCGGGTACGCTGGGCGCGATCGATTTCCTCGCTCAGGCGTTGTTCGAAGAAGCGGCGGTTGTTGACGCCGGTGAGGGTGTCGATCAGGCTGGTGCGGCGCAGCAGCTCGAAATTGAGGGTGTTTTCCAGGCACACCGACAGCACCGAGCGCAGCCGGTCGAGGAAATCGGTCGCCATACCGTAGCTGAAACGGTCCGCCTCGTCGCTGCCCAGGTTGAGGCTGCCGAGCAGCTGGCCGCGCCGCGCCAGCGGCAGCAGCGCGATGCTGGCGGGGCATTCGCCGGAAAACAGAGGGCGGTGGCGGGCTTTGCAATCCCCCAGATAAGGACGGAAGGCCCGTCCGAACCACTCCTTGAGCGGGTTTTCCTCCGCCACCAGGATCAGCCCCGGCAGTTTTTCCGGTTGCAGGCCGTCTTCCACCAGGAACTGGCGCAATTCCCCCTTGCGATCGATCAGGGTCAGGCTGACGTGGGCCAGCTCGAACACCGCCCGGGTGTCGGCCAGGACGTGCTCGACCAGTTCGCGTAGGGAGTTGAGGGCGAGCAGCTGGGTTTCCAGGGCGTAAAAGCGGTGGAGCTTGTCGTCGTTCTGGCGGATGCGTTCGATCATCCGGTCGAGATGGCTCTGCAGGATGCAGAGTTCGGTCTGCAGGGCTTCGATCTCCGTCACCGGGTCCACCTGGGCCATCAGGAATACCTTTTCAGCAAGTCGAGAAACGCGTTTTCGTCGAGGATTTCCACCCCCAGCCGGCGGGCCTTGTCCAGCTTGGAGCCGGGATTTTCCCCCATCACCAGATAATCGGTCTTCTTCGATACGGAATTGCTCACCTTGGCGCCAAGGGCCTCGACCCGGCGTTTGGCTTCCTCACGGGTCATGGCGGCGAGGGTGCCGGTGAAGACGAAGGTTTTCCCCGCCAAAGGTTTGGGTTTTTCCGCCGGTGCCCCTTCTTCCCAATGGACGCCGGCGCGGCGCAAGCGTTCGATGACTTCACGGTTGTGGGGCTGACGGAAGAAGGTGACGATGTGGTGGGCAACGACCGGGCCGATGCCGGGAATCTGTGCCAGCTCCTCTTCGCCGGCGTTCATGATCCGTTCCAGGAGTCCGAAATGCTCGGCAAGCAGCTGGGCGGTCACTTCCCCCACTTCGCGGATCCCCAAGGCATAGAGAAAGCGGGGCAGGGTGGTGTGCTTGCTGCGTTCGATGGCTTCCAGCAGGTTCTGCGCCGATTTCGGCCCCATCCGTTCCAGCTGGATCAGTTGCTCGAAGGTCAGGTCGTAAAGGTCGGCGACGTCCCTGACCAGCCCCTTGTCCACCAGCTGATCGATGAGTTTCTCCCCCAGCCCCTCGATGTCCATCGCTTCGCGGGAGGCGAAGTGCTTGATCGAGGCCTTGAGCTGGGCGGGGCAGTAAAGCCCGCCGCTGCAGCGCAGGATGACGCCGCCAGGATCGGCGACCACCTCGGCACCGCATACCGGGCAGTGGGTGGGGGGACGCACCGGTTTGGCATCCGGCGGCCGTTTCTCCAGGATGACCTTGACCACTTCCGGAATCACCTCGCCGGCGCGGCGCACCAGGACCGTGTCGCCGACGCGAACGTCCTTGCGTTTGACCTCCTCGAAATTGTGCAGCGAGGCGCTCGATACCGTCACCCCGCCCACCTGTACGGGTTTGAGCTTGGCGACCGGGGTCAGCACCCCGGTGCGTCCCACCTGGACCTCGATGGCCTCCACTACCGTGGTGGCCTCATGGGCGGGGAACTTGTGGGCGATGGCCCAACGTGGGGCGCGGGCGGTGTAGCCGAGCAGGCGCTGCCAGTCGAAACGGTCCACCTTGTAGACCACGCCGTCGGCCTCGTAGGGGAGCGACTCGCGCCTGGCAAGCAGGCGGCGGTAGTAGTCGAGACAGCCCGTCACCGCTTCGACCACCTCGCGTTCGGGCGCGACCGGCACGCCCCAGTCCTGGAAGCGGTCCAGCAGTTCGTGATGGGTCTTAGGCAACCGATCTTCGGGAAAGAGGCCGTAGCCGTAGGCGAAAAAGTCCAGGGGGCGGCGGGCGGTGATCCTGGGATTGAGCTGGCGCAGGCTGCCGGCAGCGGCATTGCGGGGATTGGCGAAGACCTTTTCCCCGTGCTTCAGGGCCCATTCGTTGAGCTTCTTGAAGCCCTCTATGGGCATGAACACCTCGCCGCGGACCTCGAAGCGCTCCGGCCAGCCACTGCCGCGCAGGCGCAGCGGGACGGAGCGGATGGTGCGGACGTTGGCGGTCACATCCTCGCCGGTGTAGCCGTCGCCGCGGGTGGCGGCCCGGGTCAGGCTACCGTGCTCGTAGAGGATGGACACGGCCAGGCCGTCGAGCTTGGGCTCGCAGGAATAGAGGACCTGTTCCACCCCCAGACGCTCGCGCACCCGGCGGTCGAAGTCGATGACGTCCTCGTCGCTGAAAGCGTTGTCCAGCGACAGCATCGGCACTTCGTGGCGCACCGGGGCGAAGGCTTCCGAGGGCGGGGCGCCGATGCGCTGGGTGGGGGAGTCGGGGGTGATCAGCTCGGGATACTGTTCCTCCAGACGCCGGAGCTGCGCCATCAGGGCGTCGTATTCGGCGTCGGAGATGACCGGTTCGTCGAGGACGTAATAACGGTAGTTGTGGTATTCGATTTCGCGGCGCAGCTGTTCGACCCGCCTGCGGATCTCCTCCGGAACGGCCACTCAGGCTTCCCCCTTGAGCTGGCGGCGCCACTGGGCCAGACGTACGGCGGTGAGCGGCTGGCGGCGATCGTCCCATTCGCTGCCGCCGAGGCGCTGGGCGAGGGCATGGCAGGTTTTCACCATGATCTCGAAGCTTTCCAGGGGGCGCTTGAGCAGGGGAGGCTGCATGAACAGGGTCACGCCGGGAGTGTGGAATTCCTCCATCCGCTCGATGGGGAAGGTGCCGGGTTTGACCAGGCTGGCGAGGCTGAACAGGGTTTCGCCACCGCGGCGGTAGTGGAAGATTTCCATCTCGCCGTATTCGAGGCCGAGATCGGTCAGCGCCTGCAGCAGTTCCGGACCTCGAAACGGCTGATTTTTGGGGGCGGCGATGCTGAGCTGAATCACTTCCGGCAGCTTGGCTGGCGGCGTTTCGTCCGTCGGTTCCGCGGCGGTTTCCGCCTTGGCCTGCTCGGCGTCGGCCACGTCCACGTCGGGGGTGAGATTTTCCTCCGCCGGATTGAGGGAGACGGCGTCGATCTCGTCCAGTTCGAAATCGTTCTCAGGCAAAGCCCGGTCCAGGGTTTCGAAGGTATCCTTCAGCTGGCGGCGGCGTTTCTTCCAGTAGTCCCACAGGAAGACGCCCACCAGCAGCAGCACGCCGGCGACGGCGAGCACGATGCGCAAGGTGGTCTTGTCCAGCGATTCCATCTCCACTCCCCTCTAGGCCGCCATTTCGGCCGCGCGTTTAAGATCCACGGAGACGATGCGCGACACCCCGGGCTCGCGCATGGTGACGCCGATGAGCTGGTCGGCGATCTCCATGGTGATTTTGTTATGGGTGATGAATAGGAATTGTACCCGCTCCGCCATGGATTGCAGAAGCTGACAGAAGCGGCCGACGTTGGCGTCGTCCAGCGGAGCGTCCACCTCGTCGAGAATGCAGAAGGGGGCGGGGTTGAGCTCGAAGAAGGAAAACACCAGGGCGACGGCGGTCAGGGCCTTCTCGCCGCCGGAAAGAAGATGGATGGAGCTGTTGCGCTTGCCAGGCGGTCGGGCGACGATACGCACCCCGGCTTCGAGAGGATCGTCTCCGGTCAGCTCCAGCCGCGCCTCTCCGCCGCCGAACAGGGCGGGAAAACGCTGGCGGAAATGACCGTCCACGGCGGTGAAGGTCTCCCGGAAGCGGGTCCGGGTTTCGCGGTCGATGGTGCGGATCGCCTTCTCCAGCAGGGCCAGGGCGGCTTCCAGATCCCGATACTGGCTGTCGATGAAGTCCAGCCGTTCCCGCAGGATTTTGTGTTCCTCGATGGCGGCCAGGTTGACGTCCCCGAGGCGGGCCTGATCCCGTTCCAGGTGCTTGAGGCGCTGCTGCCACACGGCCGGATCGGCTTCGGGCGGCAGGGTTTCGAGCAGGGGCGCCAGTTCGACATCCGCTTCGGCCACCTGCGCGCGGGCGGCGTCGAAGCGCACCCGCGCCGCCTCGGCCGCCAGGCGGGCCTGCTCCACCTGCTGACGGGCTTGGTCGCGGGCCTGTTCCTGCCGGCGGCGCCGGCCTTCCAGGGTCCGCAAGGTTTCCACGGCCTGTTCCAGTTCCCGCCGGCAGGCGGCCAGCGCCGCTTCCAGTTCCGGGCGGCGGGCGCGCAACGCTTCCAGCTGCTCGCGGGCGCGGGCGAGGGGCTCGGCCTCCGCGTCCTGGCGCGCCTCGGCCTCTGCCAGGCGGTGGGACAGTTCGCGGCATTGCAGCTCGCCGCGCTGCAGTTGCCCGGCCAGCAGGTCGGCGGTGCGCTTTGCGTGTTCCAGCGCGGTTTCCAGCCGGGTGACCTGTTCGCGGCTGTGGCGGGCCTTGGCGGCGGCGGTTTCGTGTTGCTGGCGGCAGCGGTCGAGCCGGGCCTCGTGGCCTTGGATCTGATCGGTCAGTTCGCCGCTCTGCTGCCGCAGGGCGGCGATCCGGCGGTCCAGGGAGGCCAGTTTGGCGTCGGTCCGGGCGCTTTCCTGTTCGATTTCCCGGGATTCACGCGCCAGTTGTTCCAGACGCCGGCCGGTTTCCCGGTGCCGGCGGCAGGCGGCCTGATGTTCGGCCTGCAGCCGGGCCAGGGCGGCGTGTTGGTCGCGTTCCCGGGCCTGCAGGGTTTCCTGCCGCAGGGTGTGGGTTTGCAGGGTCTCCTGCAGCCGGGCCAGTTCGGCCTGAACGCTTCGGTGTTGACGCTGCAGCCGGTCGAGGCGGTCGCGCAGCTCGCGCAGGGTCTTCTGCCGCGTCAGCACCCCGGCCTCCTCGTCGGCGGGGCGGGGGAGGTGGCAGTGATCGGGACCGACCTGTTCACCGGCCGGGGTGATCCAGCATTCGTGGGGGGCGAGGCGGTCGCGTCGGGCCAGGGCGGTGGCGAGGTCTTGGCAGCAGCGGAAGCGGTTCAGGAAAGCGGGCGCCGGACCCTTGAGGATTTTGGCCGCCAGGGTGTCTGGATGCGGAGTGGTGGCGGTCGCGGTGGCCAGCAGGGAAAGACTGGCCGGTGGTGTCTCCGGCGGCTGCGGCAGGCTTTCATGGCACAGGGCCTCGAGCCAGTGGCCGAGCGCGGCTTCCAGCGCCCGTTCCCAGCCTGGTTCCGCTTCCAGGGTTTCCCCCAGCCGGGGCAATTTCTGCCAGCCCTGGCGGGTCAGCCAGTCCTGCAGCGCTTTTTGGTCCTTGCCCAGGGCGTGGTGCTGCAGGGTTTCCAGGGCGCTGATGCGGCCCTGAAGGCGGTGGATTTCGCTTTCCAGCTGGGCCAGTTCCCGGCGCTGCTGTTCCCGCTGCCGCTCGAGGGACTGGGTTTCGGCCGCCAGCTGCGCCAGTTGCTGGCGGCACTGGCGGTGGGTGCTTTGGGCTTGGTCGAGGCGCTGCTGCCAGGCGGCGGCATCGAAGCGGCCCTGGGCTCGTTCCAGTTCTTCACGCTGGGCGCCGAGCCGCGCCAGGCGCTGTTGCAACTGGGCCTGCTGGTGCTGCAGGTGCTTGGTTTCGGATTCCGCCAGCTGCAATTCGTGCTGGTGCTGGCGTTGCCGGTCACGCAACTGAGCGAAGCGGCGGCGGGCTTCCTGCCATTCGGCTTCGGTCCGACGCTGACGCTCGCTATCGGCGTGGGCCTGCTGGCGGGCTGCTGCCAGTTCGGTTTCCAACTGGTGGCGCTGGCGTGTCAGTTCTTCCTGTTGCTGACGATCCTGCGCCAGGGCGGTACGGGTGCGCTCCAGTTCCCGGCGCCATTCGGCCAGGGTCTGGCGGCGCTGGGCCTGGTTTTCCTCCAGATGCCTGACCGTCTGCTCGCTGCGGCCGATGTCGGCGTCCAGCTGATACCGTTTGGCCTGCCAGTGCTGCAATTGCTTTTCCAGCTGATCGACCCGCTCCCGGGCGGCGCCGGCCTCGGTTTCGGCCTGCCGCCAGGCGGCCTCGTGCTGCTTCAGTTCGCGCTCCCTTTCGGCCAGCCGAGCCTGGGCGCGGCGGTATTCGTCGTCGGCTGCGCGCCACTGCAGGGCCAGCAGCTGGTGCTGGCAGATGCGGATCTGGCGCGCCAGGTCGCGGAACTTCTCCGCCTTTTTGGCCTGACGGGCGAGGCGGTTGACCTGGGTCTGCAGTTCGGCGCGGACGTCGGCGACCCGTTCCAGATTGGCGCGGGTGTGTTCCATCTTCAATTCGGTCTCGCGGCGCCTTTCCTTGTACTTGGACAGTCCTGCGGCCTCCTCGATGAACAGGCGCAGGTCGTCGGGCTTGGACTCGATGAAGCGCGACACCATGCCCTGTTCGATGATGGCGTAGCTGCGCAGTCCCAGGCCGGTGCCCAGGAACAGGTCCATGATGTCGCGGCGGCGGCAGCGGCTGCCGTTGAGAAAATACTGGGACTGGCCCTCGCGGGACACCTGGCGTTTGACCGAGATCTGGGCGTAGTTGGCGAACTCACCCCCGGCGCGGCCGTCATTGTTGTCGAAGATCAGCTCCACCGTCGCCAGCGAGGCCGGCGCCCGCCCGGCGGCGCCGTTGAAGATCACGTCGCTCATGGCGCTGCCCCTGAGATGTTTGGCCGAGCTTTCGCCGATGACAAAACGCACCGCGTCGATGAGGTTGGATTTGCCGCAGCCGTTGGGTCCGACGATGCCGATCAGCCGCCCCGGCAGGACGAGGGTGGTGGGATCGACGAAGGATTTGAAGCCGGCCAGTTTGATCTTTTCCAGGCGCATGGAATGGTGCCGCCCGCAGGGCGTCTAAGCGAAGAATCGCGTATTATATCGACCTTTTCCCATTCCTTTCAGAAAACGCCATGACCGCCAAACCGAGCAAGCAGCTGGAAACCTTCCCCAACCCCAACCCGCAGCGCGACTACACCATCCGCATCGAGTCGCCGGAATTCACCTGCCTGTGCCCCAAGACCTGCCAGCCGGATTTCGCCACCATTCTGATCGAGTACGTTCCCGACCAGCTCTGCATCGAGCTCAAGTCCTACAAGCTGTATCTGTGGTCCTACCGCGACGAGGGCGCCTTCCACGAGGCTGTCACCAACCGGATTCTCGACGACCTGGTGGCCGCCTGCCGGCCGCGCTGGATGCGGATCGAAGCCAGGTTCAACGTCCGCGGCGGCATCTACACCACGGTGACGGCGGAATACCGCAAGGACTGAATCTCAGGCGCCGGTGGAGCCTTCGGGCCGTTTTCGGAGACAGAAGCGGCAGTCTCCATCACCGCGGACCATGCAGCTCCGCTGGGCCACCGTCCCTTCCAGGAGGCCGTCCAGCAGCCCCAGGTCCAAGGCGCAGACTTCTCGGTGGGCCTTGGCCAGATCATGATAGATGCAGTTTTTAGCGCTGATTTCCGGCAGTCTCTCCTTCCCTTCCACGACCTGGGCCTGATAGCCGAAGTCGCGCATGATGCGGACCACCTCACGGATTTTCTCCGTCCCTTCCTTGTCCCGCAGCCGCTCCCGTAGCGGGACGGCAGCTTCGCGGCCCAGCTGATAGAGCAGTTTTTCCACCGCCTCGCTGCCCATACGTTCCAGCAGTTGCTGCAACAGCAGTTCCGAGAACCAGGCGTAGTGCTTGGGGAACAAGTGGACACCTCGGTCGCTGAGCACGTAGATCTGACTGGGGCGGCCCCCGGTTTTGACCAGGGCGTGGCGAGCCACATAACCGTCCCGCTCCAGGGTGGTCAGGTGCTGGTGGACGGCCGGTTTGGACACCCCCAGGGCCCGTGCCAGTTCGTCCATGGTCATGCCAGACTTGTTCTCCAGCAACAGGTTCAGCAACTGCTGTTGCCGTTCGCCAAGGCTGTTGATCACGTCTTCCTCCTGAATCGTGGGAATCATCAGTTTACTCGTTTTGGACGAACCGACTAATTTTAGTTTTTAAATAAAAATATTGACAAAGTTTATTTGCGGCGATTTACTAGACGGTGCAAGTCTCATACTCACTCGAGGAGAAGGTTATGCGCTTACACAGTCTGTTGTTGCTGTTGCTTTGCGGTATCGCCCTGCCGCTGCAGGCGGCTGTCCACCGTATCACCCTGCGTGCGGTGTCCCTGCCCTCCGGACAGCTGGCCTACCAGATGGTGCGCCACCAGGTGGAGGATCGGGGCAGAACCGAGGACGTCACCGGCCGCTACGCCGCCGGGCCCACCATTCCCGGTCCGACCATCATCCTGACCGAAGGGGATACGGCCTACGTGACCCTGGAGCACGGCATCCGGGGTTCGGATCTGCCGGTAAGCCTGCACGTCCACGGGGTGCATTATCCCTTCGACAGCGACGGGACCACCAAGGTACTCAATCAGGTGGCCGACCACGTCGCCCGTCCGGGGAAACCCTACACCTACAAGTGGATCGCGGCACCGGGCACGGCCGGTACCTGGATGTACCACGACCACGCCTTCGGTGACCCCAAGGTGGGGGCCGAAGACAAGGGTCTGTTTGGCACCCTGATCGTCAATCCCGCCAGCGGCAAAGTCGATGCTTTGATCGACGGCAGGATCCAGAAGGTGAACCTCAGGGACATCAAGCGGGAATTCGTCCTGTGGATGCACGAAACCACCTTCTGGGGTCAGGAAATCAACCATATCGTCAACCGCCAGATCCCTCTGTGGACCAATCCCACCGTCGGCGCCCGTGAAGGGGATCTGGTGCGTTTCCACGTTATCGGCATCGGCACCGCCTTCCACACCTTCCATCTGCACGGCCACCGCTGGATCGAACCGGGCACCACCCACGTGGTGGACACCGTCAACATCGGTCCCATCAGCCGGACCAGCTTCGTGGTCAAGGCCGGCGAGGGCGTGGGGCCCGGTGACTGGCACTATCACTGCCACGTCATCCAGCACATGCAGAGCGGCATGATGGGCAAATTCCGGGTGATTCCGAGCAACCGTTGAGGAGGAAATCGGTATGAAATTGAAAGCATTGAGCAGTGCTCTGATTCTGACCACCAGCCTGGGCGTGACGAATCCCGCCGGGGCGGTGAAACTGAAGACCCAGGCGTTACCGACCCAGGAAGAAAGCGAGGAAAGCGCCATCATCAGTGTCGCCGGAGTGATGCCTTCCGCCATCCTGGAGATGACCGACGAACCCGGTACCTGGTTCAAAGATCCGGTGGACGGGGATGCCCTGGTGGTGGTCAAACCCGGCGATGCGGTGCTGATCAAGATGACCGACGTCAACGCCGAGCACACCATCACCAGTCTGATCTGGCAGCCGGGGGCCAGGGAATTTCCGGTGGATCAGGACAAGCCGTCCTCGGCCAGCGTCACGGTGAAGTTCGACAAGCCCGGCCTGTACGTGTTCACCTGTAAGGTCCATCCCTACATGTTCGGTGCGGTGATCGTCGACGATCCCGCCACCCCGGGTCTGGACCTGGGCAAGGAAATCCAGCTGATCACCGGCGCCCGAGTGCCCACCACCAGCGACATCGCCAAGAAGCTGCTGCGCACCTTCTTCGTGGTGACGACCCCCGCCCTGTGGCGCGACTACAGCAAGCCCACCTGGGAGGTGAAGCTGCCGGACATTCCCCTCAATCTGGGCGGCACCCAGATCTCCCTCAGCGCCCTGAGCATCTCGGTGCCCAACAAGGTGTTTAAGCCCAAAGTGCCGGGGGTTGGCGAGGTCTGGGTCAACACCCAGTTCGAGAAGATCGCCGGCAAGACCAAACCCGGCTCTGCCACCCAGATCGACGTTGCCACCTGGACCATCAAAAAGAAGGTCAAGGGCATCGAGACCAACATGAACCACCCCCACAACATGTGGACGGACCGAACCTATCGCTACATCTACCAGACCGAATGGTTCGACAAGCGCCTGACCACCTTCGACCGCGAAACGGGTGACACTTACAGCGTGGTCAACGTAGGCCAGGATCCTTCCCACGTCATCACCCGGCCCGGCAGCGACGTCCTTTACGTGGCCATCAACGGCGAGGACCGGGTCACCAAGCTGTCGCCGGGACGCAACCATAACCTGCTGGGGTCGATCAACGTGGGTGAGCATTCCGGTCCCCACGGCCACTGGATCACGGACGACGGCAAGCTCATGGTCACCCCCAATGCCCTGGCGGCAAGCGTCTCGGTTGTGGACCTGGACACGGAAAAGGTCACAGAAATTCCCACCGGTGGGGTGATCCCCATCGCTGTCGGCATCCGGCCCCAGGGGGATTACGCCTACGTGGCCAACCTGCTGGGAACGCCGCCCAAGCTGGCCACCATGTCGGTGATCGACCTCAAAACCAAAAAGAAGGTCCAGGACATCGACTTGGCGGCCGATTACGACCCGATCTCCGGAAAGACCGAGGGACCGGCCTACGGGCTGCTGCCGATTCAGACTCCGGTCAGCCCCGACGGCAAATACGTGGTCACCGCCAACACCCTGAGCGCTTCCATCTCCATCATCGACACCGCCACCAACAAGGTGATCAAACAGCTGCCCTGCGATCCCGGCGCCCACGGGGTCGAATTCGGCTTCAAGAAGGGGGGCGGCTACTACGCCTACGTGGCCAGCAAGTTCTCCAACGTGCTGACGGTGGTGGACATGGACACCCTGGAAATCGTCGGCCGCATCCTGCTGGCCGATCCTTCCGATCCCGAAGTCACCGGGCTCAACGGTTTCGGTGGCCAGGGGGTGCTGCCGCTGCCGCTGGTGTTCCACGGCTGGCTCAAGGATACTCTGAAGCTTACCGGCACCGGCCAGCTCGACCCGGAAGTCGAGGGGTGGCTCAAGCAGCTGACCCCGGAGCAGAAGGGGATCTGACCTGCCTCGGTTTGCCTGTGACCGTACCGCCGCCTTCGGGCGGCGGTGTGCTTTCCGGCCGCCACCCTTGATGCAGGATGGCGGTGGGACGATAATCGCCGTAAACCGAGGAGGTGCGTCATGGCCGAATTCAAAGTCGCCCGGGAAACGGATCTGGCCGTCGGCCGGATGAAACAGGTCCAGGCCGGAACCACCGCCGTGCTGTTGCTGCGGCTGGAGGACGGTTTCCATGCCCTGGGGGCGCTGTGTCCCCACTACGAGGCGCCGCTGGCGGCCGGGGCCCTGTGCGACGGCCGTATCGTCTGCCCCTGGCACCATGCCTGCTTCGATGCCCGCAGCGGGGCGCTGCTGGAACCGCCGGGTCTGGATGGCCTGCCGGTCTATCCGGTGCGGGTCGATGACGGCGAGGTCTGGGTCACGATCCCCGAGCAGAGCCAGCCACCGCCACCGCCGCGGCGTGATCCCGCCGATTCCCGCCTGTGCGTGGTGATCGGCGGTGGCTGTGCCGGGGCCTATGCGGTGGAAGCGCTGCGTGACCACGGTTTCGGCGGCCGGATCGTGTGGGTCACCGGCCCCGAGTTTCCCCCCATCGACCGTCCCCTGCTGAGCAAGGGGTATCTGAGCGGCGAGGCGCCGGAGAGCTGGCTGCCGCTGCGGGCACCGGATTTCTATACCGCCCGTGACATCGAGGTGGTCGAGGCGGCGGCAACCGCCCTGGCGGCCGATGCTCGGCAGGTGACGCTCAGCGACGGCACGGCGCTCGCTTACGATGCCGCCATTCTGGCAAGTGGCGCGGTCAACCGCCGGCCGCCGATTCCGGGCGTCGATTTGGACGGGGTCTTTTTCCTGCGCTCCCGGGATGACGGCGAACACCTGCGCCAGGCCGCCGAGTCGGCCCGCCGCGCGGTGGTGGTCGGGGCTGGCTTCATCGGCATGGAGGTGGCCCAGAGCCTGCGCCGGCGGGACATCGAGGTGACGGTGGTGGCGCCAGAGACGGTGCCCTTCGAACGGGTGCTGGGGCCGGAAATCGGCGCCGCCTTGCACCGGCTGCACGAAGATCACGGGGTGGCGTTCCGCCTCGGACGCACGGTAAAGGCTTTCCAGGGCGCCGGCCGGGTCGAGCGGGTTTCGTTGGACGACGGCAGTGAACTGCCGGCCGATCTGGTGGTGGTGGGCGTGGGGGTGCGTCCGGCGACGGATTTCGTCACCGGCGTCAGCAAGGCCGACGACGGCGCGATCCTGGTGGATGCGGGCCTGCGGGCGGCGGAAGGACTGTACGCGGCCGGCGATCTGGCCTGCTTCCCCGACTGGCGCAGCGGCGCGCCGATCCGGGTCGAGCACTGGCGCATGGCCGCCCAGCACGGCCGCCTCGCCGGTGCCAACGTGGCCGGCGCCGGCCTGGAATACCGTGGTGTGCCGTATTTCTGGACCCGCCAGTACAACCGCACTCTGCAGTATTTCGGCCACGCGGCGGACTGGGACGAGATCCGCTACGACGGCGATCCGGCCGGATACGATTTCATCGCCTATTTCGTCAGGGACGGTCAGGTTCACGCCGTCGCCGGCATGGAGCGCGAACGCGAACTGGCCGAGCTGGAGGAGCGCATGCGCCGGGAAGGACTGTGGCGGCTTTGACCGGGACGCCATTTCCCCAGGAAATTTCCCGCATCGTCTGGGAAAGCAAGTACCGCGCTCCGGGCGAGGCCGACATCTGGGAAACCTGGCGGCGGGTGGCGCAGGCAGTGGCCAGTGTGGAAGCGGAGCCGGAGGTGTGGCAGGCCCGGTTCCTGGATTTGCTGGCGGATTTCAAATTCCTCCCCGGCGGCCGCATTCTCGCCGGCGCCGGCACCCGCCGCCAGGTGACCCTGTTCAACTGCTTCGCCATGGGGCCGATGGAGGACAGCCTCGACGGCATCTTCGAGGCCCTCAAGGAAGGCGCCCTGACCATGCAGCAGGGTGGCGGTGTCGGCTACGACTTTTCCACCCTGCGTCCCCGCGGCACCCGGGCCGAAAGCGCCGGCACCGTGGCTTCCGGGCCGGTGTCGTTCATGCACATCTTCGATGTCGGATGCGCGGTGCTGCTCTCCACCGCCAGCCGCCGCGGGGCAATGATGGCGACCTTGCGCTGCGACCATCCCGACGTGGAGGAATTCGTCGAGGCCAAGCGCGATCCCCAGGTTCTGCGCAATTTCAACTTGTCGGTGACCGTGTCCGATGCCTTCATGGCGGCGGTGGAACGGGACGGCGACTGGCCCTTGGTGTTTCCCGCCGAGCAGCTCACCCCCGGCAGCGGCGAGGGCAGTGTGCTGCGGGATTGGCCCGGTTACGACAAGCCGGTGCCGTGCCGGATTCTGAAGACCGTCAGGGCCCGCCGGCTGTGGGACCGGATCATGCGCGCCACCTACGAAGTGGCCGAGCCGGGCGTGCTGTTTCTCGACCGCATCAACCGGCTCAACAATCTCCATTACTGCGAGCGCATCCACACCACCAATCCCTGCTCCGAACTGCCGCTGCCGCCCTACGGCGCCTGCGACCTGGGCTCGATCAACTTGGTGCGGTTCGTGCGCGAACCCTTCAGCAACCGGGCCCGGCTGGATCTGGACGCCATCGCCGCCTTGGTGCCGGTGGTGGTGCGTTTTCTCGACGACGTCATCGACCTGTCCGGCTTTCCTCTGGAGAGGCAGCGCCGCCGCGCCCGCGCCACCCGCCGTATCGGCCTGGGACTGACCGGCCTGGCCGACGCCCTCATCCTCCTGGGGCTGCGTTACGACAGCGACGCCGCCCGCCGGTTGGCCGGGAAGGTGATGGCGACGATCTGTCACGCCGCCTATCGGGCTTCCATCGCCCTGGCCCGGGAAAAGGGCGCCTTTCCGTTGTTCGAACCCCGGGTCTATCCGCAGGGACCCTTCGTCACCCGATTGCCGCAGGACATCCGCGACGGCATCGCCGCCCACGGTCTGCGCAACAGCCATCTGCTCGCCATCGCCCCCACCGGCTCCATCAGCCTGCTGGCCGGCAACGTCTCCAGTGGCCTGGAGCCGGTGTTCGCCTGGCGCTACCAGCGCCGCCTGCAGCTGGAGGGCAGGGAATGCCGGCTGGTGGAGGTGACCGACCCCGCCTGGTCCCTGTGGCGACGGCGCCACGGCGACGGCGCCTTGCCGGATTTCTTCGTCACCGCCACGGACCTGTCTCCCGAGGCCCATCTGGCGATGCAGGCGGTGCTGCAGCGCCACGTGGACAGCGCCATCTCCAAGACCATCCATATCCCTGAGGATTATCCCTTCGAAGCCTTCCGCGACGTCTATCACCGCGCCTACGAGCTGGGCCTGAAGGGCTGCACCACGTATCGCCCCAATCCGGTCCGGGGCAGCGTCCTGGTGACCGAACGCCACTGCTGTGACATCGACCGGGAAGGGGATTGAAAGACAGCGCCTGCCGCCAGTGGGTCACCCGCCCCTACCCCCGTTGGGGGGAGAGCCGTTTCGTTGCGGTTCCACACCGTCGGGAACCGCTGCACCTGCTGTGGCAGGAAGCCGAAAGGCCTCGGGGCGGCCTGCTGCTGGTGCACGGCATGAACGAATACAGCGGCCGTTACCGCCACGTTGCCGCCCATTTCGCCGCTGCTTGGCATCTTGTGGGGGTCGATCTCCATGCCCACGGACTGACCAATCCGGTGCTCCGTGCGGCGGACGAGGTTGTCCGTCGGGGGACGGCACGGGTCGATGCAAGCGCCGCCTTTCTGGCCCAGGCGGATCTGCGCACGCTGGCGCCGATGAGGGAAGATTTCCGCAGTGCCTTGGCGTTCCTGCGCCGCCGCTGTGACGGGCCGCTGTTCGTCCTGGCCCATAGCCTGGGGGGACTGATTGCCGCGCAGGCGTTGCTGGAGGAGCCGCACGGGGTCGCCGGTCTCGTTCTGTTCGGCCCGGCCTTCGCCGTCAGCCGGTTGCCCGGATGGCGCGGCCGGTTGGCCAACCCGCTGATCGACGTTTCGTTCCGGGCCTACGAGGGATGTTTGATTCGGCGGTATGTGCCGGCCTGTCTGGCCACGTTGCCGATGGAGGCGGTGATGGAACTGGCTTCTCTGCCGGGATTGCGCCGGCTGCTGACGCCCTGCCGCCCATCCTGGGTGCTGGACTGTCTCACCGACTGGGAGGCGGAAAAGACCCGTCTGCGTGAGGACGGCTACATCGTCACCCGGACTTTGTTGCGCTGGGTGGTGGCGATCGAGAAGGCCATCGTCTGCTTCCGGGCGCACATGGCGGCCTTGCGGGTGCCGTATTTTCTCGTTTACGCCCGGGAAGATCCCATCACCGCCGCTTGGGGCAACGAGGATTTCTGGCATGCGACCCGGCATAACCATCCGGCCAACCGGATGCTGGCCCTGCCGGTTCCTTATCACGAGCAGTTGTTCATGAAACCGCCCGTTCCCCAGCGGCTTTTGACCGAAGTGACGGTCTGGCTGGCGGAACGGGCGGGTTGAGGCGGGGCCGTTTCGTCCCCCTTGTGATCACTCCAGGGCGGCTTTGTGGCTGCCCCGGCCCTTGACTTCGCCGCGCTGGATGCGGGCGTATTCCTCCAGCTGACGGGCGGCGGCCTGGAAGGCGTCGCGGATGGCGACGTAGGCGTCCTCGTAGGCGTGGTTGTCGTGGTGTTCGCGGCTGATGACGATTTCCTTTCCCGGTACGGTCAGGTCGATGCGGACGTGATACAGATCGCCCTTTTGATGCTTGTGGTGGGTGCGCTCCACCATGACGCGGCAGCTGGTGATCTTGTCGTAGTAGCGTTCCAGCTTTTGCGCTTTTTCCTGAATCTTGGCTTCCATGGCGTCGGAATGCGGCAATCCGCGGAAGGTGACCTGCAATGGTATCTGCATGATGACTCCTTGTTGATCGTGAATCGGATAGGATCTGATGATCTCTCCCGGCAAGCGTGTGGCTTGCCCGGTCTCAGCGCGGCCGCTATGCTGTCGGCACCGGATGGAAACGGACACGCGCCATGACCTTCATTGTAGAGATTTTTCCCGGTTTGCGGGAGATGATGAACTTGCACCCCGTCTGGGTGCATTTTCCCATCGCCTTTCTCAGCGTCTTTTTTCTCGTCGATCTGCTCGCGGCGGTTTTTCGCAGCCGCGCCCTGTTCGTGGTGGCCAACTGGCTGTTGGGGTTGGGAGCGCTGGGGGCCGTCGTCGCGGCCGCTTTCGGGCTGCAGGCGGCGTTGACCGTTCCCCACCCGCCGCAGGTCCACGAGATCCTGGAAACCCACCGTTACTTCGCCCTCAACGCCACCGCCCTGGCCTGGCTGCTGTTGATCTGGCGTTTGCTCAACCGCGGCCGCTTCTGGCTGGTCGGCAGGCTGTTCCATTCGCTGCTGGCGCTGTTCATGGTACTCAATCTGATGCTGGCGGCCGATTACGGCGGGCTGATGGTGTACAAGCATGGCGTCGGGGTGAAGGCGGTGCCGGCCTGGCCGCCCGGCGCCTCAGGCCATCGTCACGGTAGCGCTTGGGATGAGCTCCGGGAATGGATGCACGAAATCATTCCCCACAGCCACGCGCCCGGGCATGAGCACCATCACCACGCTCACTGAACCGTGAACGCCCCCCAGCGTTGGGGTTCGGTGCAGCGCCACAGGATCAGCCCGGTGCGGGGCGGGGCGAATTCCACCGCATGCAGGCCCGGCGTCAGCGCGATCTTCAGCCCGAAGCTGGGCACTTCCAGTTCACTGCGGCAGAAGGCGTTTTCCGCCACCTGGATTTCCCAGCGCACCGGTACGCCGACCTGAAGCACGAAGTGGTCCGGTTCGAAATCCTCGGCGGTGACCTGCATGCGGACGATCCGCAGCGGTTTTACCGGGGAGCGCATCCGGCTCACCCAGGTTTCGGCGCGGGCGATCAGGCTGGCAATATCGTAATCGCTGCGGGTCAGGATCAGGCCGCGGTTGAGCATCACCGCCCCCATCAGGATCACCACCACGCTGGAGAATTTCACCAGCACCGGCCCGACGCTCTTGGACAGGGTGCTGGCGAAGACCCCGAAACCCAGCATCACCGGCAGGGTGCCGATGCCGAAACAGAACAGCAGCGCCGCCCCTTGGCGCGGATCGCTGGTGCCGGCGGCGAGGATGTACATGGCCTGCAGCGGCCCGCAGACGATCATCAAGCCGTTGAGCAGGCCGATGACGAAAGGGTGGCTGCGCTTCTTGTACTGGCGGCCGATAAAACGCATCAGCGCCGGGGGGGTGCGCAGCTGTACCCGCAGGCGGACGATGCCCAGCAGGTTGAGGCCGAACAGGACCAGAAAGATCCCGGCGGCGATGGCGATCGCCCCCCTCAAGCCCGGGGTGAAGGCGACGATGCCGCCGAGTGCGGCAAATGCCGCACCGATGGCGGTGTAGGACAGGGTCTTTCCCAGACCGTACCAGAAGTGGGAGAGATAGCGGGGCCGTCCCAGGGCGGCATCCTGGGTGGTGTAGCTCAGCACCAGGGCGCCACACATGCCCACGCAGTGGAAACTGGTCATGAAGCCGATCATGAGCGCCAAGGCGTAATTGACCTGGGACAGGGGGTGGTGGCTGTGAAAGCCCGACCGGGCGTCGAGCCAGACGATGAACAGGATGCCCAGCAGGCCGAAGGCCAGGCCGAGCCAGCGTTTTAACCTTGCAGGCATGGGACGGAAATCTCCGCGATTGATCGGCGTTGAACCTTTGAATAAAGCAAAAATCATGCAATTGTGGAATCCAGACCCCTGCACCGTTTGCCTGCTGCCGGTTTTACTGTGAAGTCAGGAGGGGATACAGCACTCAGACTGTGGCATATCCCGCAAAGTGTGGGATATGCCACAGTCTTTTCCGGAATCGTTTCAGGGGATTTTGGATGGGGTTAAGCGGAAACAATGGGTTGAAAAACGTGGCACATTGAATGCTAATTACGGTCATAGTGTTATCGACCGCATTCACGAGGTGACTGCCATGAGCGAAAAAGCCATTGCCACGGTTTCCCAGGCATCCCAATACGATACCGGATCGCTGCTGCTGGGGACGACCCTGACGGTCGCCGCCCTGATCCTGGTGCCCGCCATGGCCTCCCGGCTGGGATTGGGTTCGGCCCTGACCGGGGCGATGCGCATGGCGCTGATGCGCGCCTCGAGCCGAGCGGTCAGTGGCGGCAAGGCCGAGGAATGTGGCGATGCGGGCGGGGGGTTCAGCTGTCATTGAGTTTCCGAATCTTCCAACCTGTCGGCTGGAGAAGGGCGCCAGGGAAGGCGCCCGTTTTTATCCCCCAAGGCCGGTGTTAGAATCGCAGGGTCGGTATTGCAACCCCAAGTGGATTGAATGAGCGAAGAAAAACCCAGCTGCGATCTCTGTTCCCTGCCGGTGGAAATCCCCGATTTCGAATTGAAGACCAAAGACGGCGTCAAGCGCTTCTGCTGCGAGGGCTGTCTGGGGATCTACCGCATGCTGCACGAGGACGAGATCGTCGAAGATCCGCAAACCGCGGAAGAAAAAACCAAGTAGGAGGCGATCATGGCCCACGTACACGGTGACAACAAAAAAATGGCCGAGGCGGCCGCCAAGGCGGCAATGCCGGGACCGATGGCGCCCCACGGTCCCATGCCGATGGGGCCCGGACCCCACGGCCCGATGATGGAAATGCACAACATGATGCACGGTGCCGCCGGCAATCCCGGCGCCCATGTGGTCAAAGCCGCGGCCCAGGGGGCCGCCGTCACTGCCGGAGGAGGTCTGATGCGTCGTCTGTCCCGTCACCCGTTGTTGATGTTCGGTCTCGGCGTGGTCGCCGGGGTCGTGGTGTACAAGTACCGTAAGGAAATCATCGCCACGGTCGCCAGCGTCGGCGAGAAAGGCAAGGACTTCGTGCTGAGCACCAAGGAAAACCTGGAAGACATCGTCGCCGAAACCCAGGAAGAAGGCGAAAGCAAGTCCTGATGCTCACCCGCAAGATCGTCCTGCGCTACCGTGCCCCCGGGCACGTGCGCTTCCAGCTGCCGCCGCAGTTGTGCCAGCCGCCGGCAGCTCAGGAACTGGTGGCGGCGCTGCGGCAGGTGGACGGGGTGTACCGGGTGCGTCTCGGCGGCAACAAGCTGTCGATCCGCTATCACGAGCCTTTCGTATCCTTCCGGGAGCTGGCCCATCGCCTGCACCGCATCGTCACCGAACTGGAACGCAGCGGCAAGCTGAAAGCCCGCCCGCCGGCGCTCCGCCGCCCGCTGCTGACGCGGGTGAAGGAAAGCCGGCCGGTGGCGTGGCTGCGGCATCAGCTTCAGGCCCTCAGGGAAACCGCCACCGCCTTCGGCATTCTCGCCCGCCGCGGGGTGCTGGGGAAAGGCGGCGCCATCATCGAGGATCCGCGGAAGTTCGCCTTCGAGTTCGCCAACGACGTGCTGGTGCTGTATCTCATCAGGATCCACTGGCACCGCATCGTCCACGACTGGATCCCCCATCCGGTCAAGAACCGCTACAACTGGGCGGCGGTGTTCTACCTGACCTATCTGCTGGTGAAGTCGCGGCTGCCGAAGCATTAGCCATATTCACGCTGTGGTGGGGCCGCAGGGAACGGGTTCCGGAGACGCCGTGAACCCTTCCCTGGGGGCTCGATACTCGGCCATCCAGGCCGAGTACGCTCCTCCACCCGTTCCCTGCGGCCTCAGAATTGGGGAAATACGATGCCGAAACATTTCCAGATCGCCCACCGGTTGAGAAGAAGGATCCGTATCGTCTCGCCCGTGCTCAAGGGCGATCCGGAAAAGACCTACCTGTTCGAGATCCTCCTCACCAAGCGGCCGGAGGTCAAGCAGGTCAAGGCGGTGCCGGAGATCGGCTCGGTCACCATCTGGTTCGATCCCAAGGCCCTGCCGGCCGAGAACCTGCTCAGGATCTGCGACGCCATTTTGGAAAACCTGGCCACCGCCAGACCGCGGATCGTCGAGAAAAAGCCCGTCGATCCCAACGCCCCGGTGGTGGAGACCCAGCTCGCCGTCGAGGGCATGACCTGCGCCTCCTGCGCTTTGCTGATCGAAATGCTTTTGCAGCGCGATCCGCGCATCCGCGAGGTGCAGGTCAACTTCGCCAGCGAGACCGCCACCGTCTGCGGGGCCTTACCCAAGGAGGACATCTACCGCCTGATCGAGAAGCTCGGCTACCGCGCCCATCCCCTCGATACCCTGAGTCAGCGCAAACTGCTGATGGAACGCGAGCGCCGGCGCATCGAAGAGGCCCGGAGGCGCTTTGCCCGTGCCGCCCTGCTCAGCGCTCCCGCCATCGTCATCGCCATGGTCATGCCCAAAGCGCGGATCTGGCACTGGGTCCAGTTCTTCCTCACCACCCCGGTGGTTTTCGGCAGCGGCCGGCCTTTCTTCGACAAGGCCCTCGCCCTGGCCAAGCAGCGCCGCGCCAACATGGACACCCTGGTGGCCCTGGGCACCGGCGCCGCCTACGGCTACAGTGTGCCGGCCCTGCTGTTGGGGCGCCACCGCGAGCTCTACTTCGAGGCCGCCGCCGGCATCATCACCTTCGTGCTTCTGGGGCGCTGGCTGGAGGAGAAGGCCAAGGGCCAGGCCCACGAGGCCATCTTCAAACTGCTCGACCTGCAGCCGGAGACCGCCACCCGGATCCGCGACGGCAGGGAGGAGACCGTCCCCATCGACCAGATCCAGGTGGGCGACATCCTCCTGGTCCGGCCCGGCGAGCGTATTCCCACCGACGGCGAGGTGATCGAGGGCACCACCACCGTCGACGAATCCATGCTCACCGGTGAGCCCATGCCGGTGGTGAAAAATCCTGGCGATAAGGTGTATGGCGGCTGCATCAATGGCCCTGGGGCCTTCAAGATGAAGGCGACCGCGGTGGGGCCGGACACGGTGCTGGCGGGCATCGTCCAAATGGTGGACCAGGCCCAGGCCAGCAAGCTGCCGATCCAGAAGACCGTGGACAGGATCTCCGCCGTGTTCGTGCCCACGGTGATGGGGATCTCGGCCCTGACCTTCGGCGGCTGGCTGGCGGCCGGGGCCCGTTTCACCACCGCCCTCGGCAACGCCATCTCGGTGCTGCTGATCGCCTGTCCCTGTGCCCTGGGGCTGGCGACCCCGGCGGCGATCATGGTGGGCACCGGCCAGGCGGCCCGCCGCGGCATCTACATCAAGAACGGCGAGAGCCTGGAACTGGCGGCCCATCTGACCGCCGTCGTCTTCGACAAGACCGGCACCATCACCGAGGGCCGGCCCCAGGTGACCGACTTCGTGCCCTTGAGCGACCGGGTCGAGGACACCACCCTGCTGGCCTGGATCGCCGGGGCCGAGGTGCGCTCGGAACACTTCCTCGCCCGTGCCATCGTCGAGTACGCCCAGGACCAGGGCGTGGAACCGGCCCCGGCGGAAGACTTCGAAACCCGGCCCGGAGAGGGCATCGCCGCCGAAGTGGACGGCCACCGGCTGCTGATCGGCAATCAGGCTTGGCTGGCGCGTCACGAGGTACCGCTGGAAGGGCTGGAAACCGCGGTGGAACGGCTGGCCGAAGCGGGCAAGACCCCGGTATTCGTGGCCCTCGACGGCTGGCCGGCGGCGCTGATCGGCATCGCCGACCGGCCCCGGCCCAACGCCCGCACCGCCATCGAGCGCCTCCACCGGATGGGCATCCGCACCCTGATGGTGACCGGCGACGTGGAAACCGCGGCCCGCTGCATCGCCCGGCAGGTCGGAATCGACGAGGTCGTGGCCCACGCCAGGCCCGACGACAAGCTCAGGATCATCCGCCGGCTCCAGGCCGAAGGCGAAAAGGTGGGGATGATCGGTGACGGCATCAACGACGCCCCGGCCCTGGCGGCCGCCGACGTCAGCTTCGCCGTCGGCAGCGGTACCGACATCGCCATCCACGCCGCCGACATCACCCTGGTCCAGGGCGACATCGAAAAGGTCGCCGAGGCCATCGACATCTCCGCCTTCACCCTGCGGGTCATCCGCCAGAACCTGGCCTGGGCCTTCGGCTACAACACCGTGGCGATTCCGGTGGCGGCCCTGGGCCGGCTCAATCCCATGATCGCCTCCGGCGCCATGGCCCTCAGTTCGGTGTCGGTGGTGCTCAATTCCCTGCGGCTGCAGCGGCGCTGACGATGACGCGAAGCATCCTGCTGGTAGGATGGCTGGTACCGGCTCTGGTTTGGGCCGATCCGGTCGGCCTCGCCGTCGATCTTCAGGTGCAGACTCAGAAAGTGTCAAGCCCCGTGAGATTATATACACGTTTTTTGAAGAGTTCCGGCCGCTTCTTCTGCCAGTCTTTGAGAGCCTGTACTGGTGAGATGTATCCCAGGGCCTTCTGGGGGATCTGATGGTTGTAGACGCTGGCATACTGCATCAGGGCCCGTTCCAGATCCTGGCTGCTGCGGAAGCGGGTGGTTTTGAGGATTTCGGCGATCCGACCGTTGAAGCGTTCTACGGAGGGGGCGTTTTCTCCTTCCTTGGCGGCGATCAGTTCCTTGAGATTGGAGAGGCCATGGCGACGCAGCAGCCGGTCCAGGGCCGAGCGGGACATCTCGGGATGGATGAAGCGGTGAACGACCGCCAGCAGGTCGTCCAGGGGCAACAGCAGGGTTTCGCGCAGACAGACGACGATCGCTTCCTGCTGCGGGGTCAGGGGGGCATGGATGCGATGGGGCCGGTGCGAGGCGTCCTCGACCGAATCGCGCTGGCGCCACTTGCGGATGGTATGACGATGAACCTCGTATTTCCTGGCCAGGACCGTGGCCGGCAGCTTGGAGTTCTGGATCTCCCGGCGGATCTCGGGCGTGGTGCGGGCTTTCTTGTGGAGACGAGAGACCCAGGCTTCCTCCTCGTCCGTCAAGCTTGAGTCGTCTTTCCGGCCTGGGACTCTGCCATCAGCTCGCTCAGAACATCCCAGGCTCGGAACAAAGGATAGCTCCTCTTGGGGATATGATCACACGGGACCCAACACCTATGATCTTTGAGTGAGCGCTCATTCATGCGATTGCCCTGGAATGGTTGGTTTCTTGAATCGGCATGATGGTAAGATTCGCCCCATGGATCTTGGCCCGGAAAGCGGTTTTTTGTCTCAGATCGAAATCCTCCCCTCCCTGATCTGCGCCGATCCCAACCGCCGCCTCGAGGCGGTTCGGGAACTGGAATCTCTCGGGGTGGACGGTCTGCACGTGGACATTCTCGATGGTCACTTCAGCCCTTCGCTGCCGCTGGGGATCGAGGCGGTCAGACAGCTGCGGCGGGAGACCGGACTGCCGTTCGACGCCCACCTGATGGTGGCCGACCATGCCTATTTCATCGACGCCCTGCTCGACTGCGGGGTGCAGCGCCTCTGTTTCCATGCGGAAGCCGAACCCCACATCGACCGTTGGTTGCAGACGATTCAGGCGGCTGGGGTCGCGCCCGGGGTGGCCTTGAAGCCGGCTACTCCGTTGAGCGTGCTGGAATACTGCCTCGAGCGCATCGATTTCGCCCTGCTGATGCTCATCAATCCCGGCTTTGCCGGTCACAAGGGGGAGGCTCAGGTGCCTTACGCCCGGCGCAAGGTGGCCGCTTGCCGCCGTTTCCTCGACGAACGCGGGGCAGGCCATGTCGCCATCGAGATCGACGGCCGGGTCGGCTTCGACAATCTGGCCGATCTGGTGGCGGCCGGGGCTGACCGGCTGGTGGCCGGCACCCGCAGCCTGTTCCACCCCAAGGGCAGCCTGGCGGACAATCTGGCCCGGATGCGGCGTCTGGCCGCCGAGGGACTGAAAAGGAGGAAGGATGGCTGAATTTACCTGGCCGGTGCGGGTCTATTACGAGGACACCGACGCCGGCGGCGTGGTCTATTACGCCAATTACCTGAGATTCTTCGAGCGGACGCGGACGGAATTTTTGCGCGCCCTGGGGTTCGAACAGGATGAACTGAGCGCGCGGGAGGGAATTTTGTTCGTGGTGCGCTCGGTACAGGCCGATTACCGCCGTCCGGCCCGTTTCAACGATCTGCTGACGGTAAGCTGTGAGGTCGCCGAGGTCAAACGTGCCAGCCTGGTGTTCTTCCAGCAGGTGCGGCGCGGCGATGCGGTGCTGTGCGAGGCGGCGGTGCGAATCGCCTGTCTCGACGCCCGCAGTTTCCGTCCCAGACCGATTCCCCCCGCGCTGATACAAAGGATTAAGGATTATTGATGGGCAGCATTTCGATCCTGGATCTGATCGCCGGCGCCAGCCCGGTGGTGCAGGCGGTGATGGCGCTGCTTTTGACCGCCTCGCTGGCTTCGTGGGCGCTGATCTTCCGCAAGTCGCGTCAGCTGGGCGAGGCGGGACGGGCGGCGGAGGCGTTCGAGGCCCGCTTCTGGTCCGGCATCGATCTGGCGGATCTTTACCGCCAGCTGGCCAAACGTGAGGCGGTGGCCGGAATGGAGGCGGTGTTTTTCGCTGGCTACCGGGAATTCGCCCGCCTGTTCCGCCAGAACGCCCCGGCAGGATTGCTGGCGGAGAACGTCGAACGCGCCATGGGGGTGGCCATCGGCCGCGAGCTGGACCGCCTCGACCAGCACCTGCCCCTGCTGGCCACGGTCGGTTCCACCAGCCCCTACGTGGGCCTGTTCGGCACCGTATGGGGGATCATGAACGCCTTCCGCGCCCTGGGCCACGTGCAGCAAGCCACCCTGGCGCTGGTGGCGCCGGGCATCGCCGAGGCCCTGGTGGCCACTGCCATGGGGCTGTTCGCCGCCATTCCGGCGGTGATCGCCTACAACCGCTACACCAGCCGCATCGACCGCCTCGGACGCCGCTACGAACGTTTCGCCGACGAGTTCCTCTGCCTGTTGCAGCGCAAGGCCCTGGAAAAAGCATGAAATCCCGCACGCCGCGCCGCCGTCCGCTGGCGGACATCAACGTGGTTCCCTACATCGATGTCACTCTGGTGCTGCTGATCATCTTCATGGTCACCGCCCCGCTGCTGCAGAACGGCGTGGACGTGAATCTGCCCCAGGCGGCCGCCAAGCCGGTTCCGCCCACGGACACCCCGCCGCTGATCGTCACCGTCGGGGCCGATGGCGGCTTCCGGGTCGATCTGGGCGGCGAGCGGGAAACCGTGGACGTCAAGACCCTGCTGGCCAAGGTGCAGGCGGTGCTGAAATACAAGCCCGGCACCAAGATCCTGGTGGCCGGCGACGACAAGGTGGCCTACGGGCGGGTGGTCCAGGTGATGGCGGCGCTGCAGCGGGCCGGCGTGGAACAGGTGGGGTTGCTGACCCGGCCGCCGTCATGAGGGACTGGCTGATTCCCTGGCTCAAGTCCCTGGGACTTCACGGCGTGTTGCTGGCGGCGCTGCTGCTGGGCTGGCGGTCGGCGCCGACACCGCCCCCGGCCCCGCCACCGCCGCCGGAAATCATCGAGGCGGTGGCGGTGGACGAGGCCGCGGTCCAGGAGCAGCTCCAGCGTCTCAAAGCCAGGGAACAGGCCGAAGTCCGGCGCCGTGAGCGGCTCAAGCGCCAGCGTCTGGCCGAGGAGCGGCGGCTGCGCCGATTGCGCCGCCGTCAGCAGGAGGAGCGCAAGCGTCTTCAGGCCCTGGCCGAAGCCAAACGCCGCAAGGCGGCCGAGGAAGCCCGGCGCCTGGCGGAACTGAAGCGGCGCCAGCGCGAGGAGGCCGAGCGCCTCAAGCGCCTGGAGGAAGCGCGCAAGGCGGCGGAACGCAGGCGTCTGGAGGAACAGAAACGCCGGGAGGCGGAAAGGAAGCGCAAGGCCGAGGAAGCCCGCCGCCGGGCCGAGGCGGAGAAAAAACGCAAGGCCCTCGAGGCCAAGCGCCGGGCGGAGCAGGAAAAGCGCCGCCGGGAAGTGGCCCGGCAGGTCAGCCAGACCGTGGCCCGGATCGCCCGGGCGGTGGAACGGGTGTGGCTGCGGCCGCCGGGTTTCCGTACCGGGCTTTCCTGTACAATTCGGGTTCAGGTGGCCCCGGGTGGCCGGGTGATCGGGGCGCGGGTGGTCAAATCCAGCGGCGACCCCCGTTTCGACCGCAGCGCCGAGGTGGCGGTGCGCAAGGCCTCGCCGCTGCCGATTCCGGACGACCCCGAGGTGGCCGGACAATTCCGGGAATTCAATTTCGTGTTCAAGCCGACAGGATAATCTTCCATGCGACGCAGATTCTTGGCTTCGTGGCTGGGCCTGGCGCTGTTGCTGTGCAGCGCTGCCCGTGCCGAACTGACCATCGAGATCACCCGCGGGATCGAGGGGGCCATTCCCATCGCCGTGGCGCCTTTCGCCTGGACGGGGCCCACGCCCCCGCCGGTGGACGTGGCGGCGGTGATCCGGGCCGATCTGGCCCGCAGCGGCCAGTTCCGGCCCCTCCCGCCCCAGGACATGCTCACCCGCCCTGCCGCCGTCCCCGAAGCGGTCAACTGGCGGGTATGGCAGACCCTGGGGCAGGATTACCTGGTCATCGGCCAGGTGGAATCCCCCAGCCCGGAACGTTACGAGGTCCAGTTCCACCTGCTCGACGTTTATCGCAAGGAAGCGCTCGCCGGCTACCGTCTGCCGGCCAGGCCCGCCGGCCTGCGCAAGACCGCCCACCGCATCGCCGACATCCTCTACGAGAAGATCACCGGCAGGCCGGGGGCCTTCGCCACCCGCATCGCCTACGTCATCGTCACCGAGGCCGACGGCCGCCGCATCTACCGGTTGCAGATCGCCGATGCCGACGGTTACAACCCGCGCACGGTGGTGATTTCCCCGGAACCTTTGATGTCGCCGGCGTGGTCGCCGGACGGGCAGCAGATCGCCTACGTCTCCTTCGAGCGCCGCCGTCCGGCCATCTACGTGCAGACCCTGGCCACCGGGGCGCGGGAGAAAATCGCCGCCTTCCCCGGCATCAACGGCGCGCCGGCGTGGTCGCCGGACGGCGGCAGGCTGGCGCTGACCCTTTCCAAGGACGGCAGTCCCGACATCTACGTGCTCGATCTGGCCAGCCGCCGCCTGCGGCGCCTGACCCACAGCTTCGCCATCGACACCGAGCCGGCGTGGTCGCCGGACGGCAAGCGGCTGGTGTTCACCTCCGACCGGGGCGGCAGTCCGCAGATCTATACCATCCCCGCCGGGGGTGGGGCGGTGCGGCGCCTGACCTTCCAGGGCAACTACAACGCCCGCGCCACCTTCTCCCCGGATGGCGGCAAACTGGCCCTCGTCCACGGGGGACAGGGCTATCGCATCGCCGTGCTCGATCTGGCCAGCGGCCGGCTGCAGGTCCTCACCGACGGCCCCCTGGACGAATCTCCCAGTTTCGCCCCCAATGGCAGTATGATTCTCTATGCCACCCAGGCGGGTGGCCGCGGCCAGTTGGCGGCGGTGTCGGTGGACGGCCGGGTCCGGCAGCGGCTCGGGACCGAGCAAGGGGACGTGCGCGAGCCGGCGTGGTCGCCGTTTTGAAGCGGAGGATGAAACGATGAAACGATGGTTAGGACTCGGACTGGTGTTGGCCCTGGCAGGTTGCAAGACCCTGACCGGGAACGATCAGGAATCCCAGGCGGGCGCCCGCGCGGCGGGGGCGCAGGCCGAGGCGGCGCATACCCAGGGGTTGGCCGGTGAGGAAGGGGCGACTCTGTACGAAGTGCAGAGCGGAGTTTCCGAAGGTGCGGGGCCCGGCGCCGACGCCGGCGCTCTGCTGCAGCGCCGCACTCTGTACTTCGACTTCGACAGCGCCCAGGTGCGGCCGGAGGACGTGCCGGTGGTGCAGGCCCACGCCCGCTATCTGGTCGATCACCCGCAGTTGCAGGTCACCCTGGAAGGGCATACCGACGAACGCGGCTCGCGCGAATACAACGTCGCCCTGGGCGAGGCCCGGGCCAAGGCGGTGGCGCGGCTGCTGGAGCTGAACGGAGTGCCGGCCCAGCGCATCCATGTCGTTTCCTACGGTGAGGAAAAACCGGTGGCCCTGGGGCACGACGAGACGGCCTGGGCCAAGAACCGGCGGGTGGAGATCGTCTATGGCCGTTAAGCGCGTGGTTCTGGCGTTGGGGCTGGCGGCGGCGTTTCCGGCCCTGGCCGGGGACGAGGACCTGGAGCGCCGGGTCCGGCTGCTGGAGCAGCGGTTGTCCAGCCAGGCGCTGATGGACATGCTGCAGCGGGTCGATGCCCTGCAGCGGGAGGTCCAGGCTCTGCGCGGCCAGGTGGAAGCGCTGCAGCACGAGGTGGACCGGCTGCGTCAGTCCGCCCCTTCCGGCACAGCCCCGGCGGCCGTGACGTCCGCGCCGGAGGCCCCGCCGGTGCCTCCGGCTGCTGAGGCGGCATCGCCCCTGGCCGTCGAGGACCAGGCCCAGCCGGCCGATCCCGAGGCGATCCGGCAGGCTTACCGCCAAGCCTTCGATCTGCTTCAGGCCGGGCATTACGATGCCGCCATCGACGCCTTTTCCACCTTCCTGCAGCGTCATCCCGATTCTCCCCTGGCCCCCAACGCCTATTACTGGCTCGGCGAGGCCTATTACGTCAAGCGGGATTTCCGCGCCGCCGCCGACGCCTTCGGCCAGGTGGTGGCGCATTTCCCGGGCAGCGCCAAGGTGCCGGATGCCTTGCTCAAGCTCGGTTACATCGCCGAAGCCCGGGGGGACCGGCAGGCGGCCAGGCGCTATCTGGAGAAGGTGCGTGACACCTGGCCCACCGCCCATGCCGCCAAACTGGCTGCCGAACGCCTGGCGCGCATGGAACAGGCGCGTCCTTGAACCCGTGAGCGAAACCCTGAAGATCAAGGAAATATTCCTCTCGATTCAGGGGGAGGCGGACACCGTCGGCTGGCCGACGGTATTCGTGCGCCTGAGCGGTTGTCCATTGCGCTGCCGCTGGTGCGATACCGCTTATGCCTTCCAGGGCGGCGAGCGGCTGACGCTGGATGCCGTCGTCGCCCGCGTGCGGGAATACGGGGTTCGTCACGTGACCGTCACCGGTGGCGAGCCGCTGGCCCAGCCTGCGTGTCTGGCGCTGTTGACCCGGCTGGCCGATGCCGGCTTTGCCGTGTCCCTGGAAACCAGCGGGGCGCTGGACGTTTCCGGGGTGGACCCGCGGGTGGTGAAGGTCATGGATCTGAAGCCGCCCACCTCCGGCGAGGCGGCGCGCAATCGCTGGGAGAATCTGGCTTTCCTGCAGCCGGCCGATCAGGTCAAGTTCGTCATCGCCGACCGCGGCGACTACGAGTGGTCCAGGGAACAGCTGGAAGCCCACCGTCTGGCCGGGCGCTGTCAGGTCCTGTTCTCGCCGGTGGCCGGGGAACTGGCGCCGCGGCAATTGGCCGAATGGATTCTGGAAGACCGCCTGCCGGTGCGGTTCCAGTTGCAGCTTCACAAACTGTTATGGGGCGATCAGCCCGGACGGTGAGGGAAGATTCAGGGCCAGAGCCGCTGCAGGTCGATCTTCACGGTACAGGGGGCGAGATCGAGGGTCAGTGCGGCGTTGGCGGGAGGGTGTTCCTGGTAATCCTGGCCTGTCAGTTCGAGCACCCTGAGGCGGCGTTCGGCGGGATCGACGATGAGGTAGAAACGCACGCCCTGCTCGGCGTAGAGCCGGCGCTTGAGTCGTTCATCCTTGCTGCGGGTCGCGGGGGACAGAACCTCGACGATCAGTCGGGGAGGGCGGGTCAGGTAATCCTCGCTGACCGGTTCACAGGTCACCAGGATGTCCGGCCTGACCACGGTGTCATCGCTTACGATCCAATCGGTTTCGTAAACCGCAATGCAGTCGGGGCAGGTTTCCAGCGCGGTTTCGATCTGCACGAACAGGCGTCCGGCGATGCGTTGGTGGAGGAAAGAGGGACTGGGTACCATGGCGTAGGGGATGCCCGCGATCAGCTCCCAATCGCCTTCCCACTTTTGATAATCAGTGACGGTGTAATGAGGAAGATATTTTTGCTTCAGCATCGGTTTCGTCGGCAAACGGCAGCAGGACGGAATTTATGGTAGCACGCAAAAAAGCCGTCGTCCTCCTCTCCGGAGGGCTCGATTCCATGACCACCCTGCTCATCGCCAGGGACCAGGGTTATACGTGCCACGCCCTCAGCTTCGATTACGGCCAGCGCCAGCGGGCCGAGCTGGAGGCGGCCCGGCGCATCGCCCAAAGGTACGGCGCGGCGGCCCACAAGGTCGTCCGCATCGGCCTCGACGATATCGGCGGTTCGGCGCTGACGGACGCTGCCATCGCCGTGCCGGAAACCCCAACCGAAGGGATTCCGGTGACCTACGTGCCGGCCCGCAACACCGTGTTTCTCGCCTTCGCCCTGGGCTATGCGGAAGTGTTGGGGGCGTTCGACATTTTCATCGGCGTCAACGCGGTGGACTACTCCGGTTATCCCGACTGCCGGCCCGAGTACATCGATGCCTTCGAGCGGCTGGCGAATCTGGCCACCAGGGCCGGGGTGGAAGGGGGGCGCTTTGCCATCCATGCGCCGCTGATCCGGCTCAGCAAGGCCGAGATCATCCGCAAAGGCATCGAACTGGGGGCCGACTACAGCCTGGCGGTATCGTGCTATGCCGCCGATGCCGAGGGCCGGGCCTGCGGCAAGTGCGATGCCTGCCGCTTCCGCGCCGAGGGTTTCCGCGCCGCCGGGGTGCCGGATCCGACCCGTTATCAGGCCGGAAAGCGGGTCAGATCTCGGTCTGGAAGACGGCTTCCAGAGTGACGGCCAGGCCGTCCAGCACGTTCGAGGTCACGGCGCCCTCGCCGCTGGCGAAGCTGACCGAAGCGTAGGCGTCGCCGTCCAGCCCCAGCACGTCCACCGTCCGGTTGCCCGGGTCCACCAGCCAGTATTCCCGCCCCCCGAAGCGTTCGTACAAGCGCTGCTTGAGGGCGTAGTCGCGGTGGACCGAAGACGGGGATACGATCTCCACCACCAGATCGGGCGGGCCGAAGATGCCCCGCTCCTGGATGATGTCGCGGCGCTCCCGGGCGACGAACAGGATGTCCGGGTGGACGACGTTTTCGGGACTGAGGATGACGTCGATGGGGGCGTGGAAGACGTGTCCCAGCTTGCGCTCCCGCACGAACTCGAACAGCAGCACTTCCAGATTGCGAGAATACCGTTGGTGAAACGAGGAAGGGGCGGGAACCGTCAGCAGTTCTCCGTTGATGATTTCGTAACGGCGCTCATCGTCCAGCGCCAGGTAATCCTCGTAGGTCCAGCGGCGGGTCTCCCGGGGCAGGGCGGCGGTGGGCATGGCGAATCCTCGTAAGGGGGCTTCATCGACATTTTACCTTTCGGGAGGAGGCAGGGAAGGGTCTGCCGGACCGAAATTCGTCCGTAAATTTAGGTCCGGGGCGGCCTTCCTTGGCCGCCAGCAGACCCTTCCCTGCCCCCCCGACGCAAGTTGAATAATAACTGCCGAGGCGCGCCTCAGAAGGTCAGCCGGAATCCGCCGTATCCCGCCACCCGGCTGGTGCCGTAGCCGGGCACTTCCTCGTATTCCTGATCGAAGGCGTTGTCGATGCGGCCGTACAGGGTCAGCCAGCGGTTGATCCGGTAGTCGCCGGCCAGGTTGACCACCACGTAGCCCGGCAGTTTGCGCTTGATGCTGAAGGCGCTGAAGCGGCGGCTGCCCAGCGTCAGGACGTTGACGTGGAGGTGGGCCGCCTCGGTCAGGGCCAGATCGGCGTCGAAGCTGCCCTTGTGGCGGGGCCGGCGCAGCAACTGCTGCTCCTGGTCGTCCTCGGTGTTGGTGTAGGTGTAGGTGCCGCGCAGGGTCAGGAAAGCCAGCGGCCGGATTTCCGCATAGGTTTCCAGCCCGGCGCTGCGGGCGCTGGCGACGTTGACGTAGCCGGTGCCGAACTGGAAGTCGATCAGGTTGCTGAACTGGTTGTGGAACCAGGTCGCCCCCAGCAGGATGCGTTCGTCCCAGAAGCTCTGGTCCACCCCCACGTCCCAGCCGCGGCTGCGCTCCGGTTCCAAGTCACGGTTGCCGATGGGGCCGAAGAATCCGGCCGGGGCGAACAGCTGGTACAGGCTCGGGGCCTTGAAGCCCTTGCCGTAGCTGCCGTGCAGCTTGGTGCCGGTTTCCGGGAGCAGGACCGCCTGGGTGACGCGCCAAGTGACCTTGTCTCCGGCGTGTTCGTGATCGTCGAAACGGACTCCGGCGCTGGTGATGAAGCGCTCCAGCCACTTGATCCGGTTCTCGCCGTAATAGCCGTTGATGGTGGCCGAGTGGGTGGGGAGGGTGTCGGCGTTCATCCATTCGGTTTCGCTGGTGATGCCGAACACCAAGGTATCCCAGTCGGTGGGGGTGACGGTGTTCTGCCAGTCGAGCTTGAACTTCTCGCCGCGGAAGGCGCTGTTGTCGACGAAGGTGTCGGCCGGATCGGGGCGGTCGCGGGTGTGGCGTTCGGTGCGGCTGTAGGACAGGCGCAGCTGCTGGCGCCAGCGGTGGTCCAGCAGATCCAGGGTGCCCTGGGTGCGGGCGAAGATCTGATCGCTGTCCTGACGGTAGTTGGGATCGTCGCAGCCGGGGCCGCCGCAGTTGTCGAGATCGGCCTCGCTGTGATGGAAACGCACCACCGCATCCAGGCCCAGATTGTCCAGCGCCTGCCAGTCGGCGCGGGCCGAGACGGTGGTGTTCTTGTAGCCGTCGTCCTCGTGGTTGCCCAGACGGCTGTCGGCGGCGGAGAAACCGTCGCTGTGCAGTTGGCTGGCGGCGATGCTGTAAGCCAGCCGGTCGTGCTTGCCGCTGGCGGCGCCGCCCAGCTTCCAGGTGCCGTAGCTGCCGCCTTCGGCGTTGAATCCGAAACGGGGCTCGCCGTGCCCCTGTCTGGTGAAGATCTGGATCACCCCGCCGATGGCGTCACCGCCGTACAGGGTGCTCTGGGGGCCGCGGAGAATTTCGATGCGTTCGATGTTGTCCACGGTCAGATGGGCGAAATCGAAGCCGGCGCCGGGGCTGGCCGGATCGTTGACCTCGATGCCGTCGATCAGCACCAGGGTGTGCTGGGAATTGGCGCCGCGCAGGAACACCGAGGTGGTCCTGCCCAGGCCGCCGTTTTGGACCACGTCGAGGCCGGGCACCGAGCGCAGCACGTCGGCGACGGTGAAGACCTTGCGTGCGGCGATGTCCTCGGCGGTGATGACGGTGATGCTGCTGCCGCTCTCGCGCACCGGGACCGGAATCCGGCTGGCGGTGACGGTCAGGGTGTCGAGGCGGCTGGGGGAGAGATCTGCGGCCAGGGCCGCGGTCGCCGGCAGGGCCAGCAGAAGTACGCGAAGTTTGCAAGTCATGGCATATCTCCCAGTGGGCGTGCCCACCGCACGCCCAAGGTGGATCGACACGGCGCCATGGCGCCGCACCCGCCTGCCAGGCCGGTCTCCGGGCTCGTGAGCGCCGCTCGGGCCGGCGGACCGCCTTCCCAGATCTCCCTGACCCGGTGGCGTTTTGGCCGCCTTGACTCACCTACCGTTGCGGGGGCAGCGCCGGACTCCGACCGGCTTCCCGTTTCACCCTTCGCAGGGCACCTGGCAGGGGCGCCTATTGTAGGGGGCAGGGGGAGAAATGCAACTCAGGGCGTGGTTGGTGCGGTCGCGGCGCTACGCCACTGACGCACAGCCCAGCGCCCGGCGAGCGCCAGGCCGGTATAGGCGAGGGTGACACCCAGGTAGGACGGCAGGTAGCGGGCGACCCGGAGGGCGTATTCCGTCAGTCTCATCTCCCCGAACCGCCCCGAGAACCCGTAGAAGCCGACATTGGAGATCACGAAGGCGAGGGTGGTGGCAGCTGCCGCCGCCAGCAGGGTCGCTGCGATAGCGGCGGCATTGTTCGGGGACAGGTGCCGGCACCCGTATCCGGCCAGCCACGAGACGCCGTAAGCGGGAATCAGGAACAGGTAGGCGGGGGTGACGCACCAGCCGCTGACGCCGCCGTAGCGGATGGCGATAAAGTCGATGAGGCCGGCTTCCAGCAGCAGCACGGCGAAGAAAGCCGGGCGGGCGATAAGCAGCCCGGCGAGGAAGAACGCTGCCAAAGAAGCGTCGGGCAGGGTCTTGAAGTCACCGAAGTGGTGGAAACGGGTCGCGGCCATCAGCCCCATGAGGGCGATGGCGGAGAGGGAAAACGTTCTGCTTGCGGTCATGGTGAACTCCATCGGCGCTGAATTTGGGATAAGGTTAAAGGAAAACCCCGCACGAGGTCGAGCGATGACGAAAATTTGGATGCTGGCGCTGTTGCTGTGGTTCCCGCCGCTGCAGGCGGCGACGGTGACGATACCGGTCTCCCACCGCCCGCCCGCCGAGCTGGCGCACATCCTGGCGCCGCTGCTGGAACGGGACGAGGCGGTGGTGCCGGTTCCCGACGCCCTGGTGGTCAAGGCGCCGGAAGGGCGGATCGGGGAGATCCGCCGGCTGGTGAAACAGCTGGACCGCCCGCTCAGAACCCTGACCATCCGGGTGATCCAGAGCGACCGCCTGACCCTGGACGAACTGGAGGCCGGCGGCGGGTTTTCGGCCACCCTTCCCGAGGGACCGATCCGCGCCCGCGGCCACGTTTACCGCACCGAGTCCGACCGCGGCGTGGCCGAGGCCCAACATCTCAAGGTGCTCGAAGGCCAGCCGGCGTTCATCGCCGTGGGCGAGGAGCGGCCGGTTCCCAGGATCTGGGTCGGGGGCTGGCCGCCGGCGGTGACGGGCGGTATCGACTACAAGCCGGTCACCAGCGGCTTCAGGGTCGTGCCCCGGGTGGTCGGTTGCCGGGTGCGGCTGGAGATCGCGCCCTGGTCCCAGCGGGCGGGAGATCTGGGGGACGGTCGCATCGAGGTGCGGTCGGCGGCCACCGTGGTGGAAGTGCCTGCGGGACGCTGGGTCGAGCTGGGCGGCAGCGACCGGGCGGGGACGGCGGCCGGGGGCGGGATCGGCTTGCGCCAGACCACCGAGCGCCGGCACCGGCGGATCTTTCTCAGGGTCGATCCCCCGGCGGGTTGCTGAGGGGGCGCAGCTGCTCCCGGTGCAGGGCCAGCCACTGGAGGGCGAGGATGGGAATGGCCGAGTCGATCTCGCCGCCTTCCACCTTGGCGCAGGCGGCAGCGAACGGCAGCACGTGGACGCGGATGTCCTCGTCCTCACAGCGCAGGCCGTGAATGCCGCCCGCCCCTTCGGTTTCGACGTCGGCCCAGAACAGGGTGATCTTCTCCGAGGAGCCGCCGGGGCTGGTGTAGAACTCGGTGACGGGGGTCATGGCGCGCGCCCGGCAGCCGCATTCTTCCTGCAGCTCGCGCCAGGCCACTTCTTCCGGGGTTTCCCCGGGTTCGATGGCGCCGGCGACGATCTCCAGCATCCAGGCGGGATCGCCGTTTTTCAGCGGCCCGACCCGGAACTGTTCGATCAGGAGCACTTCGTCGCGGCGGGGGTCGTAGGGCAACACGGCGACGCAATTGCCGCGCTGGAACAGTTCCCGCACCAGCACCCGGCTCCAGCCGCCGCGGAACAGCCGGTGGCGCAGTTTCAGCCGCAGCAGGTTGAAAAAACCGCGGTAGGCCACTTCCTCTTCCAGGATCTCGTATTCGTAACGCATTCGCTTTTGCCTTCAGCTTGAAACCGGCAACCGGATTTCCCAGCCGGCCCCGCCCCAGGGGCTGTCATGGTAGCGCAGGGTGCCGCCGTGGAGGCGCACCAGTTCGTTGACCACCGCCAGGCCAATGCCGTGGCCGTGGGTGGATTGGTCGGCGCGCACGCCCCGTTCGAGCACCGTCTGACGTAGATCTTCAGGAATGCCGGGGCCGTCGTCCTGGATGCGCAGACGGATCTCCCCGCCGGTGGCTTCCGCCCCGACCCGCACTCGGCGGCGGCACCATTTGTAGGCGTTGTCGAGCAGGTTGCCCAGCAGCTCGTACAGATCGCCCTCGTCCAGCGGGAGGCGGAGTTCGGTGTCACAGTCCAGCGCCAGGGTCACGCCCTTGTCGCGATAGACCTTGTCCAGACTGGCGCCGATCCGTTCCAGCACGGGACGCAGCCGCACCGATCGCAGCGGAGAGGCGGCGCCCTGGGCGGCCGCTTTCTGCAGCTGATAGTCCACCAAGTGCTGCATCCGCGCCACCTGGTCGGTGAGGGTGCGGCGGACGTCCGCCGGCAGCACCTCGCGCTCCAGGCCGCGGAGGACGGCCAGCGGGGTTTTGAGGCTGTGGGCGAGGTCGGCGAGGGTGTTGCGGTAGCGGGTCAGATGGGCGCGTTCGCTGTGGAGCAGGGCGTTGAGGTTGGTGGCCAGGCGTTGCAGCTCCCGGGGGTAGTGGCCTTCCAGACGTTGCTTGCGGCCGGCCTCGATGGCGCTCAGGTCACCGGCGATGGTGCGCAGGGGTTTCAGGCTCCAGCGCAGGATGGCGATCTGCGTTCCCAGCAGCAGCCCGCCCAGCCCGCCCAGCCAGACCCAGAGGGTGCGGCGGAAATCGTTGACCTCGGCGACCAGGGTGGCGGCATCGGTGGCCACGGCGATCACCAGGGGAACCGGATGGCCGCGCTCGGTTTCCCAGGTGATGCCGTGATACAGCACCCACAGGGACGGATTGCCATCCAGACGGGTGAAGAAACGCCGCCCGCTGTCGAGGCGGACGGAAGGCACGGAGATCCCCAGGGCGGAGGGGGACTGCCACAGCACCTCGTCGTACAGGAAGATGAAGCCGTAGAGTCCGGAGCCGGGAGTGGAAAAACGCCGGTCGAGGCGGCGGGTTTCCATGGTCACCCGGCCGCCTGGGTCGATCTCGAAGGTGGCCAGCAGGGTGTAGATGTAGGCCTGCAGGCGTTCTTCGGTGGCCTTCGCGGCGGCTTCCCGGAAGGCGCGCTCCAGGGCGACGCCGGCCAGCCCCAGGAACGCGATCAGGATTGCCCCGGCGGCGATGCCGAGGCGGGCGTGCAGCGACAGGGTCATCGGCGTTCGGCGAGCGTCCAGCGGTAGCCGCGGCCGCGCAAGGTTTCGATGGGCTGGAGGGCGCCGTCGGGATCGAGCTTGCGCCGCAGCCGGCCGATGAAGACCTCCAGCACGTTGCTGTCGCGTTCGAAGTCCTGGTCGTAGAGATGCTCGGTCAGCTCCGTCTTGGAGATCACCTTGCCCGGATGCAGCATCAGATATTCCAGCACCTTGTATTCGAAGGCGGTCAGGGCGACCGGCTCGCCGTCGCGGGCGACGGTCTGGGCGGCGGTGTCGAGGGTGATGGGGCCGTGCTTTACCTGCGGCCGGGCCTGGCCTGCGGCGCGGCGGATGAGAGCGTTGATGCGGGCCCACAGCTCCTCGAAGTGAAACGGTTTGACCAGGTAATCGTCGGCCCCCGCCTCCAGTCCCTCCACCTTCTCCTGCCAGCGTCCCCGGGCGGTGAGGATCAGGATGGGGAAATCGCACCCGGAGGCACGCCACCTGCGGATCAGCTCGAGGCCGGAAAAGTCCGGCAGCCCCAGGTCGACGATGGCGACGTCGATGGGATACTCCTCCCCCAGATACTGGCCTTCCCGGGCGTTGGCGGCGGCATCGACCGCATAGCCCTTGGCGGCGAAAAAGTCCCGCAGCTGCGCCAGCAGCGGCGCTTCGTCTTCGACGATGAGAATGCGCATGACCGTTCTCCTTGACCGGAGCGTCAACATAGCAGATTTGACAGCTGTTGGGCAGTCGCCGTTGGGCTATGATGAAAGCTGCACTGTAGCAACTTCCCCACGAGGTTTCGCCATGCTCGACCACGGAGAAAGACGCCGGTTTATCCGCATGGAAGCCCGGTGTAAAATGCGTTGCCGGATTCCTCAAAGCGACGAGGAATTCACCGCCACCTGCCACAATCTCAGCGGCGCGGGGGTGATGTTCACCACCGACCGTCCCGTCGAAGTCGGCAAAGCGCTGGAAATCCGCATCGAACCGGAAAGTGCGGTGACGCCGCCGCTGGAGGCGTTCGTGGAGGTGCTGCGGGTGGAGAAGCGCGACGGCGAATACGCGGTGGCGGCGGAAATCAAAGGCATCAAGGGCTGACAGAGCGAACGTGGGTTATTCGGTCACCAAGGAAATCCGGTTCTGTTACGGACACCGGCTCATGAACCATCCGGGCAGGTGCCGCCATCTGCACGGCCACAGCGTGCGGGCGGCGGTGACGGTGTCCGCCGCCGCGCTGGACGCGCAGGGGATGGTGTGCGATTTCGCCGATCTGAAACGGGCGGTCGCCGGGTACGTCAAGGAAACCCTGGATCACAACCTGCTGCTCCATGAGGCCGATCCGCTGGTGCCGCTGCTGCGGGACGCCGGCGAGCGCTTTCTGACGCTGGCCGAACATCCGACCGCGGAGGTGCTGGCGCGCCTGATCTTCGAACACGTCGAGGCGCAGGGCTATCCGGTCACGGAAGTCGCACTGTGGGAAACCGACACCAGCTGCGCGCGTTACCGGCGCTGAAACCGATGCCCAACCTGAAGCCCATCCATCCGCTCCGCACCCTGCAGGAGCTGTGCGAGTCGAACTACCGCAAGCTGCGCCGCCTCATTCCCGGCCTGCGGCAGTTGGAAAGCGGGGCGGTCGCCTTCCCGAACGGTCAGCCGGCGTTGCACGTCAGGCTGTTGGAGAAGGCGCCTTTCACCCTGACCCTGGAGCTGAGCTACTGTTTCGATCACGGGCCGCAGCCGCTGTTCGAGCCGGCCCTCAGGCTGCGGGTCTATCTCGATGCCGGCATGGTGGAGGTGCTGGAAGATGCCGAACGCCCGCCGCTGCGGATCCGGGGGCCGGTGGACCGGCAGGTGCTCGAGCACAAGTGGCAGATGAACTATTTCCTCGACAAGTGGCTGGACCATTGCCTCCAGCGCGGGTATCGTTTTAGCGCCGACGACCGCCCCGAAGCGGCCACCGCCAATCTTTAGACACCAAGGAGACCGTTATGCAGCGACGTCGTTTTCTGCACCGACTGGGAACCGGCGCCCTGGCCGCCGGAGCGACCCTGGCCACCCCCTCGGTGGCGCTGGCGAAAAAGACCTTCCGCTGGAAGATGGTCACCGCCTGGCCCAAGAATTTCCCCGGTTTGGGGACCGGCGCCAATCGCCTGGCGGAACGCATCACCGCCATGAGCGGCGGCCGCATCCGGGTCAAGGTCTACGGCGCCGGCGAGCTGGTGCCGGCTTTCGAGGTCTTCGACGCGGTTTCCCGCGGCACCGCCCAGATGGGCCACGCCGGCGCCTATTACTGGAAGGGCAAGGGGGAGGTGTTCCAGTTCTTCTCCGCGGTGCCGTTCGGCTTCACCCCCCAGGAGGTCAACGCCTGGCTCTATTACGGCGGCGGCATGGAACTGTGGCGCGAGCTGTACGCCAACTTCGGCCTGGTGCCCACCGCCGCCGGCAACACCGGCACTCAGATGGCAGGCTGGTTCCGCAAGGAAATCAAATCCCTCGACGACCTCAAGGGACTGAAGATGCGGATTCCGGGCCTGGGGGGCGAGGTGCTCAAGCGTGCCGGCGGCACGCCGGTCAACATTCCCGGCGGCGAGCTGTTCACCGCCTTGCAGTCGGGCACCATCGACGCCACCGAATGGGTCGGCCCCTACAACGATTTGGCCTTCGGGCTCTACAAGGCGGCCAAGTACTACTACTATCCCGGCTGGCACGAGCCCGGTTCGGTGATCGAGTGCTTCATCAACAAGGCCGCGTTCGAAGCGCTGCCCAAGGATCTGCGCCAGATCGTGCTGGCCGCCTGTCAGGCCGCCAACCTCGACATGCTGGCGGAGATGACCGCCCGTAACCAGCAGGCGTTGGAGACCCTGGTGCAGGAACACGGAGTCCAGGTGAAGGCGCTGCCGGACGAGGTGCTCAGGACCCTGCACCGGTTGGCGGATCAGGTGGTGGAGGAAATCGCCGCCGGCGACCCCTTCGCCCGTAAGGTGTACGATTCCTACCGCAGCTTCCACCGCCAGGTATCGGCGTGGTCGGGCATCGCCGAATACGCCTTCATGCGGGCGCGCAGCCTATAGGCTCAGATCGTCTTGAGCTGGGCCAGCACCTTTTCCAGGGCGGCCTTCTTCTCCTTGAGTCGCTCGCGGAAGTCGGCCGAGTCGGTGTCGGCGATTTCGTAACGCAGGTCGGACAGATAGCTTTCCAGGGTTTCGATGAGGTGTTTTGTTTCTTTGTCGCTGAGGTCGAGCTGGATCATGGCGCAGATTCCCCCTGTTGAAGTTTCGCTAACGTTTTACTCTCCCGCTTGAGAGGCGTCAACACGATGCAAGATTCTTCCCTGGAAGCGGTCGTGGTGGAAACCGGTCCCGATCCCGACGCCTGTATCGTCTGGCTGCACGGGCTGGGGGCCGACGGCCACGACTTCGAGCCCATCGCCGCGGAGCTGAACCTGCCCGGGGCGGTACGTTTCATCTTTCCCCATGCGCCGGTGCGGCCGGTGACCATCAACGGCGGCATGGCGATGCGGGCCTGGTACGACATCGCCAGCCCCGACCTGCGCCGCCGGGTGGACGCGGCGGGCATCCGCCAGTCCCAGGCGTCGATCGACCGCCTGCTCGACAGCCAGATCGCCGCCGGCGTTCCGCCGGGGCGGATCGTCCTCGGCGGTTTCTCTCAGGGCGGGGTGATCGCCCTGGAGACCGGGGTGCGCCGCCGCCCGCCCCTGGCGGGCATCGTCGCCCTGTCCACCTACGTCGCCCTGGCGGACGAATTCCCCCCGGCGCCGCCGGATGCGGCCCCCATCCTGATGATGCACGGCAGCCTCGATTCCATCGTGCCGCTGGCCTTGGCGGAGGACAGCCGCCGCCTGCTGGAGGCGCTGGGTTATCCGGTGGAATGGCACGTCTTCCCCATGGCCCATGCGGTCTGCACCGAGGAGCTCGCCATCCTGCGCCGCTGGCTGTTGGCGCGCTTCGGCTGGCGTTAGTCCAGCGGGTACCAGACCAGACGTCCCCGACGCTGCCGAAAGTGGTAAACCCGGCCGGCGGCGGTGAGCTCGGCGGGGTGTCCGGCCGGCAGCGCCTCCGTCAGCTGCCGGTAGCACGCCGTCATCCGCCGGGCCAGCGTCGGGGCGGAAAAGCAGAAGGATTGCAACGTCAGCGCCTCCCCACCCTGTTGATACAGGTGGCAGAGGGCGTCGAACCAGCCTTCCAGCCCCTGATAGCGCTGGCTTTCCCATTCCCCCCAGGTGTTGAGGGTGAGGATTTCCACGGTTTGGAGCAGACTGCGGCGTTCGGCGCCGTAGTCGAGCGGATCGAAGCGGGCGCTGGCGATTTCGAAATCCCCGCGCCGGGGACGGGTGGGGCGACCCGGATTGGCGGCCAGCAAGGCCCGCTGCAATCTTGCCGGCCGTGCGAAAGCGTCCAGTTCCGGTTCCCCGGCGGCCTGGAGAAAACGCCGGAGTTCGCGGTTGAGGGCGGCCAGTTCCGCCGCCGTCACGGGGGTCCCGGGCGGCAGCTGCCAGCGGGTGGCGGGGACGGCGAGCCGGTTGACCCAGCTCCAGGCCAGGGCGCCGAGCAGGGTGTCGGCCTGATGCAACGGCGTCGGTGATTTGCCGGGAAGGGCGATCTGCCACCGTTCGGTTTCCGGATCCCGGGACAGTTGCAGCCACGGCTCCGGGGTTGCCTGGAGTCGGATGACCGGAACCTTGCCCGGGCGGCTGCCGAGCACCGCCTGGAGGCGCCGGGTGAGCCGCTGCATGTCCGCCGTGGAGGAGTCCGGTTCACCGGCGAGGTGGCGGATCGTGGCGTAGGCATTCTCCAGGGCGTCGGTCAGCGCCTGCCATTCCTCCAGCGCCTGGGTGATCGCCAGTGTGCCGCGGCGTCGGGGTGGCGACAGTTCGCCGCGTTGTACCAGAGTGGCCGTCAGGCGGCGGTAGTCCGGATGCCGTTCGGCGTCGCCGATCTTGAGCGCGAAGCAATGGCGGGCGAGCTGCACCAGTGCCGGTGATCCCGTCCGCTGGGCGGCCTCGGTGGCGCGGTGGTACAGCAGCAGATACGGATCGAGGACGAAAGGATCGGGGGGGCCGGCGTACACTGCGGCCTTGATGGTGGTGGCGAGCCAGCGCGGTTGAGGGTGGTCGGCGGCGTAATCGAGCAGCAGCAGCAGTTTGAGCAGGGCCTTGTGCGGGGCGTCGAGGGCTTTGTGCAGATGCCACAGGCCGGCGCTGACCAGTTCCTGCGTCGGCAGCTGTTCCAGGCCGCCGAGGTCGATGAGGCCGCCGGGATCGATGAAGCGTTTGCCGAGGAGAAAATCGGCGTATTCACGGTAACGTCCTTCCCATTCCGGCGGCACCAGCCACCACAGCGGCCGCTGCCCGGCCAGGTGGATGGCGGTGCGGTAGAACTCCTCCAGCAGCAGGATGTGCTGGGTGCTGCCGGCGCTTTCCTTGGACAGCGCCGGCGGGATCCCCCGGCGCAATGCCTCCGGCGACACCAGGAAACAGTGCAGCTCCAGCCCGAAACCGGCCATCCAGTCCTCGATGGCGCGGCATTTGGCCTGCAGGGCCGCCAGATCGCCGGACTCCAGGTCGCCGCGGTGGCAGATCCACAGATCCAGGTCGCTGCCGCGGGAAAACGCGATGCTGCCGACGCTGCCCATCAGAAACAGCGCCAGCAGCGGGGCTTCGGAATGGCCGCGGAGGCGGTGGTCGAGGCCGGGGAAGTGGCGTCTGGCCGCCCGGCGCATGAAGGGATCGGGACGATAGTCGCGGATGCCGGCGGGAGCGGGGCCGAGATCGTAGCCGGGCAGGGCGGGATGGTGCTGGTGCAGCAGCAGCGGCAGCAGCGCCAGGGCGTCGCGCTGGCGGGGGCTGAAGGTATCCGCCAGCAGCTGCAGTCGCTGGCGGTGGAAATGGAGGAAGCGCCGAATCAGGTGGTTGAGATCGCGGCGGCTGATCTCTCCGCCCGGCGCCGCCAGACGGATGGCGCGTGCCCGGTTCAAGCCGCGGTCAGGACAGCAAGGCGCTGAGGTCGATTTCCTGGTCCTGGGATACCCGCTTGAGCAGTTTGCCCAGATCGTCTCCCTTGTTCCAGGCGGCGACGCCGTAGCGGATCTTGCCTTCGCCGTCCTGGAGCTGGAAGGCGGCGCGGTCGCTGAGGAGCTTGACCGCCAGCTCGCGGGCATCCTCCAGGCCGGTCTCCGGCAATACCAGCAGGAAGGTGTCGTCGTCCAGGAGGCCGATTTCGTCGGCCCAGCGCAGTTTGTCCTTGAGCGCCTGGCTCAGCGCCCGCATCAGTTCCCGGCGCCGGGTCTCGTCGCTGTCGATTTCGAGGCTGAGGCGGATGACCGACAGCGGGTTCTCGTAACGACGGCTGCGGCTGATCTGACGGTCCAGCTCCCGCAGGATGGCGCGGCGGTTCTGCAGCCCGGTGACCGGGTCGCGGGTCTCCAGGGTTTCGAGGCGCTGCTGTAGCGCCTCGAGGTCGTCGATCATGTGCCGTTGCTCGGTGACGTCGGCGAAATAATGGGCCTCCCCTTCGGGAAGCGCATGGACGGACTGGCGCTGGAACCAGCGAACCCCGTCGGGCGTGGCGACCTCCACCAGATCCTCGCGCCACAGGCTTAGCGGTGTGTCCGCCAGAGGGCGGCCGATGAATTCCCCTTTGGGAAGGCCGGCCAGATCGGCCAGGGTCTGGTTGAGCCAAGCGATCCGGTTCCGCTGGACGATGAGGACGGCCAGGGGGGCCTTGTCGAGCGCGACGCTCAGGTCATCTTGCGTGACGATCATGAGGGGTTCCCGTAGATTCGAATGATTTCGACAGTATGGCACAACCGCTCGGCGGTTGGTCAAGTGTTGCGGCAGTAGTAGTGTCAATGCGCTTTCCTGACCTATACTACTTTAAAAATTTGAACCACGACTCGCAAAAGAGTATGCGAAAGGACCGGTCTTTATGTCTCCATCCTTTTCCGTGGCGGCCTCCCATCTGCAGGCGATTCTGGAAAGTCTGACCCGATTTCAGCGCGATTACGGGGGCCTGATCGAGCAGCTCGAATCCACACAACGAGAGCGCCTGCACACCATCCAAGAAACCTTTTTGAAGCATTTGCTCAACGGCGTCAGGGTTGACGGTGACGCGTTGGCTCGGGTGTTTCTGGATTTGGCACTGCCCTTCGATTTGCTGCTGGGCAGTCTCAACCATCTGAAGGCAGAAGTGCTCCGCTATGAAACGGTGGCGGGCCGGCAAGTGGAGCATGACGAGGCGCTGCAAGCCTTCGGTGCCATCAATCAAATTTTTTCCCTTGCCCGGAACCAGGCCGCAGAGGTCTATCTGCGGGTGGAGGTGCGTCGCCCGCTGTTGCTTGAGAAAGCCCAGATGCGGAGCAAAATGCTGATCCGTCTCTGTTTCGATTGGCTGGCGCAGATCAACGATGCCATTTTGAATGATTTGACGGCTTTCCCCCTCACGCCGGCCAAGGACAGTCCGTTTGCGAAAGCCCTCTACTATCCCGAGAGCCTGCTCATCTGTTTGGACATGAAAGTCTGCGACCAGCTGCAGGAGCGCCATCGCCTGTTGCTGCAGAATGCGGCCATTCTCTATGCCATGTTGACGGATCGGCGTTTCGAAGCGGCTTATCTGCTCTATCGGGAGATTCGTCGGCAACTGGCCGAGTTGCTGGATTTGCTGGGGGTGCTTTATTTCGAGAGCCAGACCAACCGGGTTCAAACGTTCTTCAAATTTCTCCAGGGGTTATTGTTTCTGCCCCGTGCCAAGTATCTCGGGGTCATCAATCTGAAGGAACTGACACGTATCAATCAGGTTTATGGTATCGAGGCCGGGGACCGGTGTATTACCCTGCTGGAACAGTGTCTGAACCAGGTGTTCGAGCGTCACGCTGCCTGGATGGTGTTCACTCGGGGGATTGCCGGGGATTTCTATCTGGCCTGTTATGGGGCTGACGGCCGGCAGGTCGGAGCGCTGCTGGCCGAGATCGAAGACTGTCTGAAACAGTGCAGCGAGGCGTTGCCGTATCAGGTTTCTCTGCGTTCGGTGGCCATCCGCTTCGACGAGCTCAAAGAAATGACCACCGAGAACATGCACCTGGTCATCCGTTATCTTTCCCAGCTGGCCCGCCGGCATCACAATCAGGTGCTGGAATCCTTTCAGGATCAAAGCGCTATGTGGGACTGGGTGCGAGCGCAATATCGGCAAACGCTGGATATCCGCAGTCGTCTGCAAGCATCGGAACTGGAAATCTTCGTACAGCCATTGATGTCCCTGGAGACATGGGGGGAGCTCCATGCCTTCGAGGTGCTGGGAAGATTCCGTGAGGGCGATGGTTACCTATCCGCCGGTCTGTTCATCGATACCCTGGTCGAAATGGGGTTGGTGCAGACATTCGACCACCTCGTTCTGCAGCGGATCATCGCGCAGCGGGAGACTCTGGCGCAGCTGACCCGCCGCCTCTTCATCAACGTCTCGGCCGCCAGTCTGGAGGACGAATCCTATCTGAAGGCGCTGAAAGCCGCTCTCCAGGGCCCTCTGGCAGGATTCGAGGTCGTGTTGGAGCTGACCGAGCAGGTATTGTTGGAAAATCTTGAGCTGATATGTTGTCTCCATCACCGCTATGACATGATCTTCGCCAGCGACGATTTCGGCAGTGGCTATTCCTCCCTGCAGACGGTCATTGAGCTGGCCCTGGGGGGCGGGTTGCGCTATCTCAAGATCGACGGTTCCCTGATCCGTCAGCTGGGAGAGAACCCCGCCAGCGAGCGCATCGTCCGCATCGTGCACCAGATGGCCCAGGAGCTGGAACTCAAAACTGTGGCCGAATACGTCGAAACCCAGACTCAGCTGGATAGCCTGCGCCAGGTGGCGGTCGACTTCGGCCAGGGGTATTTGCTGGGGGTGCCGGATCGGGTCGAAGTCTGGCTTAGCAAGCGGGCCTACCTTCAGAGCCGGTCTCAAACCGAGGCTCCCCCGGTACTGTTCAGCTGAGCCAGCCTCGCCCGTGCTTCCTCGACCGCTTGGCGCACCTGCTCCGGGGCGGTGCCGCCGTAATGACGGCGGGCGGCGACCGAGCCTTCCAGGGTCAGCACTTCATAGACGTCTTCCCCGATGGCCGGACATAGCGCCTGCAGCGCCGCCAGCGGCAGCTCGGCCAGATCGCAGCCTGCTTCCATCGCCTGCCGCACCGCCTTGCCGACGATTTCGTGGGCGTCGCGGAAGGGCACGCCCTTGCGCACCAGGTAGTCGGCCAGGTCGGTGGCGGTGGCGAACCCCTGGCGGGCGGCGGCCTTCATCCGCTCGCGCTTGGGGCGGACGTGGGGCATCATGTCGGCGAAGGCGCGCAGGCAGGCGCGTACGGTATCGACGGTGTCGAACAGCGGTTCCTTGTCCTCCTGGTTGTCCTTGTTGTAGGCCAGCGGCTGGGCCTTCATCAGCGTCAAAAGTCCCATCAGGTGGCCGAACACCCGCCCGCTCTTGCCGCGCACCAGCTCCGGCACGTCCGGGTTTTTCTTCTGCGGCATGATCGAGGAGCCGGTGCAAAAGGCGTCGGGCAGCTCCAGAAAATCGAACTGGGCCGAGGTCCACAGCACCAGTTCCTCGGAGAAGCGCGACAGGTGCATGAGGATCAGGGATGCGCAGGCCGCAAATTCGATGGCGAAATCGCGGTCCGAAACCGCATCGAGGGAGTTGGCCGCCGGCCGCTCGAAGCCCAGCAGCTCGGCGGTATGGAAACGGTCGATGGGGTAGGGGGTGCCGGCCAGGGCGGCGGCGCCCAGGGGCATGACGTTGACCCGGCGGCGGCAGTCGAGGAGGCGCTCGCGGTCGCGCTGGAGCATTTCGAACCAGGCCATGAGGTGGTGGCCGAAGGTGATCGGCTGGGCCACCTGCAGATGGGTGAAGCCGGGCATGATCGTGTCGGCCTCGCGTTCGGCCAGGTCCAGCAGGGCGGTCTGCAGTCGCGTCAACTCGGCCAGGATCCGGTCGATCTCGTCGCGCAGCCACAGGCGGATGTCGGTGGCCACTTGGTCGTTGCGGGAGCGGGCGGTGTGGAGCTTCTTGCCGGCGTCGCCGATCAGCCCGGTCAGGCGCGCCTCGATGTTCATGTGGACGTCCTCCAGGGCCACCGACCACTGGAATTCCCCCCGCTCGATCTCGTCCAATATCTGGTGCAGCCCGGAAACGATGGCCTGGCATTCCGCCTCCGTGAGCACGCCGATCTTGTGCAGCATCCGGGCGTGGGCGATGGAGCCCTGGATGTCGTAGGGGGCCAGGCGCTTGTCGAAAGAGACCGAGGCGGTGAATTCCTCGACGAATTGGTCGGTGGGCTGGCTGAAACGGCCGCCCCAGGGTTTGTCCTGCGTGGTCATGAAGCTCTCCTTGTGGCTTGGGCGGGACGATTATAGCGAAGTATGATAGTGCGATCTGAATCGGGAGAAGGCAAACACGTGAATCAGGAACGACCTTTGGCGGGTGTGCGCGCCCTCATCATCGACATGGACGGCGTGCTGTGGCATGGCAGCCAGCCCCTGCCCGGCATCCGGGAATTCTTCGCCGCCCTGCGGGCGCGGCGGCTGCCCTTCGTCCTGGCCACCAACAACGCCAGTTCCACCCCCGCACAGTACGTGGCCAAGCTGGCTGGCATGGGGGTGAAGGTGAGCGAGGATGAAATCCTCACCTCCGGCATCGCCACCGCCGCGTGGCTGGCCCAGCGCCGCGATCCCGCCTCCAGCCGGGTCTATGCCATCGGCGAGGCGGGGCTGACCGAACCGCTGCGGCAGCAAGGCTTCACTTTGGCCTGCAGCCACAAGGAAGGTGGCGATTGGCAGGCCGACGTGGTGGTGGTGGGCAAGGACGAAACCCTGACCTGGGACAAGCTCGCCACCGCCACCCTCAATCTTAACCGCGGCGCCGCGTTCATCGGTACCAATGCCGACGTCACCCTGCCGATGGAGCTTGGCATCAGCCACGGCAACGGGGCCATCCTCGCCGCCCTCACCGCCGCCACTGGCCGTGAGCCCACCATCATCGGCAAGCCGGAACCGGAACTGTACCGTCAGGCGTTGCGACGCCTCGAAGCGGCGCCGGAGGACGTAGTGGCCATCGGCGACCGGCTGGAAACCGACATCTTTGGCGCAGTGCGGGCCGGCATCCGCAGCCTGATGGTGCTGACCGGCGTCTCCAGGGAGGCCGACCTGGCTCAGGTGGACTACCGGCCCGATTGGATTCTGGCCGACATCCGCGAGGTCACCCGGGTCCTGGAGGAAGGGTGACGCCGGAAGGATTACAATGGCAGGACGATCATTGAAAGAGGGGGGAGCCATGACCATCGACCGTATCGTCCTCGCAGTCGCCGGCAGCCTGATCCTGATCTCCGTGCTGCTGGCGGTGTTTCACGACCAGCGCTGGCTGTGGCTGACGGCTTTTGTCGGCGCCAACATGCTGCAGTCGGCCTTCACTGGTTTTTGCCCGCTGGCGATCCTGCTCAAGAAGCTGGGCAAGCGGCCGGGAGCGGCGTTCGAATGAACCTGCGGGACCTGACAGCTAGCTGCCGTCCTAGGAGTCCGGACGAAGGTTCGTGAAAAACGGAAACGAGAAAAACCGGCTTTCCAGTTGTACCGCTGGCACCAGGGCAGGCCCGTCAAGGTGACGCTGGGCCGCTTTCCGGCCATGACCGTTGAGCAGGCGCGCCAGGCCGCAAGGAAGCTGCTTGGCGAAATGGCCGAGGGCAAGAATCCGCAGGCCGAGAAACGCCGCCGCCGGGCCGAGGCCGTCACTCTGGCCCAGGCGGTGGACGACTATTTGGCCATCCGCGACCTGAAGCCTGGCACTGTGGCCGACGTGCGCAAGATGATGGCCTGGGGGCTGGCCGACTGGCAGGACAAGCGCCTGAGCGCCATCCGCCAGGACATGGTGGAGCGTCGCTATCAGGCTCTGTGCGAGAAGTCACCGGCCTGCGCCAACCAGACCATGCGCTACCTGCGGGCGGTGCTGAACTTCGCCATGGCCCGCTACAGCGCGCCCGACGGATCGCCCATCCTGCCGGCCAATCCGGTGCAGCGCCTGACCCTCACCCGCGCCTGGAAGCGGGTGGACCGCCGCCGCACCCTGATCCGTCCGCACGAGCTGCCCGCCTGGTGGCAGGCCCTGGACCAGATCAATCTGCTGCACGCCGACTTCTTCCGCCTGGTGCTGCTCACCGGCCTGAGAAAGTCCGAGGCCCTGGGGCTGACCTGGGAAGACGTGGACCTGAAGGCCCGCCTGCTCACCGTCACCGACACCAAGGCCAGGCGGCCGCACGCCCTGCCATTGACCGACTACCTGGCCGGGATGCTGGAACGGCACCGCCACCGGCAGCGATGTGACCGCCGGCTACATCGTCATCGATACCGAGCGGCTGCGGGACCCGATGCAGCAGGTAACCGACTACGTGCTGAAAACGGTGGGGGAGAAGGAAAGCGCCGCTGTCATGCCATTGCGACAGAAGGAGGTTTGACCATGTGCCGACAGGAGACCGCCGAACGCATCCGGGAGATGGCCCAGGAACTGCCGGAGGAAGACGCCATCGCCCGGTGCCGGTACCACACTGAGTGACCCGATTTCGCCGCGCCTAGGTTGGCCACCGAAAGCCGGGAAACCCCTTGCCCGGTTGGCGCGGCGATCCTTCACAAGGGGGACTGCGTTGGAAGGGGGACGCAATGCTGCCTGCCTGGGTAAATCAATATCCACCGCTGCTGGCCGAACTGGAAGAGGCGGTTGATCTATTGCGAAAACGAGATCGCTTTTTTCCCGGTCCTGGCAGGGGAGCGATCCTCAACCAGGATACCAAAGACATGCTTGCCCTGGTGGCGCAGATGAAAGCCAAACTGGCGCGAGTCTTGGAAGAAAATTCCATCATCGCGTTCTTAGAAATCACCACGCGCCCAATCTCCCAGGATGCAAAGGAAACCTGCGAATGGTTGCGCGAACACGACGAACTGCTTGCCGAGGCTTACAAAGCGGGGCGCAATCTGTACCTGATGCAAGCCTGCCTGATGGGATTCGAGAATGCCTTGCTGGGATTGCAGGCGCACACCAAACCTCAGCGCAAGCGCCCCGGCAAGTATCTTGAGTGTTTTGTCATACACCACATCTTACGTGCCTGCGACTGTCACCTCATCGAGGACAAGGTGCGAAGGCAGGCGCTGGTCGATTTTGTCTTTGGCAAGGCTGGTGTTGAGCCGCCGTCAGAACGCACCTACAGGCGGTGGGTGCGGCACCAGGCCAAGGTGAGGCGGCAAATTATGGAGATGAGGACAAAAATACCCCCAAAATTCATCGATTTTTGACCGGACACCAACACCGGTTTCCCAGAAACTGCTCCCCATCACCAACACACGATGGAGAGCACTATGCGTTCACCGCTGATCACCCCAGAAGAAGCCTCCGAGATACTGGGCGTCAGTCCCCGCACCCTCGCAACGTGGCGGTGCCTGGGCCGTTACAACCTGCCGTATGTGAAAGTCGGCGCACGGGTTCGCTACCGTCTGGCAGATGTCGAGGGTTTCATTGAGCGCCGCACCCGCGAGCACACCGGGGGGGAGGCCGCCTGATGCCCTCTGCTCACTGCTGCGACTCGATCCACTCCTTCAGCGCCTCGTCCATCCGGGTCTGCCAGCCGGGGCCCGTGGCGCGGAAGTATTCCAGAACCTCCTGGCTGAAGCGGATGGAGACCAGGCGTTTCGTCGGCGCTTTCTGGGGGCCGCGTTGCCCACGACGGCGCTTGAGCGCGCCGGCCTTGTATGCGGCCACGACTTCCGGCACCACCTCGCTGGCAGGGCGCATCTTGCCGAAATCCTCATCGGTGAGTTCCCGCGTGTCTGGGTCTGCCTCGATACCGCGCTGGATTTCGGCATCATCTTCCGCAGTTGGCACATGTAATGGCTTCTTACCCATAGCGTCTTACCTCTCTGCTGTTGGCCTTGCGCAGACTGATGACGCGAATTCGGCGCCCACGCAGGGTGAAGACAAGGCAATGGAGACGATCGCCGATCGGGCCATAGGCGATGAAACGGTGCTCACCGTAGTCTCTTCGGTCGTCTTCAAGGATGGTGGCCGCTTCCCAATCGAAGTCCATCACCGCCTCGAAGGTTACCCCGTGGTTGCGCAAGTTGGTGGCCGCTTTGTTGTCGTCCCATTCGTATTCCATCATTGGACTGTAGATACAAAAAAAAGTGCGGTCAAGGGCAGGGCAATTGCATGAAGCCTACGCCAATCCAAGCAGCTGAGCCCGGTAGTGGTCACTGGAGGCGGCCAAGAGCCGTCTTGCCTTGATACCTCCGCGACGGTTGGTGGGGTCAAGGCGAAAGAGGTTGAGCACCATCTGTTTGAGCAGCGCCAGGTTATGGGCGGCATGTCGGGTTCGAAGGCGCATCTGGTCATCGCCCAAGGCGACATCCATACACCAGTGAAGCGGGGTAACTCCACCACCCTTGGGTGAAATTGATCTGGAGGATTGTGTCGACCAGACTGACCGCGCCGTTGAAGACCATGTGATCGTAGCTTCCCGGCGTGTTGCCCCAGATGTTGAGCGAGACGATGCTAAATAGTGCCGTTACAAGATTGATGCCCAAATGGCAATACAGCGGATGTGCACGGCGGCGACACCGGCGAGCTGGCCCTGGTTATGCGATCAGCATCCACAAATTCCAGGGCGCGGACCTTGACCCGCAGGATGCAGAAGCCGCTCTCCTCGCTGTGGAAGGTAATCCGCTCGACGGTGCCGGTGACGTGGGATTTAAGTTCTTGTTCTTTCTTGCCCAGTCCGGACTGGGCAGACTCGATATCCCGCCGCCGAATCAGACACGTCCCCTCCGTACATGAGCATCGGCATACCGTTTGGCGCTCCGGGTCGAAGGCATGCCCGGTCGGATCCGCCTTCCATCCAGCGTCGTCACGCCGGTCAGACCGACGCCAAGCACCCGGATATCGGGAACGATTTCGGCCTCGTAGTCGGTGTGATGGTGGCCGTGGACCACCCATCTGGCCCCCAGGGACCGGGCCAGCTCGTCGATGGCGATAAACCCATGAGGGTGACAAGTGGGCGCCTCGTGGGTCACCAGAATGTCGGCCCGGTTCCGCCTCAAAACCTCGAAATCTTCCGGAAAGATCGACACCCGGTGTTTCCTCGGCAGTCCACCCCGCCAGCGGTTACCCTTGCCCATCGCATGTAGCCATTCCTTTTTGGTGGGCCAACCTCTGGTGTCGGCATTTTCGCGCGGATACCAAACTTTCCGGCGGAACACGCCGCCCAAACCGGCAATCCGGAGTGTGTTGCCAATCTGGACCACCCGGCCGTGCAGGTTGCGGTCGGCCAACCCGGCGCCGAACAGGTGGTCGTGCCACTCGTCCCGGTCGCCATCGTGGTTGCCCGGAATCCAATAAACCTGGGTGATCCCCAGAATGGAAGCGAGAACCTCGTCCAGGGGACGCTCCAGGTCCAGATCCCCCAGGATGACTAGGGCATCGGGACGGTGTTCGAGGACCGCCTCGATCATGGGATCGAACGCGCCGTGGGGATCGCCGGCAAAGAAGATGGTCAGTTCGCTCATCCGTTCCTGCCAATCCTGTTGCCGATAACCACGCAATACAATCTTATGATTTATAACGGCTTTTATCGAAATCCCGAACCTGCGTCCGTGGTTCCGTCGCCGATTCAAAAGATCCGACATGGTGCGGCTTCCGGGTTATAATATTGGTTATAACGATACAGCGGTACCGAATCATGTTGAAAGTCAAAGTTACCACCGTCGGCAACTCGGTGGGTATCGTTTTGCCCAAGGAAGCACTGGCCAAACTGAAGGTGGGCAAGGGCGATGTACTCTATCTGGTCGAAGGCCCCGAAGGGTTGACATTGACGCCGTACCGGGAGGATTTCGAGCAGCAGCTCGATGCCGCCAGGAAAGTGATGCGCCGTTACCGTCACGCCCTGCGCGCGCTGGCCAAATGACGCCGAAGTGGTTGCTGCCCGAGGCGGTGCTTGCCATTCACCAGATGCTGCTTGCCGAACACGGCGGCGCGTCGGGCGTTCGAGATCCAGGGCTGCTCGAATCGGCGCTGAACCGTCCAAGACACCGCTTCGAGTACGGGCAGACGGTTTCGCTGTTCGATCTGGCGGCGGCCTATGGTTACGGGATCGCCCGCAACCACCCTTTCGTGGACGGCAACAAGCGGACGGCGCTCGCCGTCTCGGCGGTGTTTCTGGAGATCAACGGCCGGATGCTCGAGGCGCCCGAGGCGGAGACGGTCGTCGTGATCGAATCTCTGGCCGGCGGCGATATGACCGAAGCGGAGTATTCCCGCTGGTTGCAAAAGTGGTCGCACGCAAAGTCCGGGCTGTGACCGCTGTGTGCTGTGCATAGCGTGCGCTATGCGCTTGGGAAAATCGTCGAGAAATTTTCAGTGAACGCCGTCGTCTATCGTAACCGTCCCGACTCCCTCCACGAGCTCGCCTGCCGTGTCCGCGAAGGCGGCGATTTCAGTATCGAGTTCCGCGAATTTCTCGATCACTGGTATGGTCTTTCCGGCGACGACGCCAGGACGGCCGCCATCGCATCCGAGCCGGAGGAAATCGGCGAAGTGGAGGACACCTGGCTGGCGCTTCGGGCGGGACTTCGGCCGCCGCGATGGGTCAACCACCCCAAGCGCTTTCTCAAGCGGGCCTATTTCGCCGGCGGCCTGGAATCGTTGAAGGCGGTCCTGCTGGTGGAATCCCCGACCCCTTTCCGCCGCCGGCAGGTCTTCGTGTCGGCCAACGCCTTGTCGAGGGCCTGAAGGCGTCTTCGCCACCGTTTTCTCCAACTGTATAGCGCGCGCTATGCAGTCTCCATACATTGTCGGTGTTGCCTCCGCGACCGCAGAGCATTTGCATTTCACGCGGCTACATCATCCATGCGATAGCAACTAAAAATGGTTGCACACATCCGCAACAGCAACTAAAATTGATACCAGGGCAAAGGGGGATGATATGGCCGCCCGGAACAAGCTGCTGAACAAACTGCACAATGCCAACAAGACGTTTCCCTGGAACGACCTGGTGACGCTGTTGAACCATTTGGATTACGAGAAGCAGGAAATGGCAGGTTCCCGGGTGCGGTTTTACAACCCCAAGACGAAGCACATGATCCGCTTGCACCGCCCGCATCCCGAAAACGCCATCAAGGGCGGCGCCTTGCGGGACATCAAAAACACCCTGAGAGCGGAGGGCTACCTGTGACGACTTACCTCACCCACAAGGGTTACCTTGGCTCCATCGAGCCGGATCTGGAAACCGGTCGGCTGTACGGCAAGCTGCTGTTCATCCGTGATCTTGTCACCTACGAGGCGGAAACCCTGGAGGACCTGAAAAAAGAGTTCATCGCTTCGGTCGAAGCCTATCTGGAGGATTGCAAGGCGCTCGGCAAAGAGCCGGACAGGCCCTGCAAAGGCACCTTCAACGTCCGCATCCCGCCGGAACTGCACCGGAAGGTTGTCCTGGCAGCCAAAGGCAAAAGCCTCAACCAATTCGTGCGTGAAGCGCTGGAGGAAAAACTGTCCCATGCGGAGTAACGCTGTGCCAACCGATTCCATCCGCCGCCTTAAGGAGGATGGCAGGCTCGTTATCGAACCCGTTCCCCGGGGAAGAAAGCTCAAGGAGTTGCTGGATCGGTGGGAACCCCTGGAGTAGGAATTCCCCGACATCAAGGACATGCCCGTGGAACCGGAAGACATTTTCTGATGTCCGGCTTCCGGTACCTGTTCGATACCAACATTCTCTCCTCGTCATCGCCGCAGGCTTTGTCAGATCCGGGTTCCGGATACCGGGAATCCGAGGTTCCGGGAAGAATGCCGCCGGCAATCGAGAATGCTCAGAGACGACGATCAGGAACAGGAGCTTCTCGACTGGATTGGGAATGTGGCTGACAGGACGGGCTGGGAGTGAACCGCTATCACCCTTTCCACGACCGCGCCGCCGCCAAGCAGTGGTTCTGGTACTGCCATCTGGCCGACCACCTGGCCCGCCATCCGGAGAAGATCGAGCGCTGCAAACAGAATCTCGCCCGCATGCGCGAGAGCAATCCATGGGGCAAGCTGTTCCACGACAGGTGGGAACGGCTTCTGGAAGGCCCCCTGGACGCGCTCCTCGAGGCGATGAAGGACCCCTCTTCGGAAATGTGCGACCTGCGCCAGGAGTCGCCGTTTTGCGGCATCATCAGCCAGAAGGAGCGTCTCCGGATATTCATGTCCTTCGAGGACGAGTTCGAGGCGATGCGAAAGCGGGTGCTTGGTTGACCCAGAAGATCGTCGCCGAGCGTGCCGGGATCTCCAGGGGAACGCTGATCAGCGCAAGAGATCGATCCGAATTCCCAGGTCGAGCAAGGTCCAGCTACGGTCGGCGGTCAACACACCGAGATGCAGACGACTTCCCAGGGCCAGGCAAGCGCGGTCCCCCAGGGAAAGCCCTTTGGAGCGGGTGAGGGGATACAGCTTCGCCACGCCATGCGCATCCTCCTCGGAAAACGCCACCACCTCCAGTCCCAAAGCCTGCAATCTCGAGGCGATGGCGTGGGCATCCTTGCCTTTTGCTGCCGCTTTCGAAAGCACCTCGGCCAGGTTGACCGAACTGATGGCGGCGCCTTCAGCCAGGGCGGCGCTGACCTTTTCAAAGCCGGTTTCGCGTTGCAGATAGGCAAGTACTGCCGAGGCGTCCAGAACGACACTGAGCTCAGTTTTCACGGGCGGCTTCTTCCCGTCGTTCAGCGATCAGCGTCTCGGCCAGATCTTCCTCCACATCCTCAAACATGGCCCACAGCTCCTGCTCAAGGTCCCGACGGGGTTTGAGCACCAGGCGGCCATCCTCGACCCAAGCCACCACGACATCGCCCGGCTTAAGCCCCATGGCCCGGCGTAGCCGTTTGGGGATGAGCAGGCGCCCCTGGGCATCGAGAGGAAGAGGATAGATTTCTGGTGATTTTAATGTTTTCTCCATGAAATTAATTTTATGGCAATATATAAAATCGTGTCAATTCGGCAGCGTAAGGAGGACCTGCCCCGGCGGGTCCAGGTTAAGCCGAAATGGTGAGTTCGGAACAAACATGTCCGCAGCATCGAAAAAGCAATCGGTAGTCTTACTGCTGGCCGGGTTTTCCCTGGCTTTTCTGCTTGGCATGTTTCGGGCAGGATGGCAAATCGTCACATGGAGTTACCCCGCTTCAGTGGACAGTTCCACATTTTGGGTCTGAATCCCGCCCTTGCGCTGGGTATGCTGACGCTCGAAGTTGATCGGCGACAGATAGCCCAGCGCTGAATGCCGACGATGCGGATTGTACCAACCCTCGATGAACTCGAAGATGGCACGCTCCGCCTCGGCACGTGTGTGGAATGTGCTCCGGTCCAGCAACTCACATTCCAGCGTGGCGAAAAAGCTCTCCGCCATGGCATTGTCGAAGCAGTCTCCGACGCTGCCCATCGACGGCCGTACACCGGCTTCCTCACAGCGTCGGCTGAAGGCCAGCGACGTGTACTGGCACCCCTGGTCCGAGTGATGAACGACTTCCTCGGGCTGGCGTTGCCACAGCGCCATGTTGAGCGCCGAGAGCACCAGTTCGGTCCGCAGGTGCGCCGCCATGGCCCAGCCCACGATACGCCGGCTGAACACATCCAACACTACCGCCAGGTACAGGAACCCCTCCCAGGTCGGCACGTAGGTAATATCCGCCACCCACAGCCGGTCCGGGGCCTCGGCGGTAAATTGCCGCTCCACCAGGTCCGGCGCCGGCCGGGCAGCTTCGTCGCGCGATGTCGTGCACCAACCCCTGCGGCGGCTGGCGCCCTCCAGCCCCTTGGCCTTCATCAGCCGTGCCACCCGCTTGCGGCCGATCCGCTCGCCCTCAGCACGCAATTCGGCATGGATGCGAGGGGCGCCGTAGGTCCCGCGAGAGCGCTTGTGAATCGCCTCGACCTTGTCAGCCAGCTCGGCATCCCGCCGCGCCCTGGCCGACTCAGGACGCTTCAGCCACGCATAAAACCCGCTCGTGGAGACACCGAGCAGCCGGCACATCGTGGCAACAGGATAATCGGCCCGATTCACCTTCACGAACTCGAAGATTTCGGGGGCACCGAGTCGGTCTCCCGAGCGAACCAGGCCGCGGCTTTTGCCAGGATCTCCCGTTCGATCTTCAGCTGGCGGACCTCATGCCGCAGGCGGCGCAACTCCTCTCTCTCCGGGCTTGTCAGGCCATCCTCACAACGTCCCTCGTCACGGTCGGCCTGCTTGACCCAGTTGCGGATGCTCTCCGCCGTCGGCTCGAACTCCCGAGCCAGCGACTCCGGCGTCCGTCCAGCCCGAACCAACTCGACCATCTGTCGCCGGAACTCCGGCGGATACGGTTTTCTCGTCTTTCCCATTTCCAGACACCTCCTCTCAAATCATCAGGTGTCCACAAAAACGGGTCAACTCCAGTTGTTGGCCGAGATGGTCCTTCCGAGAGGCGTTTCAGCCGTTCCAGATAGCTATTCACGGCCCCCTTCTCCTTGCAGTAGCTTGGGATTGATGTGGTATTCAACGGTGGGACGCCCCTCGGTATCAACCGTTTTTGACCGCACCCATCCGAGATCCTCCAGCACTGTCAGGGATCGGATTGTGCCCTGCCGGTCTAGGAGTCGCCAACCTTTGCGATAAACGTCCCGGGGCCGGAAAGGGTTAGATGTCAAGCCCCGTGAGATTATATACACGTTTTTTGAAGAGCTCCGGCCGCTTCTTCTGCCAGTCTTTGAGGGCCTGTACTGGTGAGATGTGTCCCAGGGCCTTCTGGGGGATCTGATGGTTGTAGACGCTGGCATACTGCATCAGGGCCCGATCCAGATCCTGGCTGCTTTGGAAGCGAGTGGTTTTGAGGATTTCGGCGATCCGACCGTTGAAGCGTTCTACCATGCCGTTGGTCTGGGGGTGTTTGGGCGGGATGAGGCGGTGCTCGATGCCATGGCGTTGGCAGCCCTGGTCGAAAAGGTGACGGCCGGTCGGTTCGCGCTCCCCGGTGGCGCAGAAGCGGTCGGTGAACTCTTTGCCGTTGTCGGTCAGGACCTTGGTGATTGTGAAGGGGGCCTTGGCGATCAGGCGCTCGAGGAAGGCGGCGGCGACCCTGGCTTCCTTGGTGGGATGGATTTCCAGGTAGACCCAGCGGGTGGCCCGATCGATGGCGACGAAGAGGTAACGGCCCCGGCTCTCGTCGGGCATCTTAGGCAGGTACTTGATGTCGATGTGGACAAACCCGGGCTCGTAGTCCTTGAAGCCCTTCTTCTTGCCCTTGGAAGGGGCGTTCTCTCCTTCCTTGGCGGCGATCAGTTCTTTGAGGTTGGAAACCCCATGGCGGCGCAGCAGCCGGTCCAGAGCCGAGCGGGACATCTCGGGATAGATGAAGCGATGAACGACCGCCAGCAGGTCATCCAGGGGCAACAGCAGGGTTTCGCGCAGACAGACGACGATCGCTTCCTGCTGCGGGGTCAGGGTGGCATGGATGCGATGGGGCCGGTGCGAGGCGTCCTCGACCGAATCGCGCTGGCGCCACTTGCGGATGGTATGACGATGAACCCCGTATTTCCTGGCCAGAACCGTGGCCGGCAGCTTGGAGTTCTGGATCTCCCGGCGGATCTCGGGCGTGGTGCGGGCTTTCTTGTGGAGACGGATGACCATGACTTCCTCCTCGTCCATCAAGCTTGAGTCGTCTTTCCGGCCTGGGACTCTGCCATCAGCTCGCTCAGAACATCCCAAGCACGGAACAAAGGATAGCTCCTCTTGGGAATATGATCACACGGGACCCAACAGCTAACCAAAGCGGACCTGAAGGCGCTTTGGCCTGTTAGGAACCAGTTCGGGGCCGCCTTTGTGCCACCGCGGCCGGAGGAGTCCACACCGCCAGCGGTAGCCTCGGACAGTCGTGTCCTCTGCGGCGATTGTATCCACTTCCAGCCGGATACGATAGGAGATGGGTCAGGCATAGGGAGCTGCAGGGCAGAGGCCAAGACGACGGCACCCTTGTTTCCTCGGATACCGCGCTGTTGCGCTAGCTTCTGCCCTAAGAAGCCGGATGAAGATCCGTGAAAAGCGGCAACTGAACGGTAACGAAAAAAGCCGGCGAACAGCCGGCTTTTTTGTAAGTTATTGAATCTATTGGTGGCCAGGGACGGAATCGAACCGCCGACACGGGGATTTTCAGTCCACCGCATTAGCGGTTGACGCAGTTTGACGTGGTTCGCTTGCCATTGATTTTCCAGCGATTTACCATTGCCGGAAATTGACGGAAATCGCTGGAAATGGCTACCGAACATAGCACCGGCATAGCCCCACCCGACAAAGGGACCCTCACCAAGCGGGTGGTGGAATCCATAGCACCGCCTAGCACCGGCCGCCGATTCGTCTATGACGCCAAGGTGCCCGGCCTGCGGGTGCAGGTCACCGCCGCCGGCACCAAGTCCTTCCAGTTGTACCGCTGGCACCAGGGCAAGCCCGTCAAGGTGACCCTTGGCCGCTTCCCGGCCATGACTGTTGAGCAGGCCCGCCAGGCCGCAAGGAAGCTGCTGGGGGAGATGGCCGAGGGCAAGAATCCGCAGACCGAGAAACGCCGCCGCCAGGCCGAGGCCGTCACCCTGGCCCATGCGGTGGACGACTATCTGGCCATCCGCGACCTGAAGCCTGGCACTGTGGCCGACGTGCGCAAGATGATGGCCTGGGGGCTGGCCGATTGGCTGGACAAGCGCCTGACCGCCATACACCAGGACATGGTGGAGCGCCGCTATCAGTCCCTGTGCGAGAAGTCGCCGGCCTGCGCCAACCGGACCATGCGCTACCTGCGGGCGGTGCTGAACTTCGCCATGGCCCGCTACAGCGCGCCCGACGGATCGCCCATCCTGCCGGCCAATCCGGTGCAGCGCCTGACCCTCACCCGCGCCTGGAAGCGGGTGGACCGCCGCCGCACCCTGATCCGTCCGCACGAGCTGCCCGCCTGGTGGCAGGCCCTGGACCAGATCAATCTGCTGCACGCCGACTTCTTCCGCCTGGTGCTGCTCACCGGCCTGAGAAAGTCCGAGGCCCTGGGGCTGACCTGGGCCGACGTGGACCTGAATGCCCGCCTGCTCACCGTCACCGACACCAAAGCCAGACGGCCGCACGCCCTGCCATTGACCGACTACCTGGCCGGGATGCTGGAACGGTGCCGCCGCCTGGCGGTGGCCGATCACGTCTTCGCCGACCACCACGGGCGGGTGGTTTCCAACTTCCGCTATTCCCAGGCCAAGGTGGAGGCCGTCAGCGGGGTGAAGTTCTGCATCCACGACCTGCGCCGCACCTTCGTCACCATTGCCGAAAGCCTGGACATTCCGGCCTACGCCCTCAAGCGCCTGCTCAACCATGCCACCGGCAGCGATGTGACCGCCAGCTACATCGTCATCGATACCGAGCGGCTGCGGGACCCGATGCAGCAGGTGACCGACTACGTGCTGAAAACGGTGGGGGAGAAGGAAAGCGCCGCTGTCATGCCATTGCGACAGAAGGAGGTTTGACCATGTGCCGACAGGAGACCGCCGAACGCATCCGGGAGATGGCCCAGGAACTGCCGGAGGAAGACGCCATCGAGGTGCTGAAGTTCATCGAGTACCTGCGCTTCCGGCGTCTGGCCGGAGAAGACGAGACCACCTATTTATTGAGGGAACCGGCCAACCGCCGCCGCCTGCTGGAGGCGGTGGAGAACATCCGCAAGGGACGCGATATCGAGGCCAAGGAGCTGCTGCCGGATGATTAGCTTCGAGCGCCAGGCTTGGGAGGATTACCTGTACTGGCAGAAACACGACAAGGCCAAACTCAGGCGCATCAATCAGTTGATCCGGGACATCCAGCGCGATCCATTCACCGGCCTTGGCAAACCTGAACCGCTCAAGCATGAACTGGCCGGCTTCTGGTCCCGCCGGATCGATCACGAGCACCGCCTGGTTTACACCGTCCAGGGCGATCACGTCATCATCGCCCAATGCCGATACCACTATGACTGAGTGACCGAGTTCCGCCGCGCCTAGGTTGGCCACCGAAAGCCGGGGAAACCCTTGCCCGGTTGGCGCGGCGACCCTTTGAGGGAGTGCCTGGAGGGGGGTATGAAGATTCCCGAGTGGGTGCCGAAGGAAGGCGCTGACTATCTGGCCTGGTACCACAAATTAATGACAAGGCGTGCAGATTCTCATCCGATGGATGAGAACGTACTCAGGCAGAAAATCCAAGTATTGGAAAAACTGGCCATTTCTGACGAGATACGAACCAATGCTGTTGAGCCGCTGAAACAGATGGGATTCACCCGGTGGCGAGATTTCTATGGTGCCGCTGTCAATGCTTGCCTAGCGGCCATTTCCTCGATGGCCTATGAATTGAACATGCCGCCTAATGAATACAAAGCGGAACTGAACCGCTTTGCCGCAACTGCAAAAGACTTGATTGCCCGCTGGGAGCGTCTCAACATCGGCGGCCTTGGGTATGTCGAAAACGTGCCCTTGGAAGACGGCTATTGGATAGCTGAGCGCCTGAAGCAATTGGCAACCGAGATTGAGGCGGTTTCTGATGTCCATCTATTGTTTGCCGGTATCCGTGCCGGCCATCATAGGAATATGGCAAGGGATGAGGCTGCGATGGCCATATGCACCTATTTACACGAGGTAACAGGGCGCCCCAGGTATCGGATTGTGGCGGCTGTGTTGCGAGCATCCAGAATAGACTGCCTTGCCTCTGAAGACACGGTGCGATCCATCTGGCGCCGCAGCTATGACCTAAGTGGTCAAAATTCTCAAGAAAACGGCTGATTTTTCACCGCGACGACTGCGCCGTTTTTTCCGAAACTGTCCCCCGTCATCAACATGCAATGGGGGACACCATGCCTTCACCGCTGATCACGCCTGAGGAGGCCGCCCGGATGCTGGGTGTGAGCCCGCGCACCCTCGCGACGTGGCGGTGCCTCGGCCGCTACCGCTTGCCCTACGTCAAAATCGGCGCCCGTGTCAGATACCGCCAGGAGGATGTCGAGGCCTTCATTGAGCGCCGCACCCGCGAGCATACGGGGGAGGCGGCATGACCGCCTTGACACCCAAAAGCGGCAGCGCATATCCTGAGCCTGCACCGGCAAAATCCGGTGTCCGGGTCCGCCAACCCGGAACGCTCACGGCGCCTGGGCGCCACATCACGAGCGCCTTTTTTGTGCTCTGGAAGTCGATGGTGTCCTGTACGGATTCCCCTTCGGGGGAGCCGGTGTCCCGTGAGGCCGGTCTTGGCGGGTCCGTGCAGGACGCCGCCCCTCTCGCCAAGATGAGGGCGGCAAACGCCAATCTACTCACGGGAGATTTGCCATGAGCACTACATCCACCACCCGCGCCCCCGAGCGCCCCCACATATCCGACGCAAAAGCCGAACTGGCAAGTAAGCTTTACCGTGTCAGCCGCGACCTGGCATACATGGCCGCCGACATCGAAGCTGCCGTGGATCGCCTGGCCGGTGAGGGCGGGACCGACGCCGCCCTGGCTGCCGCCGCCCTGATCCGTAGGGCATCCGACGCCTGCGACTTGGCCAGCGGGAGCGCTCCCGGCGATCTGGTCGCTTTTCTCCACCACCTTGCCTACGATCTGAAGATGTCCTGCGAGCGGCTGGACGACATGACCGACCGCATGCCGGGGCGCTTGGGCGATCTGTTTGACCTGCTGCGCCTGGCCAACCGCGCCGCTATCGAGGCCGCCACCGAGTTGGCGGGGGAGGTGTGCGATGAGTGAAGTGCACAGCATCGCCAGCGCCGTGGCCGCCTTCCAAAAGCACTTCGCCCGCGACGTGACCTTTGGTGCGCGCGCATACACGGCAGAAGAACTGGAGCTGCTTGACCGGATCGAGGGCATGAGTCAGCCCAAACTTGAGGCTGAAAATCTGGCTTCAGCGCTCAAAGCGTTGTGGAACGCCGTCCAGTCGGGCGAGCTTGACGAGGAAGATTTGGCGAACACGATCTGGTTACTACACGAGCATGCCCGCCTTGTAGCCGACGCCATCAATGCCGCCTTTGGCGCGGCGATCCTGCGCTACGAGGCCCGCTTGGCCGCAGAGGAACAGAAGGCTGCTGCCCCCGAGGCGGAGGCCTAGCTAGAACGCAAAAGCCCCCGCCGGCGCCTACCGACGGGGGCATCAACCTTTCACCGCGTGGAGGTTATCGTGCAACCGAATTTTAGCCAAAAACATCCCTCAACGCACCGTCCCATTGATCTAATTCTGCCCCGCCTTGAAAAGGCACGACGCAGCAAGAACGGCTGGATCGCCCGCTGCCCTGCCCACTTGGATAAGACGCCGAGCCTCGGCGTTCGAGAACTCGACGATGGCCGGGTGTTGATCCATTGCTTCAGCGGCTGCGATGCCGCCGACGTGGTGGCGGCCGTCGGCCTGACGCTGGCCGACCTGTTCCCGCCGCGGCCGCCGGGACCTGAAAGGCAGTTTGCGCCGTCATCGAATCCCGCCTTCTCGCCCTTCGACGTTCTGCGCCTGATCCAACACGAAATCCATATCGTTCTGGCCGCTGCCTGCACTGCCTTGAATGGCGAGCTTACACGCGAAGACATCGAACGGTTGCAGACGGCAATCAACCGCATCACCGACGCGATCCGACTGGCGGGGGTGAAACGATGAGCGCGCAAATCGAGGCAATCGCCGACCGCATCGAGGAGCGCCTTCACGGCAAGAAGCGGCACGGCAAGAAGCAGTCGTTGACCGAAGCGGATAAGGTCTGGCTTCTCAAGGCGGCAGAATCGCGGTTGCTGAACTCGCCCATCGATCTGCCCGAGTACTCGGCCGAGGCCCTGGGACCACTGGCGCCGGTAGCGCGCGCCATCGCCGATGGTGGACAGATGGACATCGCCTTGGCCGGCCAGTCGGTACTGGGGGCGGCGGCATTGTGTACCCAGGCTGTGGTCAACGTGGAGACGCTGACAGGGGATGATCCGCTTGTTCTGTATCTACTATCCATCGCAGACAGCGGCGACGGCAAGACGCTGGCCGAAAACGCCGCCCTGGCGCCGATTCGGCACTACCAGCGCGAGCGCACCGAAGCATACAAGGCCGCGCTGCGGGACTGGAAGCAGGCCAAACCCGACGACCGCGACGAGGAGCCGCCGCGCGCGCCATATCTGCTGATGAGCGACGCGACGATCGAAGGTATCCGCCGATCTTTCATGGAGGGATCGCCATCCCAGGGACTGTTCTCGTCAGAGGCGGCCGTAGTGCTGACCGGATACGGCATGCAGCCAGAGCACAAGGCCAAAACCGCCGCCGAACTGAACGCCTTGTGGGACCGGGGCGAAATTTCGGTGACCCGTGGCGGGATCGGCCGCGTTCAATTGTACGACCGGCGCCTGTCGGTCCATCTGATGATCCAACCGTCAGCCGCCAGAGCAGCCTTGTTCGATGACCTGTTCGCAAACATTGGGTTTTGGCCGCGATTCCTTTTCGCCTGGCCGCAGCCTGCGCCGCCGCGCAAGGCCAAGGGGTTCCGGCCGGACAAGGACCCGGCCATCGGTCAATTCTGGCGCCGCTGTGCGCAGCTACTGCCCGCGACGGAGCGGGAGTCATGCGACGACCTACCCACGCTGACGTTGAGCAATGCCGCCCGCCGCCGGATCGAAACCTTTTTCGAGGGGCTGGAGCGATCCGCCAAGCTGGCCGGCGGCCGCTACGAGCAAATCAAGCCGTTCGCTTTGCGGGCATCACAACAGGCTTGTCGAATCGCCGGAGTTCTCGCCGCCTACGAAGACGCCACCGCCGTCAGCGAAGCGCACATTGACTGCGGCATCAGATTGGCCACCTACTCGCTCGAATCATGGCGCGCAGCATTCGGCGACCGCGACGCCGCCGAGAACGCAAGACGCGCCTATCGGCTGTTTGAATGGCTGGTGAACGTTCGCAATGGCGCCGCGACCGAGACCGACATGCTCAAGAACGGACCAAAACCGAGGAGCCGCAGTATTCGGGATGCCGCAACCGCCCTTCTGCATGCGCACGGATTCATTGACCTGGATGCCGACCAAAAACCGCCCAAGTGGATCGCCGTTCGCCCCGAAGAAGGCGGCGGGGCGAATCTTACGCCGGGCGAAAGGGGCGAATTGGGCGAAACGCCTTGATTCATGCGGGGGTGCAGGCGAGGCGAACGTGGGCGAAAAAGGCGAATCCTGGGGCGAATCGCCCGTTTTGCCTGGGATTTTCGCCCCGTTCGCCCCGTGTCCAAACACCTGGCAAACGCCAGAGAAGCTAGCAACTATGCGGGTTTTCGCCTTTTTCGCCCCGCGTTCGCCACTCAGAGAAACAAGAAGCCATGCGGGTTTTCGCCCAAATCGCCCCTTTCGCCCGGGGTAAGATTCGCCCGAAGGAGTAGCACATGAAAATCGACGACGTTCTGACGGAAATCTGCACCGATGACATGAGCCACGAACCTGCATCCAGCCCAAACGAAACCGGCGCCGATGGCCCGCTGAGGATGCAGCACTGCCGACACTGCGACACCGCCACCCTGCACCAGCGCATCGATGGCCGCTGGCAATGCACCCGCCTTCACCGGGCCAAGATCATCGCCATGCCACCCAGGGACAGCCGCCATGCCGAATGGCTGGCCCGATACGACGAAGACTTCGAAGTGTTCTGATGCTGGCCGAGAAAATCACCGCCGCCGGGTTCGCCCTGGAGACCGATGGCGCCCGCCTGGTGGTCAAGCCATCTGGCAAGCTGACTGCCGCCCAATGGGATTTCATCCGCCGCCACCGTGACGCCATCATCGCCGAACTGGTCGGCCAAGCTGCCAACGAAGGCGGTGATACCCTCGCCGAAGCCCTACGGCAAGCCTGCCAGGGATTGACGGTGACTCCGGATCAGGTACGGGCCGCCATGAGCGCCGAGGACCTGGACGACTGGCGCGCCGGCCGGATACCGCTGGCCGAGCTGGAGGCCTTCGCCAAGGCGCTGGATCGGCGACTGCATCGGAAACCGGACCCGGCGCTGGTGGTGGACGATCCGCTGACGGTGCCCTGTTGGACCTTGGCCGGGAGTGTGGTGCTGATCCGGGCCTGCGACGCTGAACATGCCAAATGGCTTCGCCGGTGGAATCCGGCGCCGCCGATTGATTCAGAAACGCAATCAGAGGAACCGACAGCATGATGCAAGCCGCCATTCACGGCCGCCTTGGCCGCGACCCTGAGACCCGCATCACGTCCACCGGCAAGACGATGGCCACCTGTTCGGTGGCGGTGGACGTGACCGCCCACAACGCCGAGGCCGATGAAACCATCTGGATTCGCCTGGTCGCCTTCAGACGCCTGGCCGATCAATTGGCGCGCCACCGCCAGGGGGATATGGTGTCGGCATTCGGCCGCCTGGTGCTGAACCGATGGATAGGCCGCGACGGTGAGGAGCGCACCGGCTGGGAGATGGTGGCCAACGATCTGGTGTCCGCCCGTACCGTTCGGCCTGGTGGGGGGAGGCGTAAGAAAGCAGCCGCCCAACCCGCGCCAGTGGCCGCATTCGATGACGATCCGATGCCATTATGAGGAGAGGAGATGACCATGAAGTTAACACCGAAACAGGAGCGCTTTTGCCTGGAATACGTCAAGACCGGCAACGCCAGTGAAGCCTACCGCTGCGCCTATGACGCCGACAGGATGAAGCCGGAGGCGGTCCACGTGGCCGCCTGTCGGCTGCTTGAGAAGGCTAAGGTTGCGCTAAGGATTGACGAGCTGCGCCAGGCCATCGAGGAGGAAGCTATTGCCGACGCCAAGGCCCGGCAGCGGTGGTGGACGCAGATCATGTACGACGAAACCGCCGAGCTGAAAGACCGCCTGAAGGCATCGGAACTGCTGGCCAAGGCCCAGGGCGACTTCATCGAACGGCGGGAGGTCAGCGGCCAGGGCGGCGGGCCGGTGATTCTGAAGATCGGCGACAAGGATATTGACCCGGAGGCCCTTGGTTGGTGATGTGCTGCTACCTTCCTGGGCAGATGGCCGGCGGGTGACGGCCTATCCGCTGGATGAGGGTGTCGATCCGAACGATCTGGGAGAATCGCTATGGCCGATCGGCGAGCTGAAAACGCTTTGAAAACCCTGCATGAGGTGGTGTGGTATAGCCTGGACTTCGGTCATGGCGCCGAATATCCGGCGATACGCGACGATCTGGCCGGCATGGACATGGATGAGCCGCAAGCAGAGAGATTGCGACGTCTGGACGAGCTTGCCATCGATTACATCCTGACCGCCGATCTGGACGACATCTGGCCCGGCCTGCTCGAAGACCACCCCGACAGGCCCATCGAACGCTGGTGGTGGCATCTGGGCGCCATCCGCCGCGGCCGCTATCCTATCGAAACCCTTCCCGAACACCTGCAACGGGCGATCCGCGAGGCAAGCGCCTGAGTGCCACTTTCCCACCTCCACCGCATCCCTGGCCGATCTGAGGCGGTCGGTCTGCGGCGGAGGGTGTTGCTATCAAGAAACAATCAAGCAGGATGCCAATCCCGTGCCACGCTGGTGAAGAATGACGCTATGACGTGCTGCACAGTTTTTGGTCAGCCTGTATCCAGCGCCATACAACGATGGAAAAATCCGTGCCATGTTACCCGAGTGAAACAATCACCAGGGCGCCGCCGCTGGGGAAGTCAGGGGAATGTCGTGGTGACGTGGCGCGCCGGGTCCTTCCTGGCAAATCGTGGGTTGCGGGGAGTTCGAACCCCGGTTTTCGACAGTTTTTCAACTCCCTAGGCGACCACCACCCATGTCCAACGATCTGGCCAAAACCGCCGTTTCACTGCGCCGTCTGGCCGCACTCACCGGCTTGCATCGGGACACCATCCGCCGCCGGCTGGAAGACATCGAACCAAGACACAAGCTGGGCGGGCATCCCGCCTATGAACTGGCCGAAGCCTTGCGCGCCATCTGCAAGCCATCTTCGAATGTCGATCCTGAAGCATTGCCGCCAGCTGACCGCAAAGCCTGGTACGAAAGCGAGTTGAAGCGCCGTCAGCTACAGGTCAATGACCGCGAGCTGATCCTGGCCGCCGAGGTGGAACGGGTGGTGGCCACCGCCTTCGCCGCCCTGGCCCAGGGGCTGCGGTCCATCCCGGACATCATCGAACGCCGCTGCGCCGTCGGTCCCGAAACGCTGGAGCAGATCGAGCGCATCATCGATGCCGAGATGGACGCCATGGCCGACAGGCTGGAACGACTGGGCGGCAAAGTGGGGGGCACCTGACCGAAAGCCAGCGGGCGATGGTGGCGGCGGAGGTGGCGAATATGAGGCGCGAAGACACGCTGAATCGCGGTTCCCGAAGGGCAAATTTGCCTGACGGAAAAACTTCCACCACCGAAGCCGCCGCCCTGCTCAACGTCTCGCCCAGAAGCAGGTGAAAGCCGCCTTCCTGCTATTCTTGCCTTGTGGTTGCAAGACAGACGGGGCGAAGCATGATCCTATTCGTACCCACCAGGAAGCGGCCGCGATGGATTGAATGGCTGGAATGGGCGGAAGCCGGGTGCATCTGTGCACTTTTCCTGGTCGCCTATTTCAATGAGGAGCGACGGGGTGAGGCCATCGTCGCCCTCATCTTATGGCCAATCGCCCGCGCGGCAATCTTGGGATTCCGGGATGGCTGGATGCGCAGCAAATCTCGCCGGTGAATGAATTGAGGCGCCAGGGACGCATTTCTGATCCAGACATAGCACCGGCATAGCCCCAAGAAAAAAGCCCTGCCAGAGCAATCCGGCAAGGCTTTGATTTCATTGGTGGCCAGGGACGGAATCGAACCGCCGACACGGGGATTTTCAGTCCCCTGCTCTACCAACTGAGCTACCTGGCCAAACAGAAAGCAAGTATTAAACTAGGCCGTTGGGGTGCTGTCAAGTCCGATCGATGGTTTCCGGAGGTGGTGTGTAGCCTTCGGGTGTGGCGGTGCCGCCCCCGAAAAGGAACTTTTCCCGCTCTCGGGCCAGGAATTCCTTGGATTCCGGTTCGAATACCACCAGCCGATGCTCGTTGATGATCATGGTCTGGATCTGCAGCCATTCTTCCCAGGCCTGTTTGGAGATGTTCTCGTAGATGCGCTGGCCTTCCGGGCCCGGGAACGGGGGGGCGTCCAGTCCTTCGGCTTCGATCCCGAGTTTGGCGCATTTGACCTTGCGTGGCATGGTGAAAATCCTGTCGATTGAAGCGAATTCGATTATGTTAGCATGCCGCTGGGCCCAATTCGGTGATCAGGTTCCGAACCGGGGCAGGCAGGGCCAGATCCAGCGCTTCACGCGGGTGAAGCCAGCTTCCCGGGTGATCGTGACATTGGGTGAGCGAATTTGCGTTCGCGATGACCGGGCGGTAGTGCAACCGGAAGTGGGTGAACGTATGGCGCCGGGGGGGAAGCAGAGCCAGGGATTCGGGGGTGATGCCCAGACGATGGCAATGGTGCGTCAACGCATCGGAATCCGGCCATTCGGGGAAGGCCCAAAGACCGCCCCATACCCCGGCAGGTGGGCGTCGTTCCAGATAAATTCGCAGCTGGCCGTCGCGCAGGATCAGCCAGTAAGCGGTGCGTTGCGGCAGTTGGCGTTTGGGCCGGGGGATGGGGAGGCGGGTTTCGATACCGGCCTTTCTGACCTGACAGAAAAGCTCGAACGGGCATGCGTTGCAGCGGGGCCGGGTGCGCGTACAGACCGTGGCGCCAAAGTCCATCAGCGCCTGGGTATAGTCGGCAGCCCGGTATCCGGGCAGATGGGTTTCGCTGAGCCGCCAAAGACGGCGCTGGGTGGCGCTGTCTCCGGGCCAGGTGTCGATGCGGTGGAGGCGGCACCAAAGGCGCCTGACGTTGCCGTCGAGGATCGGGGCCGGCTGTTCGAAACCGAGGCTCAGAATCGCCCCGGCCGTCGAGCGGCCGATGCCGGGCAGCGCGGCTAGCGCCTGCGGATCGGCCGGCAGTTCGCCGCCATGCCTTTCGACGATCTGCCGGGCAGCGAGGTGGAGGTTGCGGGCGCGGGCGTAATAGCCCAGCCCGGACCAGAGGCCCAGTACCTCGTCGAGCGGCGCGTCCGCCAGGTCTTGGACATGGGCGAAACGGGTGGTGAAGCGCTCGAAATATGGAATGACGGTTGCTACCTGGGTCTGCTGCAGCATGATTTCCGAGATCCAGACCCGGTAAGGGGTGCGGGGATGCTGCCAGGGCAGATCCTTGCGTCCATGGCGGTCGAACCAGTCCAGCAGGCGGGTGGCGAATTCGGCCGGGGTCATGGTCCGAACAGCCCCTTCAGTAGCTGACCGGCGCCCGGTCCCAGTTTTTTCTCCAGTTTTTCACCAAGCTTCCGTTCCAGTTTGGTTTTGGTTTTCTGGATCTTTTCCTGGAATTTCTCCTGCGCCATCTGAACCAGGTCGAGGCGGTATTTTGGTTTGGCCAGGGGGCCCTCGATGCGGACGATGATGGGCAGGTTGCGGGCGATCTTGCCGAGTTTGCTGCCGGGTTTGCGGTTGCCGCTGGTGTGCAGAGCGCGGATGCGGTAATCCAGCCATTCGCGGACCAGGTCCACGGTGCCTGTGCCGGTGATCTTCAGCTTCGGATTGTCGATCAGCAGGCGCTCCGTTTGGATGATGCCGTCATCCACGTTGGCGAGAAAGTCCAGGGTGACGAAATCCAGCTGCTGAAGCGTTTCCGCCACCTGGGGGGACTCGCCCCGGGCCTGCCACCAGGCCAGCCCCTGTTCGAGCATCTGCAACAGTTCGATGTTGGCGAGACGGCCATCCTGCACCTGTAGGGCGATCCGGCCGTCGAGGCTCTGTTTCAGGTCCGTCGCCGTCTGGCCGTCTGCCTGGAGATCGAGATTCAGGGCCGCTGTTCCGATCAGAGGCGGCTGCTTGGCGAGATAGTCCTGCAGCAAGTCGCCGATTTTCACCCGCTCCAGTTGCGAAGTCAGGGTAAGATGCGGGGTTTTCCCCCGGGCGTTTATCTGCATCCGCCCCTGATAGCGTCCCTGATAAAGCTGTAGCGAGGGTGTGAGCGTCGTGATCCCGTGGTCGCCCTTGAGCTTGAGGCGCACGTTTTGCATTTGCAGGCGTTGGACTTTGAGGCGGTCTATCCGTACCACCCCGTCCACGCGCTGGGCGGCCAGGGCCGCCAGCGGCAACGGTTTTTCCTGGGCCGCTTTGGGGGCGGCGGCGGTCTTCCCGGCCGCTTCATCCGGTGCCGGCTTGGGAAGATAACGGTCCGCGTCCAGGGCGTCGGCCTTGAAGTCGAAGCGCACGGACGGTCGGGCGAAATTCGTCACTTTGAGCCAACCACCGATGGTGGTGTCGTCGAGTTTGGCCTGGAAGGCGTCGATGGCCATGTTCTGGCGGTCGGCCTGCAGTTTGAAGGCCAGTTGCAGCTGCTGCATCGCGTTGGGGTCGGCGGGAGTGACGGCGATGGCCAGTGCCGTCAGCGTTTCCTTAAGCGGCGCTTCCAGTTGGAAGCTGCCCTGGAATTTCGGCGCGTCCACGATGGCGTCGCCTTTAAGTTCTCCCCGGAGCTGTGCCTTGGCGGCGGAAAGCAGCAGATCCCTGGCTTCGAGGGTCTGCCGGGTCAGGTCGGCGGTGATTGCCGCGGCGGTCAGTTCGGCACGAAGCTGTTTGCCGGGCAGGGACTCCCCTTCGGTGTGGGAGTGGACTTCCAGTCGCGCCAGCTCGAAACGTTGCAAATCGGCGCTGACGGTGAGCCGGGTTTCCAGCGCCAGGGTTTCCTTGAGATGTGCTTGCGGCAATGTCAGCACGAAGCCGAGCGCGAGATCGGCAGGACGGCCGAATTCGAAATCTCCAAGATCCAGATTGACATGCGCCAGCTGGATTTTCTTGCCGCCTTGCCGATCCTCCCAGAAGATCTCCCCATCCTTGATCGTCAGGCCGCCGATGACCAGGGCTGGAAGCGGTTGCGGCCGGGCGCTTTTTTCCGCCGGGGCGGGCGGCTGGTTTTCGCCGGTAGAGAATTCCCAGTTCCCCCGTCCACGGGCGTCCTTGACCAGATGGATGCGGGGGGCTGCAAGAACGATGCGGTCCAGTTCCACCCGTTTGTGCAGCAGAGGAAGCAGCCTGACCCGGATCTCCGCCCCCTCGACCCGGAGCATGGGTTCATCCCCGAAACCGGGCGGATTGGCGAGCGCCAATGGGCCGGTTTGGATTCCCAGCCAGGGAAAGACGGACAGATGCAGTTCGCCTTCGATGGTCAGGGTGCGGCCGGTTTTTTCTTCGACCACCCTGGCGATGTCGTCGCGGTACGCATTGGGATCGACGAAAAGGATCAGTCCAGCGACGGCCACGATGATCACGAGTATCAGACCGGCGAGGACATACAGCAAATATCTCATGTTCCCTTCTCCTGCGGCGGGGATTCCAACGGAGGACATCATCGGTCCGCCCGGCTGAATTCCACCTGAAACTGCCCTATCATGTACGGGCTTATCATAACAGGCAAGAGAGGAGGCAGGTTATGCTCGGAGGACTCGTCGCCCTGGCGATCGCCATCTGGTTCTACCGCACCGCGGTGGAGATCGACGACCCCAAACCCTTCATGTGGGCGGCCAATGGCGTCATCGTCTATTACCTCGTCGTTTTCATCTGGTGGTTTCTGGTACTAAAACCAGCCAGCGAGGCGCTGCATCATCAGAGCCAAGCCATGCTGGCGGCCATCAAGTACGGCGGCATTCTGCTGGGACTGGGGGTCGCCTGGTTCGTCCGCAGCCGCTGGGTGGCCAGCCAGCGCAAGCAGGATTCGGAAGAATGAAAAAAGGCTGCCGAACGCCTGTTCGGCAGCCTTCCCTAAGGCGATGTGCAGGGATCAGAGTTCCTGCGCGTGCTTGGCCAGATATTCGGCCACACCCTGGGGGTCAGGCTTCATGCCTTCCTGGCCCGGTTTCCAGTTGGCCGGGCATACTTCGCCGTGCTGTTCGAAGAATTGCAGGGCATCGACCATCCGGATCAGCTCGTCCATGTTGCGCCCCAGAGGCAGATCGTTGATCACCTGATGGCGCACGATGCCTTCCTTGTCCACCAGGAAGCTGCCGCGATAGGCTACGTGGGCCCCTTCGGCCTCCACGTCATAGGCACGCACTACTTCATGGCCGATATCCGCCGCCAGGGTATAGCGCACCGGACCGATGCCGCCCTTCTCCACCGGGGTATTGCGCCAGGCGTTGTGGGTGAACTGGGAGTCGATGGAAATGGCGATCACTTCGGTGTTGCGCTTGGCGAACTGGTCCACACGGTGATCGAGGGCGATCAGTTCGCTGGGGCAGACGAAGGTGAAATCGAGCGGATAGAACACCAGAACGGCGTATTTGCCTTTGGTGGCTTCGGAAAAGTTGAATTCGTCAACAATCTGGCCGTCGGCCAGGACTGCCGGAACGGTGAAGTCAGGTGCCGGTTTGCCTACGAGTACGCTCATCGCAATCCCTCCAGATAGTTTTGGTTTCTTGTTGCAGGGTCCCTTCGTTACAGGGACGAACGGCTTGATTTTACACTAATTTAGTCTGAAATTCGCCGCTTTGCATATCAGATTTTTCTGATGTTTGCGCGCATCCAGCGATTTTTGTAAGATTATTCTGACAGCAGGCGACGTAAGTCGCCTGTCGTCCACAACAACAATAACCACTTAACTTTCAGGTTGGAAGATCATGGCTGAACATAAGCATATCACCGAGCCCGATCCGTTCGGGTATCAGGTGCGAATCGTACGCCGGGGGGTGGAACGGAGTCGTTATTTCTCCCACAAGCTGTGGGGTGGGAAGCGGAAATCCCTGCAGGCCGCCATCCGCTGGCGGGATCAGATGCTGGTGATCCTCAAAGGCAGCCGCACCCGCTTCATGAAGACCCCGCGCAATAAGATTTCCACCGGGGTGACGGGGGTGTCGCGGACGATCAAGTACGACAAGCGCAAGGACAAGAGCTACTTGTGTTACACCGTTTTCTGGATCAAGGACGGCAAACCGCGCAACAAGACTTTTCAGGTTGGAAACGTCAAGAGCGTGACTGCGGACCAGGAGCTGCACGCCTACCGGACCGCGGTGGCGTTCCGTAAGGCCTACGAATATGCGATCGACCACGACTATCCGTTCGACGACACGCTGTTCCGCAACTGGAAGCGGATCCGACTTTACGAGCCGCCGGAAGAAGGTGTGGTGCGAAACGATCGTTCTGCTTCATCGGGGGTGACGGTGCAATTCGCCAGCGCCTGACACTGGCGCACCCATGCCGCGGAACCGGCAGGTGGCAAAAGAAAAGCCCCGGCACCTGCAAATGGTGCCGGGGCTTTCTTGAAGCCTTTCGGATTCCGGTCAGGGAATCAGTCGGTCCACACAGCCTGGTCTTCGCCGACGCGGGCGACCGCCTGGTCGTAAACCTCACCGCACAGCGGCTTGCCAATCAGATTCAGGAAGCTGGCAAACACCTGAAGCAGCAGCCCCAGAATCGCCAGCGCAAACCACCCAAACACCACAAATCCGTAGTGCAGCGGCGCCACAAACAGCTCTTCCATGAACCAGAAAGTGTGACCCCATTCGTTCAGACCCACGTTCGGCAGAATCATGAACGGCCCCACCACCGAAATCAGATACGGCAGCGACAGACCCTTCTTCTGGTAATTCCAGTACGGAAGACGGGTGTGCGCATAAATAAACGCCGCAAAGCCAGTGATGATGTAGATCGGGTAGCTCAGATAGAACTCGATAATGTGGCTCGGCGTGAAGTCCGTGTCACGAACGATGGTCTGATGCCAGGTGCCGTCCTGTTCGGTGAAGTAGCTCGCACCCCAGTAAATCGCCCACGCATAGGCCACCAGCCAGACAAGATGGGTGAAATTGCGGCGCAGCTCTTCTCGCGTCCCGGCAATCGCTTCCACATTGCGGTCACGGGTCCGCCACAGATAGCCCCACAGCACCGAGGCCGTAATAACCTCAGCCACAATCTCGATGTACAGGAAGTTCATCCAGTAAGTCTCAAATTCCGGCGCAAAAGAGTCCAGACCGGCACTCCAGCCATAAACCCCTTCGTACCACCGGACCCAGGCGTAAAACACCGAGTAAATCAGAATCGCAAATGCCAGCCAGCGCACGTTCAGAAGCGGTTTTTCCTGGGCAGTTGCTACTGCTTGAGTTGTTGCAGCCATCTCTTACCTCCTTTGGGAAGTCTTGTCGGATCGACGACTCTGTGACCATCGATTTTCGAGAAAGTTCCCGAAAACGTCACGGGTCGAAATCTTCCGGCGGGGAGGACTGGTTGTCTTCGGTGGGCGGACCGGGGATATAGCGCTTTTCCGTCGCCCATTCCCCCAGGTCGATCAACTTGCAGCGCCGGCTGCAAAACGGCCGGTAAGGATTGTCGCGGCGCCATTCCACTGGTTTGCGGCAAATCGGACAGGGAACGTGCATAGCTCAGAAAAGGCAGCGGGTGAGTTGGAAGGGAATATCGGTCTCGGTTTGACACGGGCGCTCCTCGAACGCCGGTTCCATGAAGCGGATGGTGAACCGGTGCTTGCCGCCGCTGATTTCCGCGAAGACCGGCAGTTCCTCGTCAAGGGTGACGCGCAGCATCTGATACGGCAGGGATCGGTCCAGATTTTGCTGGAAAAAACCCGCCTGGGCCAGCTCGGCGGTCGGCAGGGTGCTGTGGCGGATGGTATCGAGCACGAAACCGAGGGCGTCCTGAATGGGACTGAAAGGGGCGATCCAGGCGCTGAGGTCGGCCTGGCGCCGGCTGGCTGGTTGCTGCAGCCAGTAGTGGTAGCCGGGGAGATCGAAGTTACAGGTCCCCCCGGGGATGGCGCTGCGCTGGGCGATGCTTTTGAACAGGCCGTTGCTGTTCAGCTGGGCGCTCAGTTTGCCGTTGATACCTTGCAGCCGTTTGCTGAGGGTGTCGATCTGTGCCACCACTGCCTGCAGCTTGTCGCGGTCGATTCCCTGACTGCGGGCGATGCGGGCCAGCACCTTGTAATGGCGTTCCAATTCCTTGAGCAGTTCGGAGCGGATATCGTTGCGGCTGAAGATGGCGAGGATGTCCAGCAGACCGTCCACCGCTGCCCGGCTGTCGTATTCGGAACCGCCACGGGCGAAATGGTGCACGTGTCGAAACAGTTGCTCCAGACGGATGAAGGTCCGCATCCGCTCGTTCAGGGGAAATTCGTAGGTGATATGGCCGTTCAACGTGACAGCGATCCGCTTGGGTATGGAAGGTGGATGGAAAAAAATTATTGTAGAGCCTTTTCCGGGCCGGTGCAGCAAACTTAGAGGTTGAAGTTTTCGCCCAGGTACACTTCCCGCACCTGGGGGTGGGCCAGAATCTGTTCCGGGGTGCCGGTGGTGAGAACCCGGCCCTGATTGATGATGTAGGCCCGCTGGCAGATCCCCAGGGTTTCGCGCACGTTGTGGTCGGTGATGAGTACGCCGATGCCGCGTTCGCTCAGATGGCGGACGATTTTTTGAATGTCGAGGATGGAAATGGGATCGACGCCGGCGAATGGTTCGTCCAGCAGCACGAAACGCGGTTCCAGCGCCAGGGCCCGGGCGATCTCCAGACGGCGGCGTTCGCCGCCGGAAAGGCTGGCGGCCTGCTGCGGGGCCAGAGGGCTCAGGCCGAATTCCTGCAGCAGCTCGGCGGCGATGAGTTCCCGCTGCCCCGGCGTCAGTTCGGGGCGCAGTTCCAGCACCCCCAGGAGGTTGTCCATCACGCTGAGACGGCGGAAGACCGAAGCCTCCTGGGGCAGATAGCCGATGCCGAGGTGGGCGCGGACGTGAATCGGCAGGGCGGTGATGTCCTGGCCATCGAGGCGGATCTTTCCGTCGCTGGGGGCGATCAGGCCGACGATCATGTAGAAGGTGGTGGTCTTGCCGGCGCCGTTGGGTCCCAGCAGGCCGACGATTTCCCCGCTTTTGAGGGTCAGCGACACGCCGTCCACCACAGTGCGACGACGGTAACGTTTGACCAGCCGTTCGGCTTCGAGCAGCGCCGCCATGTCAGTCCTTTTTCGGTTTGAGCAGGATCTTGACCCGCTTGGTGTCCGAGGTGGGTTCGCCGGCCCTGATCAGGCCCTTGATCTGGTCGTATTCGATGCGGTCGCTGGCGTATTTGTTGCCATCCTGCCAAACCACGGCATCGCCGATGAGGACGATCAGCTCCTTGTCCAGATAGTATTCGGCCTTTTTAGCGGTGCCGTGGATCTCCTCGTCGGGTTTGGGTTTCCGCCAGAAGCGGACCGGCTTGCCGTAGGCGATCACTTTCTGGACCTCACCGCCCGGGCTGTAGGCGACCAGTTTGTCGGCCTCGACCCGCAGGCTGCCCTGAATCAGGATCACCTTGCCGGTGTAGGTGCTGGTGTCGGTCTTTTCGTCGTAATGGGCGCTGTTGGCCTCGATGTAGACCGGCTTTTCCGAATCGTCCTCCAGCGCCGGCGCCAGGTTCGGCGCCAGCAGGGCAAGGCAGAGCAGCAGCCGCTTCATCGCAAATACTCCCCGATGGCCGCATCCAGGGTATGCTGTGCCGCCATGACGAGATCGCACACCTCTCGGGCCGCGCCCTGGCCGCCTGGCAGCTCGGTGACCCAATGAACGTGACGTTTGACCAGCGGGTGGGCGTCGGCCACGGCGATGGCCAGATGCACCCGGGTCAGCAGCGGCAGATCGAGCACGTCGTCGCCGACGCAGGCCATCGCTTCCGGGGCGATGCCGGTGGCCTGCTGCAGGGATTGCAGCGCCAAGCGCTTGTCCTCGTAGCCTTGATAGACGTGCTCTATCCCTAGACTCTCGCAGCGCAGCGCTACCGAGCGGGAGGTGCGGCCGGAGATCACCGCCGTCGCCACGCCGCTGCGGCGCAGCAGTTTGAGCCCGTGGCCGTCGCGGGCGTGAAAGCCCTTGTATTCCCGGCCTTCGTGGTCGAAGAACAACCGGCCGTCGGTGAGGACGCCATCGACGTCGAAGATCACCAGACGCACCCGGCTGGCCCGTTCCAGAATCTCGTCTCGCATCAGAACACTCCCGCGCGCAGCAGATCGTGCATGTTCAAGGCCCCCACCAGGCGGTTGTCGTCATCGACCACCAGCAGGGCGTTGATCTTACGGTCCTCCATCAGCTTGACCGCCTCGGCGGCGAGCATCCCCGGCGAGGCGGTGGCGCATCCTCGGGTCATGACCTCGCGAATGGGGGTGGTGTGGATGTCGCAGTCGCCTCGCTCGAACAGCCGCCGCAGGTCGCCGTCGGTGAAGATGCCCTGCACACGGCCGTCCCCGTCCACCACAGCGGTCATGCCCAGCTTCTTGGCGGTCATTTCCAGCAGCGCCTGATCGAGGGTGGCGGTTTCGGGCACCCTGGGGATGGCGTCGCCGGTGTGCATGATGTCATCGATCTTCAGCAGCAGCCGCCTTCCCAGGCTGCCGGCTGGATGGGAGCGGGCGAAATCCTCCCGGGTGAAACCGCGGGCTTCCAGCAAAGCGACCGCAAGGGCGTCGCCCATCGCCAGGGCCGCAGTGGTGCTGGCGGTCGGCGCCAAGCCCAGCGGACAGGCTTCCTGCGCGACGCTGACGTCGATGTGGACGGTGGCCTGGCGCGCCAGGGTGGAATCGGGGCGGCCGGTCATGGCGATCAGCGGTACCCCGAGGCGTTTGATCAGGGGAATGATGAAGACCAGCTCGTCGGTTTCGCCAGAGTTGGACAGTGCCAGGACCACGTCCTTGGGCGTGATCATTCCCAGGTCGCCGTGGCTGGCCTCGCCGGGATGGACGAAGAAGGCCGGGGTGCCGGTACTGGCCAGGGTGGCGGCGATCTTGCCGCAGATATGGCCGGATTTTCCCATGCCGGTCACCACCACCCGCCCTTCACAGCGCAGCATCAGCTGACAGGCGCGGGCGAAGTTGGCGTCGATGCGCGTCGCCAGGCGGGCGACCGCTTCCGCCTCCAGGCGGATGACTTCCAGTCCCAGTTGACACAGGCGCTGGCGTTCGTTTTCGGTCATGGATGCAGGCTTCGATAGAGCGTGAACTGGTAGGTGCAGAAACCGGCCAGCAGCACCAGGCCACCGAGGCGGCCGATCTGCGGGGAGCGGCGCCAGCCGTTGCCCAGGAGCAGCAGGGCGACGGTGAAGCCGAGCATCCAGGGGAAATCCCGCCGGATCACGACCGCTTCCAGACGGCCCGGGTGGATCAGGCCGGGCATGGCGAACACCGCCAACATGTTGAACATGTTGGAACCGACGATATTGCCGATGGCCAGATCGTCCTCTTGTTTGAGCACGCTGGCAAGGGATGCGGCCAGTTCCGGCAGGCTGGTTCCCAGGGCGACGATGGTCAGGCCGATGATCAAATCGCTGATGCCGAAGGTGTGAGCGATGCCGCTGGCCGACCACACCAGCAGCCTGGAGCTGAGCACCAGTCCGAACAGCCCGAAACCGAACCAGAACCAGGCCTGGCCGGTGGGAAGGGGGGGCGGGATTTCGTTTTCCACCTCCAGGGCCAGCGGGTCGGCGGCCGGTGCCTGGCGCGCAATCCATCCCAGCCAGCCCAGGAAGGCGATCAGGGCGGCCAGCAACAGCCCCCCTTCGAGACGGCTCAGTTCCTGGTCGTAGCTGAGGCCGAAGGCCGTCAGGCAGGCGGCGAGGAGCATGGGGATCTCCCGTTTCAAGGTGCGCGAATGCACCGCCACCGGCGCCAGCAGGGCGGTGCAGCCCAGAATCAGGCCGATGTTGGCGATGTTGGAGCCGATGGCGTTGCCCACCGCCAGGCCGGTGTTGCCGCGCCAGGCCGCCACCGAGGATACCAGGATCTCCGGCGCCGAGGTCCCGAAGCCGACGATGGTCAGGCCGATGATGAGAGATGGCACCCCCAGATTGCGGGCGATGCTCGCGGCTCCGATCACGAAACGGTCGGCGCAGTAAACCAGGGCGATGAGGCCGACGACAAGGGCGTCGGCATAGATCCACAAGTCGGTCGTCATAAGCCGGTCATTATAACCAGTTGCCTTTTCCTCCGTGGGAATTAAGATGACCGCACCATGACCGCAGGATTCCAGCCATGACCAATCCCCTGTTGGAAACTTACGAATTTCCGCCCTTTTCCCGCATCCGGCCCGAGCATGTGGAGCCGGCCATCACCCGCATTCTCCACGACAACCGCCAGCAGGTGGCGCGCCTGCTCCAGCACGGCGGTCCCTACACCTGGGACAATCTCATCCGTCCCCTGGAAGATCTGGACGACCGCCTCGACAAGGCGTGGTCGCCGGTGCGCCATCTCAACGCCGTGGTCAACAGCGAGGCGCTCCGGCAGGCCTACAACGCCTGTCTGCCGAAGCTGAGCGACTACGCCACCGACCTGGGCCAGAACGAAGCCCTTTACCAGGCCCACCAGGCCATCGCCGACAGTGAGGAATTCCAGCGCTTGGACCCGGCCCAGCGAAAGATCGTCCAGGACGCCCTGCGCGACTTTCGCCTGGCCGGCGTCGCTCTGTCTTCGGAGCGCAAGGCGCGCTTCAAGGCCATCGAGCAGCGCCTGTCGAAACTGGCGAGCCACTTCGAGGAGAACGTTCTCGACGCCACCAATGCTTGGACCAAACACATCACCGACGAAGCCCGTCTCCAGGGGCTGCCGGAAACCGCCAGAACGGTCGCCCGTCAGGCCGCCGCCGCTCGGGGGCTGGACGGCTGGCTCCTGACCTTGGAGTTTCCCTGCTACGCTGCGGTGATGACCTTCGCCGACGACCGCAACCTGCGCCGGGAGCTGTACGAGGCTTACGTCACCCGCGCCTCCGACCAGGGTCCCCACGCCGGCCGCTGGGACAATACCGAAGTGATGGAGGAGATCCTGCGTCTGCGTCATGAAAAAGCCCGGCTTTTGGGGTATGCCAACTTCGCCGAGCTGTCGCTGGCCACCAAGATGGCGGAAACCCCGCAACAGGTGCTGGATTTCCTCTGCGAGCTGGCGGCCCGCTCCAGACCTGTGGCCGAGCGCGATCTGGCCGAATTGCGCCGCTTCGCCCGCGATCATCACGGCATCGACGAAGTGCAGGCGTGGGACCTGATGTACTATTCGGAAAAGCTGCGCCAGCACAAGTTCCGGCTGTCCCAGGAGGAGGTCAAGCAATACTTCCCCGCCACCCGGGTGGTGCCCGGGCTGTTCCGGGTGGTCGAGCGCTTGTACGGACTGGACATCCGGGCGCTGGAAGGGATCGACGTCTGGCATCCGGACGTGCGCTGTTACGAAATCCGCGACGCCCGGGGCGAGGTCCGCGGCCGTTTTTATCTCGATCTCTACGCCCGCCCCAAGAAACGTGGCGGGGCCTGGATGGACGAGTGCGTCGCCCGCCGCCGGCTCCAGGGCCAGGTGCAGGTGCCCATCGCCTTCCTCACCTGCAACTTCACCCCGCCGGCCGGAAACGATCCCGCCCTCTTGACCCACGACGAAGTCCTGACCCTGTTCCACGAGTTCGGCCACGGCCTCCACCACCTGCTCACCCAGGTGGACTACAGTGGCGTTTCCGGCATCCGCGGGGTGGAATGGGACGCGGTGGAACTGCCGAGCCAGTTCATGGAGAACTTTTGCTGGCAGCGCGAAACCCTCGATCTGATTGCGGGCCACTACCGCAGCGGTGAGCCCCTGCCGGAGGCGCTGTTCCAGAAGATGCTCGCGGCCAAGAATTTCCAGGCCGGCATGATGATGGTGCGCCAGCTGGAGTTCGCTCTGTTCGATTTCCGCATCCACATGGAATACGATCCGGCCCGGGGCGGGCGCATCTACGAGATTCTGGAAGAAGTGCGCGATCAGGTGGCGGTGTTCAGGCCGCCGGCCTTCAACCGCTTCGCCCACAGTTTCTCTCACATCTTCGGCGGCGGTTACGCGGCCGGCTACTACAGTTACAAGTGGGCCGAAGTGCTGTCGGCGGATGCCTTCTCCCGCTTCGAGGAGGAGGGCATCTTCGACCCGGCCACCGGGCGGGCCTTCCTCCAGCACATCCTGGAAGTGGGCGGCAGCCGCCCGGCGCTGGAATCCTTCAAGGCCTTCCGCGGGCGCGAGCCGAAGATCGACGCGTTGCTGCGCCACAGCGGCATCAGCACCGAGGCGTGATTAAGCGTTACCCTGCTGCTGGCCGTCGCCTGTCAGCAGGGTTTTGACTTCCGCTTCAGGCACGTCGTACCAGTGGCGATAGGCTTCGGCCACGGCGTAGACCCAGCCGCTGCGGACGTTGGGACAGTAGATCCTGTCCACCAGTGGGGCGATGCGCCGCAATGCCTGCCGGTGGGCGGTGGGGACGGCGACGATGATTTTGCCGGCTCCCAGCTTCTTCAGTGCCCTGATGGCCACTTCCATGGTGTAGCCGCTGGCCAGGCCGTCGTCCACGAGAATGACGGTGCGGCCGCGCACCTCCGGCATTCCCGTTTCCCCCAGGAAGTTCCGGTAACGGCGGGCTACCTTGGCCTTGGCCCGGGCCAGACCTTCGGCGACTTCCGCCTCGCTTAGCCCCAGCCGTTCGACGGCCTCGGGGTTGATAAGCTCGGTGTCGTCGAAGGCGACGGCACCGAAGCCCACTTCGGTGTTCCACGAAGGCGTCGCTTTGCTGGTTACCAACAGCGACAGAGGCGCCTTCAGCTGCCGGGCGATGACCGCCGCTACCGGCACGCCGCCGGCAGGGATGGCGAGAACGATAGGTTTTTCCTCTGCCAGCTCGGCGAGCATCTCCGCCAGCACCTCGCCGGCTTCGGTGCGGTTCTCGAAGACGCCGACGGTGTCGCGCAGCTCCGGCTGGTCGATGACGTTGGCGGGCAGATCGGTCACGGCCGGTTCATTGCTTTCTTTGGGTGGTGGGTTGGGCCATGCGCCGCTCCGGCAGGTATTCCACCGTTGGCATGCGCTTGACCGGCTGTGGGTACAAGCTCATGAGCTGCAGGAACTCCTCCGGCATGTCGGTGTTGACCGGCAGCCCCATCCGTTTGGCCTCGTCGGCGGTGATAGGATAGTCGTGGGTCCAGGTGCCGGTGGAGAGAAGCTCGGCCAGTTCGCGGGCCTTGTTTTCCGGGAACTTGGGCCGGAGCAGTTCGTAGACCGCCTCGCGTACCTGACGGATGGCCTTTTCCGACTGGTCGGCAAGGATCAGGGTCTGATCGTCGACCTCGTTGACGTCCTTTTGCGATACCGCCTTGATGATGGAGGCGGCGGCGTACTGGCCCAGCTGGGGATCGACCGGGCCGAGGACGGCGTGCTCGCACAGGATGATTTCGTCGGCGGCCAGGGCGATCAGGGTGCCGCCGGACATGGCGTAATGAGGCACGATGACCCGCACCCGGCCTTTGTGGCGGGCGATGGCGCGGGCGATCTGGAGGGCGGCGAGCACCAGGCCGCCGGGGGTGTGGAGCACCAGATCGATAGGCACTTCCGGATCGGTCAGATGGATGGCGCGGATGACCTCCTCGGAATCGTTGACGTCGATGTAACGCACCACGGGGAAGCCGAGGAAGTTCATGGATTCCTGGCGGTGGATCATGAGGATCACCCGGCTGCCGCGCTTGGCCTCGATGCGTGAGAGTAGGCGGGCCCGACTGGCCTCCAGCATGCGCTGGTGAATGACCGGCTGCAGCGCCGACAGAATGAAGAACAGCCAGAACAGGGAAGCGAAATCCATCACGAGTCTCCTTTGAGTTTTTCTTTGGGTTCGTCCAGCGCCACGTCCCAGGCGTTCTCGAAGGCAAATTCATCCTTGTAGAAGTGTTGACGCCGGTTGGGATCGAGAAACGGCTTGCACAAAATCATGCCGGCGATGAAACCGCCGATGTGGGCCCACCAGGCCACCCCGCCCACCTGTTCCGGCCCCAACAGGGCGGCGACGCCGGAGAACAGCTGGGAAAAGAACCAGATCAGGATGAAGGTGGCCGCCGGCAAGGCGACGAAGAGCGGGTAGAAGAACAGCGGAATCAGGGTGATGATGTGCGCACGCGGATAGAGCAGGAGATAGGCGCCCATCACCCCGGCGATGGCGCCGGAGGCGCCCACGGTGGGCACGGTAGAATCCAGGTTGGTGGCCCAGTGGACAATGCCGGCGATGACGCCGCACAACAGATAGAAGATCAGGAACCGCCACGGACCCATGCGGTCTTCCACATTGTCGCCGAAGATCCACAGGGCCCACATGTTGCTGATGAGATGGAGCCAGCCGCCGTGGAGGAACAGGCAGGTCAGGAAGGGCCAGTAATTGTCCACCGGCAGGCCCAGAATCATGGCCCATTCGGGATGGGTGTAGCGGGCCGGGACGATGCCGAACCAGTAGAACATCGCCTGCAGCTGTTCCGGCGGCAGCGCCAGTTCGAACAGGAAGACCGCACAGTTGGCGCCGATCAACGCCCAGGTCATCAGCGGCGGTGAATGGCTGGGAATGGTGTCGCGTATCGGAAACATGGACGTGCCCCCTTATTTGTCGTTTGCCTGCCATTGTAAAGCAGACCGTCTTATTTCTTGGCCTATAATTTCGACCTTCGTGACATTCGAGCGGAGCATCATGTCCGACTATCGCCGCGCCCCTCTGACACCCCCTTCCCCGGCCAACGCCTGGCTGGCGGAGCACACCGAACGGCTGCGGTGCAGTTTCCATCACTGGACCGGGCGCGATCTGGTCGATCCGGCGCTGGATCCGGTAGCGGCGGCGCGCTGGCTGTACCAGGCCCCTTTCGCCCTGGTGTCCCACGATGACCAGGCCGATCCTTGCTTCAATTATGCCAATCTCACCGCCCAGCGTCTGTTCGAACGCCGCTGGGAGGAATTTGTCGGCCTGCCATCACGCCTTTCCGCCGAGGCGCCTCTGCGGGAGGAACGCCGGCGTTTGCTGGAGCAGGTGTCGCGCCACGGTTACATCGACGACTATCGCGGCGTCCGCATCAGCCGCAGCGGCCGCCGTTTCCTCATCGAGCAGGCGACGGTCTGGAACGTGCTCGACATCCAGGGGCGGCTCATCGGTCAGGCCGCCTGCTTTTCCCGTTGGCGCTGGCTCGGGATGCCATGACGGGTGGGGCTGGTTGATTTCGCCTAGGTTTGCACCTAAGCTGCGCAGTCATGAAAAAAACGATAACGGAATCCCGGAGGAGAGGCTTATGCAAGAAGGACTGGTCGATATCAAACTGGTTATCTTTCAATCGCTGGTGGTGCTGTCCCTGCTGTTGATCCTGGTTGGGGTGGTCCGGCCCCAGTGGTTTCTGGGCTGGATGAAAAATCCCAGGCCGGCCTATATGTTCGCCGCCGGTTCGCTGCTGTTTCTGGTCAGCTACTTCTTCTACAGTCTGCGCATCGGCAACCCTTGGCAGGTCGCCGCCATTCACGCGGTGGTGCTGTTCTCGGTGATTTTCCTGCTCTTCGGATTGATCAGTCCCCGCTGGGTCTTCGGCACCGACAGGCTGGACCGCCTGTGGGTGATGGCGATCGCGGCAGCGCTGTTCATGGGCTTCATGACCCTGCTGGGAATCTACTACGGCCCCAAGAACAAGCGCCAGATGCCGCCTCCCGACCGCAAACCGGCGGTTGTGGCGCCGCAAGCGAACGACTCCCCCGCAGCGCCCGCACCGGCCGACGAGGCGCCGGCGCCATGAAACGTGCGCTGATCCTCGCCCTGATGCTGGGGCTGTCCGCCTGTTCCCTCGATCCCCTGTTCATGCCGGGGCCGGCGGTGCAGCCGCAACCGGGTTACCCGGTCCCGCCGGCCCCTCCCGCGCCCCAGGCCCGCAAACCCGCCGCACCGCCGCCGGCTGCCGCCGCGCCTCCGCCGCCAGTTCACGCCGAAGCGCCCCCGCCGGCCGTGGTGGCGCTCGTGGAACAGGCCCGGCAGGACCGCCGCCGCGGGGATCTGGAACGGGCCGCCGGGCGTTTGGAACGGGCTTTGAGAATTCAGCCGGACGACGCCCGGCTGTGGTACGAGCTGGCCGTGGTGCGGCTGGAGCAGGGCCAGCCGCGTCTGGCCGAGGAACTGGCCAAGAAATCCCTGCAGCTGGCGCGGGGCGATATCGAATTGCAACAGCGCGACTGGCGCCTGATCGCCGAGGCCCGCCGCCGCAGCAGGGATGCCATCGGGGCGCGCGAGGCCGAGCGCCGCGCCGCCGGTTATTGATTGTCGAAGCAGGCGAACCATTGCCCCGCCCCGCCGGGGCCGGCGGGATCGTAATGCAAGGCGCGCAGGATCAGGTGGCCGGCCGGTCCCAGTTCCGGACCCGGCACCATGGTGCGGAACGCCTCCCCACCCATGAGCTGATGGGTGATGGTCTGATACAGACGCTGCAGGTGGCCACTGCGCACCACGGTGTCGAGCATGGCAGGACCGGCGATCAGATAGATGCTGTGAAAACCCAGTTCCCCCAGAATGGGGATCAGGCGGCGTCCTTCCACCAGGGTGTCACGGCCGGCGAAGATGACCGGATACCCCTCCTTGCGCCAGGCGGTCACCTTGTCGGGATCGGCCCCTTCCCCGGTGAAGATGAACACCTGCTGGCGGTGCGCCCGGACCGAGTCGGGAATGACGAAATCCAGGCTGGCGCTGGCGATAGCGATGGCCGGCTGCGGCGCCAATCCCTGCTGCCGGCGCCACGGGAGCAGATCCGCCCCGCTGGGATGGGCGCCGATCTGGAGGATGTTGCCCAGCCTCCCTTCCGCGAGGGCCCGCAGATAGCCGCCGTGGGTGATGAGGCAGTCGGCCTGGGCCTCCAGCTCCAGAAACAGGCGAAAATCAGCCGGGGTGGTCAGGGTTTTGGGCAGATAGGTTTGGCCTGTGTGCAGATCTTCCAGGGCGATGCGGCCGTCGAGGCTGGCGAGGAAATTGGCATAGACGAAGGGCTTTTGCGGCGATCCCAAAGCGAAGACCCGGTGCTGTAGATACAGCCCAGGCAGCGGGACTTCCGCAAAGGGTGCAGGATAGAGACGAAAAATTTGTTTTTGCATATCGGCCACGTAATAATTGGGGAAATCTGCCGTCTGCGGCGCGCTGCGACGGTTTCCGGTCAACAAGAACAAGAGTCCGTCCGATGGAAAAACCCTACATCCTTCACATGCTCACCACGGAGAAGAATCTCAGCCCCTTCGACGTCAACATGGCCCAGGATGCCGGCTGGCAGGTGACCATGCCGTACCTGCAGGTGGAAGAAGGCGAGGTTCAGGGCCTGATCCAGGATGCGATCTTCTCCCGTGGACCCAAAGGCGTCAAGCGCACCGCCGCCTTCATCGGCGGGCGCGATCCCGAGGCGGCGATGAAGATGCTCGGGATCGCCCGCACCTCGATGGTGCCGCCTTTCGAGATTTCGGTCCTGGCCGATCCCTCCGGCGCTTTCACCACCGCCGCCGCCATGGTTGCCGCCGCCGAGCGTGAACTTAAGGACAAGTTCGACACCACCCTGAGCGGCCGCAAGGTGTTGATTCTCGCCGGCACCGGTCCCGTGGGCCAGATCGCCGCGGTCCTGTGCGCCAAGGCCGGCTGCGACGTGAGCATTCTCGGCCGCCAGCAGGAAAAGTCCGAGCGCATCGCGAAACTGTGCAACGAGTTCTTCGGTCAGAGCCAGACCCGCATCAAGGGGCTGGGCAACGACAAACTGCCGGAGCTGCTGCCGGAGGCCGAGGTCATCTTCGCCACCGGAGCGGCCGGCATTCAGCTGCTGACCGCCGAGCAGGTCGCGGCCGCCACGAAGCTGATGGTCGCCGCCGACGTCAATGCGGTGCCGCCGCCGGGAATCGCCGGCATCGATCCGCAGGCCGACGGCGCGCCGATCGAGGATTCCCCTTCGGGGGCGGTAGGCATCGGGGCGCTTGCCATCGGCAACGTCAAATACCAGACCCACGCCCGTCTGCTCGGGCAGATGCGTGAAACCGAAAAGCCGGTCTATCTCGCCTTCGACGAGGCCTTCGCCACGGCCCGGGAAATCGTGCAAGCCGAACGAGGATAATTCCGATGACCACGCGCACCGTACTCCACATGCTCAGCCCCCGGCCCCAGGTGAGCCCGTTCGACATCAACATGGCGGTCGATGCCGGTTTCGACATGATCTTCCCCCACGCCAGCGTCGAACCGGACCAGGTTTACGGGCTGACCCAGGACATCATCTTTTCCCGCGGACCTTCCGGGGTGAAACGGACCGCCATCTTCATCGGCGGCCGCGACATCGGCCTCGCCCTCGACATGATGGAAACCGCCAAAAAGGCGATGGTGCCGCCCTTCGAGGTCTCCGTCCTGGCCGATCCGTCCGGGGCTTTCACCACCGCCACGGCGCTGGTGGCGGCGGTGGAAAAGCAGCTCAAGGAAAAGCACGGGCTGGAAATGCAAGGCTGCCGCGCCATCGTCTTCGGCGGCACCGGGCCGGTGGGGATTTCCACCGGCGTCATCGCCGCCCTGGCGGGGGCCGACGTCACCATCGTCGATCACCTGAGCCTGGATACGGCGATGCAGATCGCCTCGGAATACAGCCGCCGCTGCGGCTGCAACATCAAGGGCACCTTCGCCAGCTCCGGGGCCAGCAAAGCCTGGCTGGTGGCGCGGGCGGACATCATCTTCAACACCACCAAGGCCGGAATCCAGGTTCTCGACGAGGAGATCCTCGAAGACGCCCGCCGCCTCAAGGTGGTCGGCGACGTCAACGCGGTGCCGCCGGCAGGGATCGCCGGCGTCAAACCCCGCGACATGGGGACGCCGCTGAGCACCGCCCCCAACAGTCCCGGCGCGGTGGCGGTGGGGCCGCTGGCGGTCGGCAACCTCAAGTACAAGATTCAGAACGCCATGCTGCGCGACCTGCTGCAGACCGAGAAACCGGTCTACTTCGACTTTCACGAGGCATTCAACCGCGCCCGCAAGTGGGTGTGAACCCGCTACACCAGCAGTACCGGGCAGCGCGCCACCTGCGGTAACCGCGCGGCCCGGGGTTGACTGCGGGGGCAGACGACGGCGCTGCATTCCCGGCCGGCGAGGAAGTCGGCCAGCTGTTCGGGAGGAACCGGCACCACCGCTTCCGGCAGTTCGGGATGCTGCTGGAGCGGGGCGACGACCCTCAGCGGACAGCCTTCGGCGGCGGCCAGTTCCCGGGCCAGCCGCAAAGCCCGTTTCCCCGCCTCGCTGCCGTCGTACCAGACCCAGACCGGCGGCTGGGTCTGGGCGGTGGATGATGCCGGGGTGGCGAGCACCAGCAGGTCGCTGTCCCGGCTCCAGGCCAGGGCGGTCTCCGGATAGCGGCCGGTTTCGATCCGCAGCCGTCCCGGCTGGGCGTGGCGGGACAGCCAGCGTTCGATTTCCCGACGGCGCTGTTGCCACCAGTGCCGCAGCCTTTGGGCGTCGAAAGGTTGCAGGTTGGCCGACAGGCGGTCGATTTCCCGCACCCAGGGCAATTCGGCGGCCCGCTGCAGGTCCACGCTTTCGATGAGGAGCACCGTCAGCTCGCGGCGCTGGATCAGCGCCAGGCGGGCGCCGATCTCCAAAGCCCGGTACTGACGGCAGCTCAGGTCGATGGCGACGATGATCCGGCTCATGCCTCTTTGCCCCCGCGATTGTCCTGATCCTTGCTCTTGGCGAAGCGGCGCCGCAGTTCGGCGAATTCCTGGAGCTGCCGCTCCACCCGGCCGTTGACCGTCTCGGGTGGGAAGCGGCCGTCGGGACCGCGTTCCCCGGCGGGTACGCCGAGCAGCAGCTCCAGGGCCTGATCCACGGTGGCGACGGCGTGGATGCGGAATTTGCCGTCACGGGCCGCTGTCACCACGTCCTGGCGCAGCATCAGGTTCTGGACGTTGGCCTGGGGGATGACGACCCCCTGGGTGCCGGTCAGCCCCTTGCGACGGCAGACGTCGAAAAAGCCTTCGATCTTCTCGTTGACTCCGCCGATGGGCTGGACCTTGCCATGCTGGCTGACCGAGCCGGTCACCGCCAGATCCTGGCGCAGCGGCAGATCGGCCAACACCGACAACAGCGCGCACAGTTCTGCCAGCGAGGCGCTGTCGCCCTCCACCGGTCCGTAGGACTGTTCGAACACCAGGCTGGCGGCCACGGACAGGGGTTGGATCCGGGCGTAGCGGGCGGCCATGAAGTTGGCCAGGATCATCACCCCTTTGGAATGGATCGCGCCACCCAGCTCGGTTTCGCGCTCGATGTCGATGACTTTGCCGTCGCCGAGACGGGCGGTGGCGGTGATCCGCGACGGGCGGCCGAAGCTGAAGTCCCCGAGAGAAATCACCGACAGGCCGTTGATCTGGCCCACCTGGCTGCCTTCGGTGTCGATCAGCAGCACGTCGCGCTCGATCAGTTCCTGGATGCGCTCGCGCAAGCGGCTGTTGCGGTCGATGCGGGCGTCGATGGCCGCCTCCACGTCGGCTTGGGTGATGTGCCCGCGGCCGGCCTGGCGGGCGCGGAAGTCGGCTTCCTTGAGCAGATCGGTGACGCCGCGCAGATGGACGCTGACCTTGTGGGCGTCTCCCACCTCGCGCGCTCCCTGCTCCACCATGCGGATGACCGCGTCGCGCGCCAGCGGCAGCAGTTTCTCCTTGCGTGCCAGGGTGGCGAGCACGCGGGCATAGAGCCGGTGGGTTTCCGGGCTGCGGGGCAGATCCTCCTCGAAATCGGCGGCGACCTTGAACAGGTCGCGGAATTCGGGGTCAAGGGCGTCGAGCAGGTAGTAGAGCAGGTGGTCGCCGAGCAGGATCACCCGCACGTTGAGCGGGATCGGCTCCGGCTCCAGAGGCACGGTGCTGATCAGGCTCAGGGTGCGTTCCAGCGATTCGATCCGGATCTCGCCGGCCTGAAGGGTGCGTTTGAGGGTGTCCCAGGCGTGGGGCTGAAGCAAGACCTTGCGGGCGTCGAGGATGAGGAAGCCGCCGTTGGCCCGGTGCAGGGCGCCGGGTTTGATCATGGAGAAGTCGGTCACCAGAGTGCCCATAAAGGCGCGGTAGTCGATACGGCCGATCAGGTTGGTATGGTTGGGGAGCGCTTCGTGGACCACTGGAGCGCCGCGGGTTTCGCTGTGATCCACCAGCAGGTGGACCCGGTAGTGCTTGAGGCGTTCCTCGGCCCGGTTGATAAGAAAGGGTAGCGGGATGGGCGGGGCCGGCTGGGGCAGGAAGTCCTCCAGATGATCGACGATGTCCTGCTGGATCGCCTCCAGGTGGGTCAGCACGCCCTCGAACTCCCGGTACTTCTCCCGCAGGTCCTCGATCAGATGGCCGACGGCGTTCTGGGTGACCTGGCGGTTGAGCTGGCGCAGCTTCTCACGCATTTCCTTGCGCCAGGCGGGGAACTGGCGCACTACCTTTTGCAGTTCCTGCTGCAGTTCGGCGACCGTGGATTCGATCTGCTTCTGTACCTCCGGTGGCAGCTGATTGAAGACTTGCGGCGGCATCACCTGGCCTTCATGGGTCAGGGGGGCGAAGGCGAATCCGGTGGGGGTTTCCAGCAGGGCGATGCCCTTCTCCCGGGCCTTCTGACGCAGTTCCTCGATGGCCTTGGCTTCGCGCTCGCGGGCGGACTGCTCCAATTCCTCCACCCGGGCGCGGTATTCCTCACCCTCGAAGGCGGCCGGAATGGCGGTGCGCAGCTCGTCGATCAGTTCCTGGATGTCCTGCTGCAACCGGCGGCCGTGCCCGGCGGGCAATCGCAGCCGTTTGGGTTTGAACGGGTCCTTGAAGTTGTGCAGGTAGCACCAGTCCGGAGGCGCCGGCCGCCGGGCGGCCCGCTGGTTCACCACGTCCGTGACCGCGGTCTGCTTGCCGACGCCGGTGGGACCGAGAACGAAGACGTTGAAGCCGGGATCGGCCATGTCCACGCCGAAATCCAGCGCCTCCATGGCGCGGTGCTGATCGAACACCAGGGGAACGTCGGGCAGTTCCTCGGTGGTGGAGAAGGGGAAGTCGGCCGGGTCGCAGGCACGGTAAAGCTGATCGGGTGAAAGCGGTTCGTGCGGATCCATGGGCGCTCCTCCGTAATGTTTTCCCTGGCATTGTAGGTTTGCGCCGCCGGTCGGGCAAACGCTATGCTGAGGTTCGGGCATTTTCCGGGAGACGCCATGGAAGACTATCTGATCCTGTTCCGCAATCTGCTGATCGCCCTGGCGCTGGGGTTTCTCATCGGCCTGGAGCGGGGCTGGTCCAAGCGCGAACTGGAGCCGGGGCGGCGCATCGCCGGCATCCGCACCTTCGGTCTCATCGCCCTGCTCGGCGCCCTGACGATGCTGCTGGCGCACGAGTCCAGCCTGTGGGTGATCACCCTGGCTTTTGCCGGTCTGGGGGTGCTGATCGCCGCGGTCACCCACGTGGAGGCCCAGAAGACCGGGGAATATGGGATCACCACCGAGGTGGCGGTCTTCATCGCTTTCGTCCTGGGGGCGCTGACGATGACGCCGCACATCAAACTGGCCGCCGCCGCTGCGGTCATCGCCACCATCGTTCTCGGCACCAAGCCGGTGCTGCATGCCTGGATCCGGCGGCTGTCGCCGGAGGAGCTGCAGGCGGTCCTCAAGCTGCTGCTGATCTCGGTGGTGCTGCTGCCGATTCTGCCGAACCGGACCTTCGATCCCTGGAACGCCCTCAACCCCTACGAGATCTGGTGGATGGTGGTGCTGATCTCGGCGATCTCCTTTCTGGGCTATTTCGCCATCAAGATCGCCGGTCCCGGCCGGGGCGTCCTGCTGACCGGCCTGCTGGGCGGGCTGGTTTCCTCCACCGCCGTGACCTTGAACCTGTCGCGACTGGCCCGCCTGCAGCCGGGAAGCGAGCGCTTGCTGGCGGGCGGCATCGTCATCGCCTCCACCACCATGTTCGTGCGCATCCTGGTCATCACCCTGCTGCTGCGGCCCCCGTTGACGCAGCTTCTGGCCGCGCCGCTGCTGGCCATGGCCGTGGCCGGTTATCTGGCATCCTGGCAATTGGTGCACCGGCGGGCAGGGCAGGCAGGGGTCTCCGGTGCCCAGATCGGGCTGCACAATCCCTTCGAGCTGGACACCGCCTTGGGATTCGGCCTCTTTCTCGCCTTCATCCTGTGGTTGACCCAGGTGCTGCGCCAGTGGATCGGTGCGGCCGGGGTCTATCTGACAGCGGCGCTGTCGGGGTTGACCGACGTGGACGCCATCACCCTGTCGCTGACACGGCTGGCGGAGGATCCGGCGCTGCTGGCGGTGGCGGTGCGGGGGATCCTGCTGGCGGCGGTGGTCAACACCCTGGTGAAAGGCGGCATGGCGGCGGTCATCGGCGGCTGGCGGCTCGGAACGGCCGTCGGCGGCGTGTTCCTGGGGCAGATCGCCGTCGGCATCGGGATATTGCTGTGGCAGGAATGGGCTTACAATTGACCGCAGGCCATTTTTTGAGGAGATGCGCCATGAGCTTGCCCAAACGCGACAATGTCCGCCATACCTACGGGGAATACCGCCGCTGGCGGGACGATGTCCGCTACGAGCTGATCGACGGCGTGGCCTACGCCATGGCCCCGGCGCCTTCCCGGATTCATCAGGAAGTGCTCGGCGAGCTGTTCCGCCAGGTGGCCAACGCCCTGGTGGGCCATCCCTGCCGGGCGTTCATCGCCCCCTTCGACGTGCGTCTGCCGAAGGGGAACGAGGCCGACGACGAGATCGACACCGTGGTGCAGCCGGATCTGTCGGTGGTCTGCGATCCCGGCAAGCTGGACGCGCGCGGCTGCCGCGGGGCGCCGGACTGGATCGTGGAGGTGCTGTCACCGGCCACCGCCGGCCACGATCACATCCTAAAACGCGTCGTTTACGAACGCGCCGGGGTGCGGGAATACTGGCTGGTGCATCCGGTGGACCGGATCGTGACCATCTACCGCCTGGAAGACGGGCGCTATGGCGTTCCCGAGGTGCGCGAGCTGCAGGGCCGGCAGCAGGTCGCAGCGGTCGAGGGGGTGGAAATCGACTGGGAATCGTTTGCGGCGTTTTCGGGCGATTGAAACCCTGAATGGATCACCAACAGTCAGCGACCGTGACACCACTGGCGGCATCCTGAATGCCCTTCTGACCAATGTGGTCGAAAGTGAGCTTGCCGCATTTGTCGTTGGCCTGGTCGTTCTGGGGGGCGGCCTGCAGGGTGAAAGCGGTGGCGGTAAGGGTAGTGGCAGAGAGGGTGTAATAGCCCTCGTCAGTGCCGGTGTAGGCAGTGGCGAGCTTGGTATTGTCACTGTCGTCCACCGCCGGGCAACTGGTGTCGTTGTAGGCGTTGTACTCGGTGTAACAGCGCTCCAACACCTGGGCGGTTTTCAGCAGCGCTGCGATCGCGTCGGATCTTCGGCTCTTGCGCACCTGCTCAAGATAGCTGGGGTAGGCGATCGCCGCCAGGATGGCGGCAATCGCGACGGCGATCATCAGTTCGATGAGGGTGAAGCCTTTGGTTTTCATGGTCACTCCGTAATGATTTGTCGCCAGGACAGACGGCCAGTTTTTGCAGAACCTGCCTTCTCCGTCAATGGTTGAACATTGCCCGAAGAACCACTGATATATTTCTTTTCTTTGTTGTCGTCCATTGAGACAATCCCAGGAGAGGAAGGAATCCCCACTGTGGATTGAATTCCAGATACAGGAACAGCATCATCGGCATCCACAGTACCATCCCCGTTGACATCCCATATCGCCTGAACAAGATCATCGTTGCCAAAGCCGCCGTTGCCATTGAGGTCAAAGGGCGAAGAGGGTAGGCGCGTACCCTGCACCGCATCCAGTTCCATGATCCACCCGCTGCCTCCGGCGCTACAGGGATCCTCCGAAGGCACCAATGTGGTGAAAATCACCCGGTTGCCGCGCAGGATCGGCTCGGTGACGACCCGTTCTCCTTGGTTGTCGGTGTTGCCGCCCTGGGTATTGATCAGATCGAGGTACCAGCCCAGTTGGGTGTTCCAGTCGATCTCCCCACCGCCATCAGCAGCATCATCGTTGATCCCGCTAGTCAGGCGAAGATTTAAGCCGAAATCGCTGACCTCAGCCAGGATTTTCCTCGGTTGCAGGTCATTGCGGTCGAAACTGGTCAAACTGCTTTCATCCTTATCCCAGATGGCATAGAGACTCTGGGTCAATTGGGCGAGCGAAGAATTGTCGCCGTTTTCAAAATACTTTCCGGTACCAAAAAACACCAGGTAGCCACTGCCACTGGGATGTCTGGCCACCCGGGGTCTTGCGGTGATCGGCTGGCGGTTGGAGTCCGTGCAGGGAGCTGTACTGCAGGCGGTAAACAATGGCTGGGCCTGACTCCCGCTCTTGTAGGCGACATCCCATTGGCCAGGATCAGAATCGGTCAGATCGAACTTCCAAAGATTGCCGTAGAGATCGCCGCCGTAGACGTAATCGGCGACAGCATCGCCGTCGACATCTACGGGAGCGACCGTGGCCAGACCGTTGGGTTTGCCGCCGCTGGCCGAATCGCTCGTCCCGACTCCGGTGTCGATCTTTCTGATCAGGGCGCCATCCGACAACCGGACCACGTAGAGCACGGCATTGCCGCTGGTGGAGGCATGGCTGTCCGCCTCAGTATTATCATATCCGTTGCCGAAAACAGCGGCCCAGTCGCCATTGTACAGGCGGACGACGTTGGGACGGCTGAAGGTGTAGCCCAAATCAGTATCGTTATTATCGGTGAATTCCCAGAGCACGTGGGTAGCGCCGTTGCTTTCGGTATCCCATGCCGCGGGATCCGTGACATCGAGGGCGTAAATGCCCTGTCCCCCACCCCGCAATCCGGCAACCAGAACGGTGTGCCAGGCGCTTCCATAGAAGGCATCGACCACCGTGGGGGGAGCGTCCACCGTGTATTGGTGAACATAATTCGGATCGGTGAGCGCTTGGAGACGGTTGTACACCACCTTGGGAACGTAGGCGAACTTTTCCTCTCCCGTGGCGGCGTCGAAGGCGTGCAGCATGCCGTCGTTGGCGCCGACGTAGATCATGGGATTGCGGCTCGCGTGGCTCGTCCTGAAACTGGAATACGGATAGGCCGTGCCCTCCATGTCATCGGGATAAGGGAAGGAAGGTGGTCCCACGTAGACCGGGGCCGAGTGGACGATGTCTCCCAACAGACCGCTGCGATTGCGGAAAGTGCCGCCATTCTTGCTCTCCTGGCTCTGGTCCCCGCGCAGGTAATCCAGGACCGGACTGGTGGAATTGCTGGCATTGCTCGGATCCAGCAGGTTCTTTTGGTCGATACTGAGATTGCTCCACCGGAAAGGGGTGCCTGAGATTCCATTATAGGAGACGATTACCCGAGTCGAGGGAATCGAGGCTTGCCAGCCGTTGGCGTCTGGGATCATCAGGCCGTTGGCATCGGTGGTATAAGCCAGGGAACCATCCGCCTCGATCTTGAACGCCAGCAGATTCCCGGACCAGTCACTGCTGTCAAAGCGGGCCAAGTACAGTTTGCTGTTGCTTTGCAGGCTGGTGGAGTTGACAGCCACGGCGGCGGCGGAACCGCCCACGACCTTGCTGAACACGCTTTGCAGGGCCTGGGCCAAGGCTAGGCCGTCCTCGGCGGCATAGGCGGTCCCTCCGGCATTGTCCGCCGTGTCCTGCAGGATGGGACGGATGGTACCGCCGGCGAATCCGACGGTGTCGATCCGAAGGTATTGATCGCCGCTGATGTCGGAACGAAGATCCCTTGAAGGGTTCCCGGCCTTGCCCGTGGCGGCGTCGATGCAGGATCCCTGGGATGTGTTGCAATAGGCCCAATAAGCCACGTCGTCCAGGTTGTTGTGCCCCCAGGCGTCCAGATCCATACTGGCACAGTCCTTGTCTTTGTTGGAACTGCTCGTACAGTTGGATGCTGTCTTGCCATCGCCGTCGTAATCCACCAGTGCGGCAGGAATATCCGCATCCTTGTAGGGAAAACCGTCCGTGAAGATCAGGACGTTGGCGCTGGTGCACTCCATGATCTTTCCGTGAACCGGATGGTAATAGGGATCCCGTTCAGGATGGGAAGTGTCCGCCAGGTCGAAATCTTCGAATCCGGAGACCACAGCCGGATAATAGGGGGCGTCCTGCTCGAAGTATTGGATGACTTCCCAGAGGTTTTCTGCAATCGGTGTGGTGCCCCAGACCAGGGGATAGTGCTCGATGGCGTCTACGATTTGCTCTATGGGAGTGCCGATATAACCGCTCAGTTCCCGGTAGCCCTGTTGGTCGGCTGGCAGGGCCGGGTCGGTGGGCTTTTTAACGAATGGATTCTTGGGGATCTTGAACTTCAAAGTTCCGCCCTGAATCTTGTTGCCGTTGTAGATGTCGCTGCGGTTGGGATCGTAGCGGTAGAACGAAACCCCAAGTCTGACCTTGTCCTTGACCTGCTGGAGGATGCCTTCTTTCAGGGTGGGGACGACCACAGCGATGTTGTAGGCCGAACTGGTTCCGGAAAGCGCCAGATAGCCCACGGTTTCGTTTGTATGGTTCCTTTCGGACTCGCAGGATTGCTCCTCTTCGACGAAAAGGGTCGCCCCGGTGGAATTTACGGATTTGGTGCGCAATACCGCGGTGTCCGGACCATTGACGGAATTCAAGGTAGCCAGCAGGGCTGGGGTACCAGAAAAGCCAGCGCCGATGTTGAAGGAAAAGGTTTTGTTGGCGCTGGAGACGTTGTATACACGACCAGCATCCAGATGGATTGGACGGCTGGCATCGTTGAACTGCCCTTGCTGGATGGCTACGTAGGCGACTGTCTCTGTCGCATGGGAATCGCCATCTTCCTGTTCTTCCAGAGCGAGCTGGAAACCTGAAGCCGTGACGTCCTTGACGCGGACGGCGATGGTATCCGTTTCGTTGTAAGTGATCACGGTGGCGATGATTACTGGTGTGGCAGAGAAAGTGGATGGAAAGGTGACGCTGGCGAAACTGCCTGCCGATCCTCCACCGCAGCGGGTGTAATAAGTTTTGTTGGTGTTTTTCGTGTCGGCGACGATTTTGAGCCCGCCGGCCAGAGTATGACTTCCCGGCTCGACAACCAGATAAGGTATGGTCTCGGTGGTGTGGTTGCCGTCCTTGTAAGGCCATTCCTGGAACACGATGTCGAAACCGGTGGCATCGACGTTTTTGATCCGTACCGTTCCCGGATCACCGCCATTATAGGATGGCGCCCCGGCAACCACCACCGGCGTGGTACTGTAACTATGCTGGAAAGTGACGTGGGTCCAGCTGGAAGATTTAATGTTCTTGGCAGCATCGACGGTGGTTTTGACCATAGCCTCGCCGTATTCTCCGATGACCGAGTTGCTGCTGTCGTACAGAAAACCGCTCAGTCCTCCCCGAACCAGAATTTTCGCGTAAGGATCATAGGAAGACCTTATCGCTCCGGAATCGGCGGGGGAATCCAGGGTGATCGTGGCACCGTCTGGAATAGGGGAATACTGGCTGCTGTTTGCGTAACTGCCGGTGATGGTGCGATCGGAACGCTCGTTGTTTCCCAAGATCTTGTATTGCAGAGAGCCGTTGCCGAGATAGTCGAAACCAGCGCGATTTTCGACCTTACCGCCGACGAGGACCATTCTGGAAGCGTCTATCCGTCTGGTGGTGAGCCAGTTCAGGAAATTGCCACTCCAACAGGTCGTGTCCGATGCGGAGGGGGTGCAGGAGGATTCCACGAAAGCCCCTGACACGTTGGCAGAAATGGGGACACCGTAAGCCGAAGTGTCGACCGGTATGGATGGATCGTATTGGTAATTTTTGCTGCTGTCGAAGATGCCGTAATAGCTTTTTGCCGGATCGAAATTGGCGAGAGTCAACCCGCTTCCCTCGTACATGGGATCCTTCATGCTGCCGGAGTTGTCCAGCATGACCATCACGATCGGCTCGACCTGGTTCGCCAGGAACAACGGTTTCTGGGCAATGTCGAGATCGGCCGCGGGTACGGTTGCCGAATAGAACGTGGCTAGCGAGAAACCCGCCGCAAACCAAAAGTGCAGAACTGTTGATGACCAGCGTTTCATCGGATCAGAACCTCTTGGCGTAAATGCTTTGCAGAACGATTTTTGCCGTAGCTGTGCCACCGGTCCCCTGGCTGGTAATCCGATACAGGACTCGTCCCGAACTGTCCTGCGGCAGGCCGATGGTCAGACTGGAGCCGTCTTTCAGGAAGGCGACGCGTTCAATGACCCGAACGGGATCGGATTGAACGACCCCGAGCCCGGGGACAGCCTGACCATAGGCAAAGGGATTCGTCGTGTTTTCCTCCCACCAGGGGGACACGGTAAACAGGTCTTCCAACTCTGCCGTCTTCCATACTTTGTCTATGAAATCGTCCTCGGCTGCGAAAGCCGGTTCCACCGTCAACGTCGACAACCAACCCTCACCATTCCGCAGTGCCATTTCGGCAGCCTGAAAAGCCAAATCGTGATCCCGAAAGTTGCCGGCCATCTTTTCTTCCAGCAGATTGGTCTGCATGGCGGCGACTCCGAGCACGGTCATCACCAGTAGCATCATCAGGCTGACGATCAGGGCGGCGCCGGTCTGAAAGTTTTTGCAGGTTTTCATCCCGTTCCTCATGGCAGGCGGTTGCGCAGGCCGACGGTGGTGGTGAACACCCGCCGCAGGCGGCGGTCCGCCGGCGTCACGGTGGCGCCTTTGAAGGTGTAGGGTTGGGGGGCGGTGGTAATATTGTCCTCGGATTGCAGCAGCAGGCTGATGCGGACGCTGACGACCTGATTCCAATCCGCAACCCTCGTGCTTCGGTCGTAACGGTCGGCGGTACCGTCGCCGTTATTATCGATACCGTAAGTGATTTGGATGTTCTCAACCCCCTGCAGTAAAGGTTGAGCATTGTAGCCCACGACCTGAGCGCCATCCTGCTGAAAGATCTCAGATCCACATTTCAGAACCGTATCGCTGATGAAGAAGCGCTGGTTGATGATTTGGCCGGAAGATGCCGTGCTGCCGGCGCAGGTCTGGATCGTGCCGTCATCGTTGCCAAGATATCGGATCGTAATGTTGTCTATGGCACCGTCCGTGCCGCTGATTATTTGACCGGCGGTGGAAAATGCAGCATTCAGCGTCCCGCCATCAAGTACAGGAAAAGCTTCTGTGGTGCTTTGTGTCACGTCTTGGCGATATCCGGCCATACGTAACTGACGGCCTAAAATTTCCATGGCGAAGCGAGCGTTTTCCTGGATTCTGGCCGAAGCATCGGCGACGCGGTAGGTTTGCTTGTTGGCGGCATAGATCTGAATCCCCCCGGCAGTGAGAATCAGGCCGGCGACCAGAGCCACCATGATCTCGACCAGGGAAACGCCGTCTTGTTTGAGAGAACCGTTCATGGTTGGAAGGTGGTCATGAAATGTTTGATGACTGGATCGCCGGCGCTGTCGAACTCGTCCACCCACCAGATTTTGACGGCATAGACAGCGCCGGCACCATCACAAGCGTATTCGGTGGCTCCAACAATGCCGTCACCGTCGGTGTCGCCACCATCGTTTGGCGTGGCATCCAGACATACCGTTCCAACGCCACTGGGTAGGTTGGAGGCCAACGTATTGCGCCAGGTAGCAAGGTCGAACTGAGCCATCTCCGTAGGCGTACAGTTTTCCACGGCCGTGCCGTTCCATTCACACTGCTTGGTGGTGGTGCCTGCAGGAGGATCGATGTAATTGCCGGTGGCGTCGAGATAGGCCGCCCGGTTGGCGCGCATCCGGTCGGTGATGTCGTAGGCCAGCAGGGTGGCCTGGGTACGCAGGTTGGCGCTGTGGCTGTTGTGGAGGCCGAAGGTTTGTAGCTTGGCCAAACCCAGCAGGCCGATGGCCAGCACCAGGACGGCGACGAGGATTTCGAGAAGCGTGAAACCGGTTTCCTGTTTCATGGACAGCTGACTCCGGTATCGAGACGGATCTTGCCGGTAGAGGACAGAACCAGGTCTTTTCCCACGTTGCCGCTGCGGTCGTCGCAGATCGTGATCGTCCCGGCCTGGAAGCCGCCGCCAGTGAGCTGGCTCCGGCCGCTGGCCACATAGGAAATGTAGTCGGCGACATTGGTGTTGCCGGTCATGGTGAGCTGCCCTTCAATAGCCTCCTGCACCCGCAGCAAGGTTTCGCTGGCGCTGTCATAGGCCGCATCGTTATCCTCATCGGTGAAAACGATCCAGCCTTGCTCCCAGTTGCCGCTGGTGGCGCAGCTTGCCCCGTCAGCGCTTTTGCAGACGGTCACCCGCACCCCCCGCTTGATCGCCTCGCTGCGGGCCAGGTTGAGGGCGCCGACCAGTTCGTTGGCGGCGGTGGTCAGGCGGTTGTTCTTGACCAGCGCCTGAAAGCTCGGCACCCCCACCGTCAGCACGATAGCAGCCATGGCCACGGTGACCATCAGTTCGATGAGGGTGAAGCCTGTGGCTCTGGAAAACATGAAACATCCGCCGATCCGGTTCAGGGTAATATGAAGCATAGTTCATCCACGCGGAAGTTGAATGTGAGTCGTCTCACGAATCCGTTGATTCATTTGGTGCTCCTGACGCTGCTGTTGGCGGGGCTGCCTCTGGCCGGGGTGTGGTGGGGCGGCGGGACTCCGTCGGACTATCTCCGTTTCCCGCCGCGGCCGCCGGCACCGCCCGAAACATCGTTTTCCTGGCCTGTTTTCCTGCTCCTGACGGTACTGGAGGCCGGTCTTTACGGGATGCTGGTAGGGTTATTGCGGTACTGCCTCCCTCCTTCGCGAAGGATTCGACCGTTCCCGGGCTGGGGCTGGGCGGCGCTGGCCTGGCTGGCGGTCGCCTGGTGGCTGGCCTGGACCCGGCCGGACTGGCTGGGGTCGCTGCGGGACTGGACCTTCACGCCGCTGTGGCTGGGTTACATCGCCGTGGTCAACGCCCTGTGTCTGTGCTGGCGCGGCTGGTGCCTGTTGACCCATCGTCCCCGCTTCTTGCTGGGTTTGTTTCCGCTGAGCGCCCTGTTCTGGTGGTACTTCGAATATCTCAACGGTTTCGTCGGCAACTGGCGGTACCTGGGAGTGGAGAATCTGGGCGCCTGGGCGTATTTCTGGCACGCTACCCTGCCGTTCTCCACCGTGCTGCCGGCGGTGGTCAGCACCACGGTGCTGCTCGGGGCTTTCTTCGGCCCTGCCTGTGGGCTGCCGCCCCTGCGGCTGTATCGTCCCCGCCGCTGGGCCTGGGCGGGGCTTGGTCTTGCCGGTCTGACCCTGGTCGGCATCGGGGTGTGGCCGCAGGGATCGTTCGCGGCGTTGTGGCTGGCGCCGCTGGTGCTGTTCGTCTCCCTCCAGGTGTTGCTGGGCGAGCGGAGCTATTTCCATCCCCTGCGCGAAGGGCGCTGGGAGATCGTTGCCGTGCCGATGCTGGCCGCACTGGTCTGCGGTTTCTTCTGGGAGATGTGGAACTACTGGAGCTGGCCCAAATGGGTCTATCACGTGCCCTGGGTGGGCCGGTTCAGGATCTTCGAGATGCCGGCGCTGGGCTATGCCGGTTATCTGCCCTTCGGATTGGAGTGCATGGTGGTGGCGGACTGGTGGGCCCGGCATTGTGGACAGTCTGAGCCACTTGACCTAGACTAGACTAGTCAGACTAGTTTGAATGTACCCTATGAAAATCCGAAACCGATGGCAGCTGCAAACCGCCAAGGCCAAATTGAGCGCCTTGGTTCAGCGGGCCCGCAAGGAGGGGCCCCAGGAAATCACCGTCCGCGGCGAAGGGGCGGTCGTGGTGCTTTCCCATGAGGATTACGAGCGGTTGTTGAAGCGCAAGCCGTCGCTGGTCGAATTCCTGCGCCAGTCGCCACTGCGAGAGGTTGATCTGACAATCGAACGTGACAAAACGCCGCCACGGGACATCGATCTGTGAGTTATCTGCTCGACACCAATGTCGTGTGCGAAGTCGTCAAACCCAATCCAGCGCCCCAGGTGATCGGCTGGCTGGAACAGGTGCCCGACGTGGCGCTGCATTTGAGCGTGCTCAGCGTGGGGGAGATTCGCAAAGGCGTGGAAAAGCTGGCGGACGGCCCGAAAAAGGAGCGACTGCGATTGTGGTTGGAAATGGAGCTGCCCGCATGGTTCGAGGACCGGTTGTTGAGCGTCGATCACGGGGTGGCGGAACGTTGGGGACAGCTTTTGGCCGGGTCCAGGCGGACTCTGCCGGCTGTCGACAGCCTGTTGGCGGCGACGGCGTTGCACCATGAGTTGCGTCTGGTAACGCGCAACGCGCGGGATTTCGAGATTCCGGAATTGATCGTGGTCAATCCGTGGTCAACCCAGTGATCCAGGCGGACATGACCTCGACGATCTCCTCCCAGACTTCCGTTTCCGTTCGGCCGGAGCGTTTGGGCACCTTGAAAGAGTGATCGCCGCCTTTGATGACGTGGAGGGTGGCCGGTGCCTTCAGGGTTTTCAGGACGTCGCGCAGGCGGGCGAGGTCGCAGAGGCGGTCGCGGTCGCCCTGGATGAACAGCATGGGGCAGGGGATGCGGGACAGGTGGTCGGCGCGCAGCTTCTCCGGCTTGCCCGGCGGGTGCAGAGGATAGCCGAGAAAGATGAGGCCGTCGCAGGGCTCGCCTTCGGCCGCCAGCAGCGAGGCGATGCGCCCGCCCATGCTCTTGCCGGCCAGAAAGCGTTGGCGCGGGGCCAGTTCCCGGTCCCGGCGCAGCGCTGCGATGACCGCTTTCCAGGTCGCCTGCAGCAGCGGCGCCCGGTCCGGCGCCTTGCGTCCCGCCTCCATGTAGGGGAAGTTGAATTTGACCGTCAGCAGCCCCCGCGTCGCTATCTGTTCGTGGACGAAGGTGATAAACGGATGGTGCATGCCGGCCCCGGCGCCGTGGGCCAGGATCAGGCCGCGGTGGCGGTCATAGCCGTCCGGGACCGCCCACACGCTGGTGACGGCCTTGTCGTCGGTGACTTGGATTTTGCGTTCGAACAAGTTCATGGTTTCTCCGCCAGCAGGATGGCCCGGCGCGGGGCGGGGTACCCCTCGACGGTACGGCCGGGATCGTTCGGATCGAGGAAGTCGGCCAGGGACTGGAACCGCATCCAGTCAGTGGCGCGTTGTTCCTGCGGGGTGGTGCGGCTGACGTCGATGCAGCGGATACGGTCGAAGCCGGCCCGCGCCAGCCAGCCTTTCAGGGTCGCCACGCTGGGAATGAACCAGACGTTGCGCATCCTGGCGTAACGGTCCCGGGGCACCAGCGCCTCGCCTTCTTTCCCTTCGATCACCAGGGTTTCCAGCACCAGCTCGCCACCGCGGCGCAGGCAGTCCTTGAGGGCGAACAGGTGGTCGAAGGGCGAGCGGCGGTGGTAGAGGACCCCCATGGAGAACACGGTGTCGAAGGCCTGCAGCTTCGGCGGCAGGCCCTCCAGGGCCAGGGGAAGGATGTCCGCCGCCAGATCGCCGGCAAGATGCTTGAGGGCCAGGAACTGGAACACGTAACGCAGGGTCGGGTCGATGCCGATCACCCGGGCCGCGCCCGCCCCCAGCATCCGCAGGGCGTAGTAGCCGTTGCCGGCGCCGACGTCGAGGACCAGGCGGCCTGCCAGCGGGGAAATGGCGTGCTCCAGCCGGGCCCATTTGAAATCGGAACGCCATTCGGCGTCGATGTGGATGCCGAACACCTCGAACGGTCCCTTGCGCCAGGGGTGCAGCCGGCGCAGGGCGGCTTCCAGGGCCGTGCGGGTTTCGGCATCGCAGTCCGTCGGGGCGCCGATGCTCACGGTCGGGGCGGCGAGTGCCAGCGACGATGGCGCAGGGCGGGGCAGCTCCGCCAGCAGCCGCTGCCACTGGCGCAGATCGCCGTGCCGCTGCGGCGCCAGAGCGTCGGCCAGCTGCCGGGACAGCGTTCGTCCCCAGGGGCGCAGGGAGGCGGGCAGGACGTCCAGGAGCGGCTGATAACTTTCCAAGGGGTTCACGGATGGGGGACGGCCAGTTGTTCGACGCGGTTCTTGCCGGCCCGTTTGGCCCGGTAGAGGGCCTGGTCGGCGCGATTGATGAGGGACTCCAGATCGGTATCTGCCGCCGTCCGGCCGCTGACGCCGATACTGACGGTGATGGAAAACGGCTCATCGTCACCCAGCGGTGTTTCTTCCACCGCTTTCAGTAACTTGTCGGCGGTGGCCAGGGCGCCGGTTACGGTGGTGTTGGGCAGCAGCATGACGAATTCCTCACCGCCCATCCGCCCGACCAGATCGCTGTCGCGGCAGTGCTCGCGCAACAGGTGGGCGACGGCCTGGATCGCCCGGTCCCCCTGGGCGTGGCCGTAACGGTCGTTGACTTGCTTGAAGTCGTCGATGTCGAGCACCAGGGTCGAGAGCGGCTGGTCGTAGCGGCGGCTCTGGGTGAACAGGTTCCGGGCCAGGGCCATGAAATGGCCCCGGTTGTTCAGGCGGCTGAGGGCGTCGGTGGTGGCGAGGAAGTCGAGCCGGTCCTGTTGGCGGATGATATGGCGGAAGGCGGTGAACATGGCGAGGCTGAGGAGGAGCCACAGGGAGAGGCTGACGGCGGTGTTCGCCAGCCACGGTCTCAGGACCGCGTCGGTGCCTAGACGGGCCTGGACGCAGAGGGGCGTGCCGGGGACGGCAGTGGTGGTTCCGAGCGTGTCGTCGATGCCGAACCAGGCGCTGGGATGTTCCCAGCGGGGCCGGGAAATCCCTCCCACGGTGAAATAGACTTCCCCGGTGCTGCTCTCCAGCTGGATCTGCAGGTTGTCGAGGGCGGGTTCGGCATAGGCGCGGGGCAGGGTCTGCAGATCCAGGATGGCAACGAGGGTGTGGCGCAGGCGGCCGTCCGGCTCCCGGAAGGCGCGGCTGACGGCGAAGAAACGCTGCCCCTGGTGGACTTTGGACCATTGCGGTGGGCCCACGAACCATTGGCTGGCGGGGTCCTGCAGGTGGGCGGTGACGTAGCTGCGGTCGGTGACCGAGGGGGGCGTGCCGGTGCCGGTCCAGTGGCGGATGCGGCCCTGGGTATCCACGACCAGCAGATCCATGAAGTCGGTCTCGCGCCGCTGACGGTCCTTCAGCGCCGCTTCGACGATCGTTCGGGCCTGCGGGGAATCGCCGAGCACGGTCAGGAGATCCTCGATCCCCAGGAACATCTGCTCGATACCGTAGAAACGCCGTTCCAGATCGTGGGCGACGTAGTGGGCGGTCAGGCGGCTGCGCTCCCGGGCCTGGGTCAGAGTCAGATGATACTCGTCCAGGACGTGGACCAGCAGCAGGGCGCTGAGTTCAACCAGTATCGTGCCGCCGAGCGCTTTGATGCTCAAATGGCGGACGAGATTCGGCGGCATGACGGCAGCTTCATGATGACCTTGGTGTGAAGCTTAACACAGCCATCGGGGGATCAGCGCCAGGGCGCCGGATCGAAGTGGCGGCGCAGGTATCGGAGTTTGTCGCGGAAGCCTTCGGCATCGCCGTAATCGACGAACAGAGGATAGCGGCTGTGGACGGTGCGGGGATGGTGGGCGTGACGGATGGGGCACCAGTACTGCTCGGTGCGGCCGGCGATTTCCTGAACGTAGGCGATCAGGCCGTTGAAATAGCCGCAGTAGACGCAATTGAGCTTCTCCAGCGGGTTGAGATAGGGAAGGTAATGACGGTCGATGACGATGTAGTCCGCCCGCTTCACTCTGGGGATGCCCCAGACCGGGAAACAGATGGCCTGGTAGGTGCTGACCCAGGCATCCAGGATCACCGCCGGCACGATGCACGAATAGATCACCGGCGCGGTGAGCACGTGCTTAATCTCGGCCCCGAACAGGTAGGCGGCGAATTCCCCCAGCCCCGGTTTGAGAGCGGTGCGCCGCTCCCGGTCGAAGATCACCTTGCCACGCTCCAGGCGGTAGGCGAAACGGTGCTGGGCCTGCTGCAGCTCGCGGCGGATCTCCTGCTGCAGGGCGTCGAGGCGTTGGTACAGTTGATCGAGGGGGGGACTCAAAAGGAGGGACCTCAGTCGTCGGTTACCGCCACTGTAAAGGCTGGAGGCGGTTTTGTCGATGCCGGCAGGGCAATCGCATGAACGCTACGTTCATCCGAATAGCTGAGTCCGATAGTAGGCACTGGTGCTCAGGGAGAAAACCTCATAATCTGCAAGTCAATTTCATGAGGTATATTCATGCGATTGCCCTGGGTCAGGATGTATCTTCTTGTTCTTGCAGAATTCGGGTGACGATCCGGTTCAAGTTCTGGGCCTGCTGCGTCAGCCGGCGGCGCAGATCGTCGTTTGCACGCTGCAGTTGCACCAGCTCGTGGGCGATGTTGAGGGCGGCCATCAGCAGCACCCGTTCGTTGCCGATGAGTTGGGAGTGGCTCTGGATCTGCCGCATCTCCCGGTCGAGGCGGGCGGCGGCGGCAAGCAGGGCGTCGCGTTCGTCCGCGGCGCAGCGGAGACGATATTCCCGGCCGAGGATCTTGACGCTGATCAGATCTTCGCCACTCATGTCCGGCTCAAGGCCTGCAGCCGTTCCAGCATGGCTTCGACCCGCTGCCGCGCCGCCCGGGTGCGTTGGTCGAATTGCTCGCGCTCGGCCAGCAGCCGGTCGCGTTCGGCCCGCAGGGCGCGGTTTTCCGCCCGCAGCTGCTGGCACAGTGTGGCCAGTTGGTCGAGCTGTGCGGCCAGACGGGCCAATTCCTGTTCCGGATCGGATACCGATGTCACGGGCGGGCCGGTTTCAAGCGATTAAAGACTAATGCTAGCATAAGACATCGCAACGATTGAGTGGAGACATGACCAAAGCCGATGCCTATACCGAATTCGACGCCGCCCTGGCGGCCGCCGGCCATCCGTGTTCCGCGGCCGAGGCTCACGGCCTTTGGAGCGGCTTGCTCTGCGGCGACGTGAACACCCCGGCGGACCGGGCCATTGCCGCTCTGGACGACGAACCGGCTGTCGAGGCCGGTGTGGCCGGGCGGCTTCGACCCTTGTTTGTGGCCACCCGCAAGGCGCTTGAAGACGACAGTCTCCGTTTCCAGCCCCTGCTGCCCGATGACGAAACCCCGCTGCCGGACCGGGCGCAGGCGCTGGCGCAGTGGTGTCAGGGTTTTCTTTACGGCTTGGGGCTCAGTAGGCGGCAATCGTGGCCGGCGCAGATCCAGGAGATCCTGCGCGACTTTCAGGCCATCGCCCAGCTGAATCCGGATGCGGAAGGCGAGGAGGACGAGCGGGCCTTCGCCGAGCTGGTGGAGTATCTGCGCGTCGGCGCCCAGCTGATCTTTACCGAAGGGGCGCTGAGGTATGAGCGGGAGGCCGGGAATGAATCCTGAGGTATTCGCCCGCCGCCGGGCCGCTTATCTGGCGCGTCTGGGGGCCGACGAGGTCGCCGTGTTCGCCTCCGCCCTGTCCCGTCCCCGCAGTCGTGACGTGGACTACCCCTATCGCCAGGACAGCGATTTCTACTATCTGACCGGCTTCCCTGAGCCTGATGCGGTGGCGGTGTTTCTGCCCGGCCGCAAAAAGGGGCAGTACGTGCTGTTCTGTCGTGAATACGATCCGCACAAGGCCATTTGGGAGGGCCGCCATGCCGGCCTCAAGGGGGCGCGCAAGCAGTACGGCGCCGATCAGTCCTTCGCCATCGAGCAGCTCGACGAGGTGATGCCCGAGCTGTTGGCCAACCGCACCCGGCTGCATTATGCCCTGGGGCGGGAGGCCGGTTTCGATCGCAAGCTGGCGGGCTGGCTCCAGGCGGTCAAGGCCCAGGCGCGCAAGGGCGTGCGGGCGCCAGAGGAGATCGTCGATCCCGACCGCGACCTGCACGAGATGCGCCTTGTCAAAGGAGATGAAGAGATCGCGGCGTTGCGACGGGCGATGGAGATCTCGGCCCGGGCCCATGTGCGGGCCATGCAGGTCTGCCGGCCGGGGTTGTACGAGTATCAGATCGAAGCGGAGCTGGTGCACGAATTCATGCGCGGCGGCGCCCGCTCGCCGGCTTATCCCTGCATCGTCGCCGGCGGCGACAATGCCTGTATCCTCCATTACACCGACAACGACGCCCAGCTGCGCGACGGTGATCTGCTCCTCATCGACGCCGGTGCCGAATACGACTGTTATGCCGCCGACATCACCCGGACCTTCCCAGTCAATGGCCGCTTCAGTTCCCCTCAGCGGGCCCTCTACGAACTGGTGCTCGAGGCCCAGCTGGCGGCGATCGACAAGGTCCGGCCCGGCAACCATTGGAACGAGCCCCACGAGGCGGCGGTGAAGGTGCTCACCAAAGGGCTGGTGAAGCTGGGGCTGCTCGAAGGCCGCCCCTCGCGGCTGATCAAGAAGAAGGCCTACAAGGACTTCTACATGCACCGCACCGGCCACTGGCTCGGCATGGACGTGCACGACGTCGGCCACTATAAGGTCGGGGACGAATGGCGCGAACTGCAGCCGGGCATGGTGCTGACCGTAGAGCCGGGCCTATATATAAGCAGGGATTGCAAGCAGGTCAACAAACGCTGGCGCGGCATCGGCATCCGCATCGAGGATGACGTGCTGGTGACGGAGGATGGTTGCGAGGTGCTGACCGCGGCGGTACCGAAAACGGTGGAAGCCATCGAGGCGGTGATGGAGGCGGCCCGTGACTGAGGAATACGACGTCGTCATCGTCGGTGGCGGTCTGGCCGGCGCCAGCCTGGCCCTGGCGCTGCAGCCGACGGGATTGAAGGTGGCGCTGGTGGAAAGCCAGACCCCGGAGGCGAAATGGAATTCCCCCGCTGGGGATCGGGCCCTGGCGCTGGCGCTGGGATCGGTGGAGATCTTCCAGGAACTGAACATTTGGCCTCG